>CAYHUJ010000009.1:19131-26501 GCA_964360035.1 uncultured Candidatus Saccharibacteria bacterium | reverse complement strand
CGCCTGAAGCGCCGTTGTCGCGGAATTGAAACTTATCGCGTATTTTACTTTAAAACGCTTGCGGAAATTTTCTTCCAGTTTTTTTACCTCCGCACCGCCCAAAAATCCTTCGCCGCCTCTGCCCAAAAACCCGGAGAGCGCTTCGCCGCGTTTTCGCGCCGCCCGCATCACGCGAAGCGCCGCCCGTTCCTCCTCCGAACCGATGGAATTATAAGCCGCGAGCGGTTTTTTCAGCGTCGGCTGTCCGCCGAAAAGAGCCAATTTTTCCCTGGGACTCATACAAGCTTTGTCTTAGGAATCCAATTTTGCTTGCGATAGGATGAATAACTTGAATGTTCGCGATCTTTGACGAATTGGGGATTTTGAGCATACCAATCGTGCGTCAGACGCAAGCCGTCTTCCAGGGAAACGCGCAGCTTGTAACCCAGCAAATTTATCATCTTGTCGTTGTGCGCGACGCGCCGCTTGATCTCAACTAAATTTCTCTTGTGAAGCAGGGATGGCGCCAGCTTCTTGCCCGATAGCGCAATGATTTTTTGCGCCAATTCCAGTATAGTCGTTTCGCGTCCCGTTCCTAAATTAATCGTTTCGCCGTCCGTCTTTTTGTTCAGCAGTGACCCGATCGCCGCTTCAACGTTGTCGTCAATATACATAAAATCGCGCGTTTGCTTTCCGTCGTAAAAAATCGTCGGCTGCCGATCGCGCAACACCTGCGAAATAAAAACTCCGACCACAAAGCCGTATCGCGAAGATTCTTGGCGCGGGCCGTAAACATTGAAGAAGCGCAAGATCGTCACCGGCAGTCCCATCATCTCCCAATAGGTACGAAAGTAATTTTCACCCGCCGACTTCACCATTGCGTAAGGCATACGAATGTCAAGATACGACTCCTCTTCGTGAAGAGGCATTTGTTCTTGATTGCCGTAAACCTCGGATGACGAAGCGAACACCAGCTTTTTTACTTTATTCTTATAGCTGAGATCCAGAATGTAACGAATGCCGTCAAGATCCGCCAGAACTTTAAGCGGCTCTTCAATGGTCCGCTGAACGCCGACCAGGGCGGCGTAATGAAAAACGTAGTCAATCCTGAACTTGGCGAACGGTTTTTTTATATCCGTAAGTTTATTAACGTCGCCTTTGATAAAAAAGAATTTCTTGTTGCCGCGTTGCGAATCAACGTAATTTTTACTGCCGGTGGACAGGTCGTCAAAACAAACGACTCTGGCGCCGTAATTCATCAAATGGTCGCAAAGATGGGAACCTATAAAACCGGCGCCGCCGGTCACGAGAACCGTTCGGTTTTTCAGAAATTTACGCGGATCAATCATAGGTAAGATTCTATCGGCCGGAAATCTCTTTGTAAAGCGCGATATGGGCGGCGACAAAATTATTCCAACTAAATTGCCGCGCCCGCCGCCGGCCGCGCTCAATCAGCTCCTTTTTCAACCGATCATCCGCCAGCAATTTTTCAATTCCCGCGGCGATAGCGTTCACGTCATACGGATCAATAAATAAAGCGGCATCGCCGGCAATCTCCGGCATTACCGAAAGTCCCGATGCGATTACCGGCGTCCCCGCTCCCATCGCTTCAAGCATCGGCAAGCCGAATCCCTCGGAAAGAGAAATGAAGATAAATGCTTCGGCCAGCGAATAAACCGCCGGCAAGTCCTCTTCCTCAACGAAAGGCGCGAAATGAACGCTATTTCCCAAATTATGCCTCAAAACCGTTTCCTCAACCAGTTTTGAATATTCCGGCTCGTGCTTCCCCCCGACGATTACCAAAGAAAGAGAGAGATTATTCCGACGGATAAGCGCAAGCGACTCAACCAGCCGATGAACGTTTTTATGGGGGTCAAGGCGCGCGACCGTCAGAAGATAGGGCTTTTTGATGCCGTACTTTTCCGCGATTTTGCGCTCGGCCGCCGGCTTCTCTTCTTCAGCCAGAGGACGAAAATTTTGATCCACGCCGGCATAAATGCGGCGGATTCCATTCTTGGGAAAGCGATAGTAGCCGGCAACCTGGCTGATTCCGACATCCGCGTCAACAATCGCCACGTCAATAAAGCGCTTGGCAAACAGAGCGATAAAACGCCGGTTAAAACGCGTCATCGGCGTCTGATAAACGGGAATATCGTCATTCTCCGGCGCGCCGTGAAAAGTAACGACGATTTTTTTTGTTTTTCCGAGTATCTTCAACAGCCAAAAAAGCGGGTGAAGAGAGGGGCGGGGAAAATGGATGACATCAAACCGTTCTCCGGTAAAAATAAAAAAACGGAGATAGGAAAAAAAACCGGCGAATTTCGGCAGAGGCAGCATTTTGACCACCGTTCGCTCCGCCCGCTCGCACAACGGATGGCGGCAAAATCCTTCGCGATGGATAAGGCGCAAATCAATGTCGCGGGGAAATTCATCCAGACAGCCGGCAACGAGGCGGCGCAGCAAAAGCGCCGTTCCCATCCCCCGCCTGTCCATATCGTCTGCAAAAATACCGACCTTAAGCTTTCGTGATTGTGTTTTTGACTTGTCGAACAACATATTTAACCTCTAAGTCGGTTAATTTGGAATAGAGCGGCAAAGAAATGGTTCGACGTCCGATATTTTCCGCCACCGGAAAATCTCCCTCTTTTAATCCGAATTTTTTGCGATACAAAGAAAAAAGATGGATTGGCGGATAATTAATCATGGCGCCAATTCCGTGCTCATTAAGATAATTCAAAACATCGTCTCTGTTTTCTGCCGGCACCCAAATCGGAAACAAATGGTGAGCATGCCGCGATCTTGGCAAAACCCTTGGCATATCCACGCCCGTCTTGAAAAAAGCTTTACGGAAATATTCGGCAATTTTCGCCCGACGATCGCGCCGAACATCTGCTTTTTTGAGTTGCGGAATCAACATGGCTGCTTGAATATTATCCATATTGTACTTCCAACCCAATCGATCAACGTCATAACTTTTTAGCCCAGTCCGGTGGCGTTGAGCAACCTCGCTGGTAATGCCGTGCGAACGCAATTGCTTAACCAATGTCGCCGCTTCCGGGCGCCGGGTGGCAAACGCTCCCCCTTCTCCGGAAGTAATGCTCTTGGTGGCGTAAAAACTGAAGCAAGCGCCAAAAGAATCAGCGCCCGGACGAATACCGTCTCGCCCTGCCTCCAAAGCGTGAGCGGCGTCTTCAATTACCACTAGTTTATGTTTTTTGGCTATCGCCAAAATTTTTTTCATATCCGCCATCTGCCCATAAAGATGCACTGGCAAAATAGCTCTAGTTTTTTTAGTAATCGCGTCTTCAATCAAATTAGCGTTGATATTGCCGGTTTCTTTTTCCACATCCACGAAAACCGGCTTCGCTCCAGCCATCATAATCGCGTTGGATGTGGCGACGAAAGACATCGGGGTGGTGATTACCTCGTCTCCCCGCTTAACGCCGGCGGCAATCAACGCCAGATGCAAAGCGCCGGTACAACTGGTCAGGCCAACCGCCAAATCCGTCCCCAGATAATTGGCGAGATCGGCCTCAAATCGATCAACCGCTTTTCCGGTGGTTAAAAAAGGAGAGTTGAAAACTCGCCTGATTCCCTCAAGCTCCTCCTTCCCGATGTTGTGTTTAAAAAATTCTACTTTCACGCCGTTAAATCAGTGATACTCCGTCTTACCTTCACGAGTGATGATCGGGACACTGCGCAGCCAAAGCTGATCTTTCCAAACGTCCTTATTGTTTTTGTACCACTGGATAGTTTCGCGCAAACCATTGATAAAATCTTTTTTCGGCTCCCAATTAACTAAGCGGTTCATTTTTTTGTAATTACAAGCAAAAGTTGATACTTGACCCGGCCTGTCGCCCACAAAAATAATTTGGGAATTCGGCAATTTCATCTCTTCGGCAATCGTTTTGGCGATTTTCACAATTGATACGGCCTTGCCCGAGCCGGCATTAAAGACGTGGCCGACTACTTTTTTCAGCGGGGCGTGAATAAGCTTATCCACCGCCCTAGCAATGTCTTCCACGTACATAAAATCCCGCTCAAATTTACCGTCGCCATGGACCGTAAGCGGCTCTCCTAAGATCGCGCTGGTAATAAAACGGGGTATGACCTTCTCTAAATGCTGACGCGGACCGAATATATTAAATGGCCGCAAAATAATAACCGGCGTGCCGTAGGTTACATAATAGGAATAAACCAACCTATCGGCACCCGCTTTGGCCGCGGCGTAAGGGCTGTGCGGATTCAAGGGGTGATCCTCGTCCATTTTTGGCACCAAACCAGCGCCGTAAACCTCGCAAGTGGAAATATGCAAAAAGCGCTCCACTTTGTCTTGATAGTGGTACACGGCATTAGTTATCGCTTGAGTGCCCAAAACATCGGTTTCAAAAAATTTGGCATTGTCGTGTATGGAGCGAGTAACGTGAGTTTCAGCGGCAAAATGGATAACGATATTAGACCGTGAAACTAAATCTTCTACTAACCGGTGATTGCGCACATCGCCATAATGAAACTCAAAACGCGGGCTTTTTAAAAGCGCTTGGGAGAAATTACGGAAATTGCCCGCGTAAGTTAGGGCGTCCAAGACAATAAAACGGGTATCGGTATATTTATTGAATAAATATTCCAGCACATTACTACCGATAAAACCGGCTGCTCCGGTTATCAAAATTGTCCGTTGAGTAGTTTTTTGAGTAGTTTTTTTCATTAAGAAAAATTTACTACAAACAAAAAGCGTAGTCAAATAATCATATATATAAAAGGGGGGCGTTTCCGCCCCCGATAAATCTAGTTAAACCGATGGAACACTGAAATTTTATAGTTTGGTTCAAGCCCTAGTTTTTTTTGGATGTGTAATGCCGGCGCGTTTTCGGCTGCGATTACCGTTTCTACCAAATCCACGTCCGCTCGCCGCATTTCACTGAGAACTCCCCGATAGAGAATCTTCCCCAGTCCTCTTCCGCGAATCACGGGGTCAATAGCCACCAATTCCTGGTCTCCAACTAAATCTCCGGTCGGAATCCTTTTACAGCTCCAGACAACGAAACCCGCTGGTCGCCCATCATTTTCAAAAACGGTAATTTTAGCGTCGCTTCTGCCAACGGCATTGCGCAACCAAGAAACATAAAACGAATCCGCTCTTTCCTTTTTGAAATGACTATCGGAGTGGAAGCGGGCGGCCCATGGAGCTTTTTCGGCTATTCTTAGCAAATCATCCAAGTCGTTCGGTTGAAAATAACGAATTCTTTTGTCCGGCTCTTTCATTAAATCCCAGTCGGTTAATTTCTTGCTTAATCGGAACTCGTCAATCACTTTGTAAAACTCGTTGTCTTCCAACGCTTTTGAAATTTTCGCGTTCGGGTAAACCTTCCCGGAGACAAATCTAATTCGCCGATCCTCCGCCCAGTCGCCGACTTCCTTCGCTAAAATTCCGGCCGTCTCCTCGCCAACCGCACCATTAACAACATAAAAGTAATCAATTGTTCCTACCGGCCACCCCCAAAAATCACTATCCCACTTTCTGTTCTGAAAAGCGATTAAGCCCGATATGTCTCCATTTTCGCCAACTGCCAAAATGACGCGCCCCTTGTAGTCGTCTATCAATCCTGCAAGATACTTTGAGGCCCCCGGCCAGTGAAAAACCGAGTCAAGCAAATACGGGTGGGCGCCGAAACGATCCAAAAAATAAACCAGCCGATTAAGCGCGCAATCCTTTTGAGAAACTAGTTTCAAAGCCATATTCTCTCCTTATGTTATAGAGCTAATTTGTAAAATAAGCTGAAAATAAGTTTCCGTCAAGTTCAGCGCCGAACTAATTTTTTAAACAAATCTTCCAGCTGCTTTACGACATTTTCCATGGTGCGGTCTTTAAATTTTTTATAGGCATCATCGGCCAGCTTAGCGGCCAAAGCCGGATCATTAAGTAAGCGCAAAATGCCCCTGGCTAAATCATCGGCATCGCCGGGTTTAACCAAAAGCCCGGTAGTTTCGTGGCGCACCACCTCGGGGATGCCGCCGACGTTGGAAGCCGCAATCGGCAATTTGGAAAAGAAAACCTCAAACAATATCAACCCTTGTCCTTCCCAAAGCGACGGAAAGGCAAAAACATCCGAGCTCATCAAAAGTTCGGGAATATCCTTGCGGTCTCCCAAAAACTTTACCCGTTCGCCCAAATTCAACTCACGCGCTTTTTGCTTTAATTCCTCCTCCAGGCGACCAGAACCGGCAATTAAAAAGTGTGTGTCGGGTTTTTCTTTCAAAATTTTAACCGCCGCTTCCAAAAGCACTCCCTGCCCTTTTTGCCCCACTAAACGCCCAACGTTAATAACTACCGGCGCATTTTCGGGAACGCCCAGACCTTGACGAACCTTCTTACGATCCACCGAAATGCTAAATCGCTTGCCCTCCACCGCATTAGTAGCAAGCTTCACGATTTTTTTAGTCGGGAAACCGATAGTTTTAATCGCGTAATCGGTGGTAGCCGCGACCGGCGAAATACAAATATCGGTAATTTTAGCCAAGGCGCGATCCACTAAAATATATTTTTTGGGCAAGTCGGGGATAAGATTTTGTATTTCGGTGATAATAACCGGCGTTCGCGCCAACCAAGCCGTGATGCGTCCTACGGTATCGGCCATAAAAAGTTGAGTAAAAACAATGTCAAATTTGTTTTGGCGGATAAAATGGTACAACCGCCACCAGCCGCCTAAGTCGAAAAAGCGTCTAAAAGCGAAATTAACATAATTAATGTCGGGACTTAGCTTATCCTTATAAAAAAACGACTCCGGCTTGACCCATAGCGTCCCCACCCAAACCTCAAAATCATCTTTGCTTAAACCGTTAGCGAAATCAACGACCAGCCGCTGGACGCCGCCCAGTCCCAAATCGTTGGTTAAAAATAAAATTTTAATCATAAAAACAGCGTTTTAAACCGATCCGCGGCGACGCTTAAATCAAATTTCTTGACCCATTCTTTTTCCACCGCGCGAATTTCGGCGGCGTCTTTCTTTAAAACTTCCGCAATGCGGCCGGCAAAAACCGCGACGTCGCCCGCCGGAACAACGAAATCGCCGAGCGCCGGCGGAATAATTTCCCGCGCGCTGCCGGCGTCAAAGGCGACAAAGGGGACGCCGAAGGCCATCGCCTCCAGCAAAACCCGCGGAAAGCCCTCTTCCTCCGACGGCATAATGAAAACGTCGGCGAGCGAATAATATCCCGCCAGTTCGCTGTTGGGCACCCACCCCAGAAACCGCGCGAAATCTTTTAGGCCGCGATTTTCCATTTCCGCCTTCACGCTCTCCCCCTCCGGCCCGTCGCCGGCAATCAGCAAAACGGCGTTTTCATCGCGCAGTTTATCAAGAATTTCCGGCAGATAATGCGCTCCCTTTCTT
>CAYHUJ010000009.1:8899-19031 GCA_964360035.1 uncultured Candidatus Saccharibacteria bacterium | reverse complement strand
AAGGCGGGCGTAAAGCAGGCGGCAGTGAAGCTCGCACCATTTAACCGGCGGGAAAGAAAAACGCGCGACCCAAATCCGGCGGCAGCCCCAATCGTCCGGCGGGCGCTCTCCTTTTTCAATAACGAGAAAAACGGCGAAGTCCTTGCTTATCTCACGAATAAAACCGGGCAGATAAGCGAAGTGCGTGTGGCTTCGGGGGTCGTATTCCGGCAGAATATAGCAAAGCTTGGTCACCGTTAGAACAGTTTCTCCTTCCAGGTTTTCGGAGTTTTTTCGTTCACGATTTCCAAAGGAATATGATATTCAAACGGCTTAGGACCGCGCTGTTTTATCCAGTCAATCATTTCCTGAAGCCCCTGCGCCAGCGTATATTTGGTCTGATATCCCAAAAGCCGCCGCGCTTTATCCGCCGAGCAAGAAGCGAGCTTAACTTCCAGCGGCCGATCGGGAAAATAAATCGGTTCAAGCTTGAAATCAAGCAGTCCGGCGATCGTTTTCGCCAACTCGTTGATGGTTACCGTTTCTTCGTCCGGACCGATATTTATCACCTCTCCGGCCACGCCATTTTCAAAAGCCAATTTTTCCAGCGGATCAATCGTGTCTTGAATGAACGAAAAACACCTTTTCTGTTCGCCGTCGCCGTAGATGACCGGCGGGCGGCCCTGAAGCATCAAGTTAATCATTATGGCGGCGACATTTCTGAACGGATCGTCGTATTTCTGGCGGGTCCCGATAATATTATGCGGCACCGCGTGAACGTATTCAACGCCGTTCAGGGAACAAATTGATTCTATCGTCAGCTCGCTGGCGTATTTGGCGATGGCGTACGGGTCCTGCGGTTTTGGAGTCATGTCCTCGGTAAACGGCAGTTTATCCTGCTTGCCGTAACGGGCCATGCTGGAAGTAAAAACGAAGCGCTTGACCCCGTTCGCGATGGCGGCGGAACCCAAAGAAACAGTTGACCCGTAAGTATGCCGCGTCACCAGAGCGGGTGAAAAAACGCTCAAGCCTTCATGGGGGGCGGCGGCGCAATGATAGACAACGTCAACGCCCCCAAGAAGCCGTTTCATCGCGTCAAAATCCTGGCAATCAACCCGATGAAATTCCGCTTCTTTCGGAACGTTATCAAGATAACCGCCGATCATGTTGTCGCAGCCGACAACCCGATATCCGCGCTCAAGCATCCTGTCAGCTAGATGGCTCCCTAAAAAACCGGCTATTCCGGAAATGAAAATCTTTTTTGACATACGGAAATAATAGCGGAGAAACGGCGCTTCGTAAAGTGATTTTCGCGTTTTTTTGACCTATAATGGCGAATATGACAAAAACCGCTCCCACGGAAAAACGCAAAATAATTTTCGCCGCCGGAGGCAAATCAACCTATCCAAGAAACGCCAACGCCCTGAAAATGCTGAGGGAAACGTTTGACGTCGTGGAAATAACTTCTTCCGCCGGCGGTTATCTGTGGCGCTTCCCGATCGCGGCCCTGAAATTGATATTCGCCAAAAAAAGCGGCGTTGACGCGATTTACCTCGGCTTTATGGGACATCCCCTCGTCTTTCTCGCCAAGGCCATCACAAAAAAACCGGTCATCTTTGACGTTTTCATTTCTCTCTTTGATTCAATTTGCCTTGAACGAAAAACGGTCGGGCTGGATTCCTTGCCGGGAAAATTGATTTTCTGGCTGGACAAAACCGCCTGCCGCCTCGCCGACGTCGTAATCGTTGACACCGCGGCGCACGCCCGCTGGTTTTCCGAAACTTTTTCCCTCCCGCCGGAAAAAATAAAAGTGTTCTACATTTGCGCCGACGCCGATTTATTCCGACCGGCCGCAAAGACGGAACGAAAGGGCGAATTCGTGATGGAATTTCACGGCGGTTTTATTCCCCTTCAGGGCGTTGAACACATAGTAAAAGCCGCGAAAATCCTTGAAAACCGGCCGGGCATAAAATTCCGATTCCTCGGAAAGGGCATGACCCTTGAAACGGCGCGGGGACTGAGCGAAAAGCTGGGATTGAAAAACGTTGAATTCATTGAAGAATTCGTCCCCATTGAAAAAGTGCCCGCTTTCATTAATGAAAGCGATGTCGCTTTGGGAATTTTCGGAACTGTCGGAAAAACATTCCGCGTCATTCCCAACAAAGCGTTTGAAGCGCTTGCCTGCGGAAAGCCGCTTATCACCTGCCAAACGGCGGCGGCCGGAGAAATGCTCAAGGACGGCGAAAACGCCCTGCTTTGCCGAGCCGGCGACTCCATTGACCTCGCCGATAAAATACTGAAGCTGAAAAACGACGCCGGATTGCGGCGCCGCCTTGCCGAAAACGGACTGAAAACATTTCAGAAATTTTGCGATTTCAACGAAAGAAAGGAGCAGCTGGCCGCCATTGTTTTATCGACTATCAAAAAATGATTTCCATCAGACCGATTTTTAGGCATTATCTGGCGGAAAAATGGCTGAAAAAACTCGTTCCACCGCCGGCAAAACTAATAGACATCGGCTGCGGACGGGGCGATTTGGATTTCCGGCTGGCGGAAAAAAAGAGATACGAGATGGAATGTTTTGAATTCTCCGAGGCGGCCGTTTCGGAATTCCGGAAAATTCAGAAAAAAAATCCGGCGCTGAGCGTCAAGCTGAACATTGTTGATTTTCTTGATTGGAAAGAAAATCACCAAGCGGACGCCGCCCTGTGTTTTGAGGTCCTGGAACACATTGAAGACGACTCGGCCGCCCTGCGGAAAATCCGCGCGTGGCTGAAGGAGGGCGGCCATCTTTTCCTTTCCGTTCCCGCCCACATGAAAAAATGGGGAAAAGATGACGAGATTTTCGGCCACTTCCGCCGTTATGAAAAAACCGAGTTGCTGAAGCTGCTTGAAAAAAACGGCTTTGAAACGATAATTTTTTATTCCTACGGTTTTCCCTGGCTCAATATCCTGAAAAAAATCCGGGAAGTCCAGGTTCGCTTAAAACCGCCGAAATTTGACAATGCGGCCGGCAAAAACGCGAAAGAAACCGGAACGAGGCACAGCGGCGTGGGTTTTTTCAAATCAAACGCCCTCGGATTCCTGTTCAACCGAATCACTTTTTATCCGTTGATTCTCATCGGGTCGTTATTCAACCACCTTGATCTCTCCGACGGCTATTTCGTCGTCGCCCGAAAATCAGGATAGCCGCTCAAGGATGCGCTGGAAATTGCGAATAACGTCAAAAGCGGCGTTGGCGACCAATAATCCGGCGACGGCGGTTATTTTTTTCACCTCCCGGACAAAAAATTCCCGCCGGGCGAACAAACAATAAACGGCAAAACCGGCGAAGACGGCCAAAAATGGGTAAGCGGGAAACCGGTAGCGCGTTTCCACGATTAAAGCCAGCACCGTCAACGGCGCCGTCGAAAGCATCCCCAGAAGCGCGAGCGGCCGGCTTCTGCCCTCCGGCGCGGCGCTCCGGCTCAAGGCCAGAACAGCGCCGGCAATTCCCAGACCGAAAATCAAAACCGAGTAAAGAGACGACGCCAAAACGGTCGCGATTCGCCAAAGCCCTTCAAGATGCGGCCAGAAAGCGAATGGTCGCGCGAAACTGAAATAAATGGAAGCCCGCCAAAAAGAAAGCTTGATGAACTCCAGCGGATTTTCGCGGATGAAGGCGGCGCCGGCGCGGCCGAGGGCGTTGTCAAAATCCAGCTGACTCATCGCTTCCGGATTGACGCCCGGAGGCATCGGATAGTCAATAACCAACTCGCCCGTCGCGCCCGGATGATTGCCGACGTAAAGAATGCCGGCGCTGGCGTTAAACGGCTTTATTTCCCCGTAAACCCGGTAATTATGAACCGTCCACGGGAGAAGGCAGAAAATCAGAACCGCGGCAAAAACCGCCCCCTCCCGCCATTTCTTTTCCCAAAAGAAAAACAGCAAAATCGGCGCCGCCAACAAAATGACGTTTCCCCTCGTCAGCGCCGCCAGGGAAACGAAAACCGCCGCCGAAACAAGCCATCGCCACTGACCGGAATCAAGATGGCGGAAAAAGGAAAAAACGGCGGCGGCGATGAGAAAAATAAGCAGGGTTTCCGTCATCAGCATGGAAGAAACAGAGATTAAATCCGGCGAAAATCCAACAAACGCCGCCGCCGCCAAGCCAATTAGCGGATGCCATAAAGAGCCGAAAACCGCGCGACTTATAAAAAACGCCAAAAGCGCCGTAACGGCCAGAAGAATGGCCTGGATAATCCAGACGGCCGAATAAGAGTGGCCGAAAACGGCGTAAATCGCCGCCAGAAAATACTCATAAGCCGGTCCGGGGCGGTTGATGGCATCGGCCGGATATTGCCCGGTCCGAACGATTTCCAGAGCGATATTGTCGTAAGCGCGGGCATCAACCATCGGTGCAATGCGAAAATAAAAAGAGTAGGCGAGAGACATTGAAAAAGCGGCCAAAACAACGCACCACAGCCACCGTTTTTGATATTGAATAAAATGGGGACTCATCTTAAGCGTTTGGCGCCGTTCCGCTTCCGCGGTTTTTAATAAAAAAAATCAATTCCGCCAATCCTCCAACAAGCGCGTACAAAGAAAAAACCGCGAGCATCAAAAAAGAAAGGGCGGCGGCCTGCGAAGCGTCGACGCCCAACCGAACCAAAGCATAAACCAATCCCCCCTCTCGCAAACCGACGCCGCCGATTGTCACCGGAATGACGATTAAGGCGGTGGCGAACGCGTAAGCAAAAACGACGGACAAAAAGTCCTTATCCATTCCAACCGCCAAGCTCAAAAAATAAACTGACAGCGCCCCCAAAAAAACGCCGACAAAAGACAGAAAAAATGCTTCCAGCAGGCCCCTTTTGTCTTTTCGGAAGACCCCCAACGAAGAGAAAAGGGAATCAACGAACGAACGCCAAAAAATCACCGGCCAATCCAAAAAGCGCCGGAGAAAATCAAGGACGGGAGTAAAAATCAGCACGACAAACAGCGCGACGGCAACAACGGCAAGCCATCCCAAAACTGCCCCCTTTTCTCCGAAAACGCCGGACGGGCCGTAGCCCGCCAGAAAACAAAGCGCCAAAACGGAAAAAATCGCCAAGACCCCCATAAAACGGTCGGCGATAACGGAAGAGACGTATCCGGAGTCAAAGCGGCCGGCGTTATTGCTTTTAACCAAGCGATAAACCGAAGCGACGTCTCCGGTCAATTTCCCGCCGGGCAGAACAATACCGTAAAAAATACCGATGAGATTGCAGATAAAAACGCGGCTAAGAGAAACAGAAACGCCGGCCATTGACAGAAATTTTCGCCATCTTGCCGCGTTTAAAAAAAGAGCGAGCCCGGAAATGACGACGGCGGACAAAAGAAAGGGCAGGTTGGCGGAAAAAATAAACGAAACGGATTTTTCAACGTCAATTTTCTGGATTAAATACCAGAGCAGGCCGATTGTAACGGCGATTTTAAAAACGTGGCTGAATATTTTTCTCACGATTCATTCGTTTTTTGCCGTCCAAGATCCTTAATCATCCTTTGGGTCCTTACAAACTGGCGCTTTAAGTCGCGATTTTGCGAGGCCAAGAAGCCAAAAACAATAATCTGCAAGCCGGCAACGATGAAAAGAACGATGGCGTAAAGGACCGGGCGTCCGGCAACGCCGACGGTCAATGAAAGATAAAGAGAATAGGCGCCGAGAACGAGGCCGATAAAAATAAGAGAAAATCCGATGACGCCGAAAAGAATGAACGGCTGGACGCTGCAGCTTAAAAGCAGATGCTTGAAGATTGATTTGAATTTAAAGTGTGATTTCCGGATAACGACGCCCGGCGCCGGCTTCTTCCAGCGAAGAACCGCGGGAATTTCCGAAACGCGGAAACCCAGATCAAGCGCTTTGTATAAAATTTCCACGTGCAGTTCCTTGCCGTCCGATTCCAAATCCAGCGCCTCCAGCGTTTCCCGCCGGTAAGCGCGGGTCATTCCGGTCACCATCGTGAACTTCCCCGGAAAAGCGAAAGAGAAAATCTTGTTGCCGAAATAACTCAAGGCCCAGCGCAAAAAAGGAACATTTTCCATTCCTCCGCCTTTCATATGCGGCGAAGCGATGACGATGTCGGCCTCGTCCTTGTCCAACTCTAAAACGAAGCGGCCGATGATTTCACTGCCCCAGTTGAGGTCGGATTCGGTGGCGATGATATAGTCGCCGCCGGCCGCTTTAAATCCGGCTCTTAGGGCGTAGCCGCGACCGCGGTTCTTCGCGTAGGAAACTATTTTGATTTTCGGATTTTCTTTCGCCAGCGCGTTGACGATGGAAAGAGTGCCGTCGCGGCTGCCGTCGTTGACTAAAATCAGCTCCCATTCTTTGCCAAGGCCGGCCAATGTTTTGACGACTTCGCCGACGTTGGCGGCAATGGCCGCTTCTTCGTTGTAAATCGGAATGACGACGGATATTTTAGGCCGGTTCATGGGATTTATTTTAGAACTTACCGTAAAATATTTCCAGTCCCCAATCTAAGGACGTCCGACGTCCTTGGTGTTAAACAGCTATTGACTTTAAAAGAATGATGTGTACACTTAAGTTATACATAAATAACCATACTGCCATGACTACAAAATTAATCGGGGTGCGCGAGTTTCGCCAAAATATCTCCGCGCTCTATAAGTCGGCGCAAACAAAAAATCTCCGTTATATCGTCCTGAACAAAAACAAGCCGGTGTTTGAAGTGCGTCCTCTTTCCAAAAAAGACGCTTCGCTTGAGCGCCTCTTGGCAATTACCAGAGAAGCGCGCGCGGACGGCAAAGCGGGACGCGTCCATTCACTTGAATCTCTGGAGAAAGAGCTGGGAATAGCCTAACGTCCATGCGCTACGCCATTGCCGTCACCGCCCGTGCGAGAAAAGACATTTTGGCTTTGCCCGCGGAAGACGCGCGGCGCATTACGAAAAAATTGCGCTTTTTTATCTCATCTTCAAATCCTCTGCGCCACGCGAAGCCGCTTTCCAATACCGAAATCGCGGAATACCGCTTTCGCGTCGGCGATTATCGCATCCTTTTTGATATGGGACCGCGCGGCAATATCACGCTTCTTACCATTCTCACCGTAAAGCATCGCAAAAACGTTTATCGGGGGCTCTAAGTTTGCGCCGACGCGGCGCGACTAAGCCAATTCCGTCTTCAAAACGCGAACGGTTCTTTCGGCGGCCCGGCCGTCCCATTTTTCCGGAACACGCCCCTTTTTGCTTTTGCCGGCAAAAATTTTCTTCAGCTCTTTTTGAAGACGGCCGGAAAAATCGGCGCCGCCCGGTTTTACCAGAATGTTAGTCCCCTCCGCGACGGTTACCGGCCTTTCGGTGGAGTCGCGCAAAGTCAGGCAGGGAACGCCGAGATAGGTCGTTTCTTCCTGGATTCCCCCCGAGTCCGTGATGACGAGCTTGGCGTTTTTCACCAGCCGGATAAAAGGCGCGTAGCGCAGTGGCTCGCAAAAAACAAAACTGTCAAAAAAATCTCTTCCGAAACGGGCCGGAAGATTGAACTCTTCTACGCGCTTTTTTGTCCTCGGATGGATCGGGAACAGAATTTTAAACTCCCCCGTTTTGCCCGAGACAACCGCTTTGGCGCCGCCGATTCCCTTTTGCGCCACGTAAAGAGAATCCAGAATTTTTAAAAACCGCTTTTTATCGTCAACATTGGAGGGGCGATGGAGAGTCAAAACGGCGTATTTTTTCGCCGGAAGCAAGACGGCTTTCGGCAGGGACGCTTTCCGGATTTTCGGCAAAACGGCTTTCAGGGAATCAATCATCGTGTTGCCGGTAAAATAAACTTTGCCCGCGACTTTTTCTTTTCGCAGATTGGCATCGGCCGATTTCTCGGTGATAAACAAAAAATCGGAAATCTTGTCGGTTTCAATGCGGTTGATTTCTTCCGGCATCGCGAGGTCTCCGCTGCGCAAGCCCGCCTCAACGTGAGCCACTTTAACGCCCAAAGCCTTGGCCGCCCGCGCCGCCGCCAGAGTAGAGTTGACGTCGCCGACCACGATGACGATATCCGGACGATTTTTCTGAAAATACTCCCGCAGGGCGGCGGAAATCGCCTTTATCTGCCTGTTCCGCTCCATTGAACCGACGCCAAGATAAACGTCCGGCTTGGGCATTTTTAAGTCGCGGAAAAACGCCTCCGACATCAAAAAATCGTAATGCTGGCCGGTATGGACGAGAATCGGCTCAATTTCCCGATATTTTTTCATCGCGCGCAAAAGCGGCGCCGCTTTCATAAAATTGGGACGCGCGCCGACGACGACAACCGCCCTTATTCGTTTTCCGGTTTTCTTCATTTAAATTTTACTTCATAAATTTCCGTCAGCGGACCGAGGCGTTCGGCTTTCAGGAGCGGCCCCCAAGGGCGGGGCATATTATGAACGCTCGGATACGGCTCGCGGTCGTCCGTCCCGAAAGGAGAAAATCTTGCCAGTAGTTTCTTTTCGGCGATTTGCCCTTCAAGCTCGTCAAGATATTTTTGGGAATTCCCTCCC
Organism: uncultured Candidatus Saccharibacteria bacterium; assembly: GCA_964360035.1. Lineage (GTDB taxonomy): Bacteria > Patescibacteriota > Minisyncoccia > UBA6257 > JACRHY01 > JACRHY01. The sequence goes on along the minus strand of CAYHUJ010000009.1, from coordinate 10,537 downwards.
CAGCTCGTCCTCAAATAATAGCGAAATCCCTGCTTTCCGAAAAATCCGGCCGGCAGGACGCCCGGCGGAATATCGCGGACGTCCCACGCGAAATAACGGGGCGACGGGAAAGCGGCGTCGCCGGACGCCAGCAAAGTTTTATGACGGGTATTTAATTCCTTCGGCGCGACTTCTTTGACCAATTCCATAACTTCGCGGTTCTGGTTGACGACTTCGTTGGTAAAAGAAAAAACCGCGATTTTGGAATCCTCCGGCAGATTGGCATAAATCCAGTCAATCGCCTGCGTCCTCGTATCGGGACGGGTTATCAAAACGTCAAACCGGAGCGACAAGGCGGCGGACGGCAAAATAACCAACGCCGCCAAAATAACCCAAGCCGCTTTTTTTCCGGCAAAAAACTTTTCCGCTGTTTTTTCAACGGCGTAAGCGGACAATAAAGCCAGATAAGGAACAAACGGGACGAGGGCGCGCGCCACCCAGCCGTAGGAATAAAACGGGCCGACGAACAAATAATAAGCGGCGAGGAAAGAGCCGAAAAACCAAAATTTTTTCCTGTCTTCCCGAAACAGCAAAGCCAGACCGGCAGCGGCGAAAATCAGAATCAGCGGCGAGTAATGGAAGAGCGTTAAAAACGGGTCGTAAAACCTCGCGAGGGTTGATTCCAAAACCGGATGCGAGCCGACGGCGGCGGAGGGAAACACCATCTTCGTCAGAAAAGGAACGTCAACGCCGAACCTCGCCAGAAGCGTTCCGATGCCCCGCGGATTGGCGAGAAAAATCAAGACCAGCCCCGCCGCCAAGGCGGCGACGGCCAGCCACATCCGGCGGTTTTTGAAAGAAAAGCGGGCGACAAATTGCGGGACGAAGGTGATTATTCCCGGCAAAAGATTGGCCGCCGCCAGAAAAGACGCGCCGGCGGAAAAAAAGTAATCGCGCCATCTGTCGGCGTTCAACAGGCGGACACCCGTCCACAAAGCGAGAGCGACAAAAAATACCATGTATCCCCAAACTCGTCCCGAATGATTGATATAAACGAGCAGAAAATCAAAAGCGGCGAAAGCGGCGGCCAGAAGACCGACGCGCCGGCCGAACAAATCGCGGCCGGCCAGATAAATCAATCCCACCGCCGCCGTTCCCAGCAGGACGGAAAGAAAACGGACGATCAGCAAAAGGTCGGTAGAATGGACGGCGTAAAAATCGCGCATTTCGGCGATGCCCTCAAAGCGTCCGGAGGCCAATTGCCACGCCAGATAAGCGCCGATGCCCGCCGTAGAAACGTAAGCGGAAAGGGGCTGGTGGTAAAAAACGTCGGGAAAGTAGGGCAGAAGCGATTTCTCGTCCAGCATTTTCAACGCCACCGCCACCTGCACGAATTCGTCGCCGATAAATTCCTGCGGCAGGCCGTAACTAATGCCGACGACCCTCAAAGCGAAAGCGGCCAGTAAAATCGCGGTCAATGCGAGAGCCGTTTTGTTTTTGAGAAAAGTAAAATTATTTAACGGCATAAACGAAATTATTGAAACCGAACTGGAAATAGCGATGATCCGCCTTTGGAAATCCGGCCGCGCTCAAAAGGGAAAGCAGTTCGCTTTTCCAGAAGTACGTTTTGTGGTCGGCCACTTCGTTTTTATCAACAAC
>CAYHUJ010000009.1:0-8799 GCA_964360035.1 uncultured Candidatus Saccharibacteria bacterium | reverse complement strand
CCGGCGGACTTTTCCCGCCCTCAAAAATCGGAAAAACGGCTCGCAAAGCGATTCTTTCATGAAATTCAGAATAACACCGAACCCCAGTCCGTTCAATCTAAGGATGTCGGACATCCTTAGATTGAAGATAAAAAAACCCGCCTTAAACACATTAAAGCGGGGATAAAACTTCCGAGGTCAGTAGCCGAAACCGGCCGAGCGGACCATTTCTTCCATTTCTTGGCGGGCGGCGGTCAATTCTTCGCGGCCCAGGGCGCTTGTTTCCACGATCTGCCTGACCGAACCCTTCTTGCCTTTGTAGAAAACTTCGTCCACGGCAAGTCCTTCGTCCAAAACGCCGTCCAGCGCGCTTTGGTCGTAGAAGTAGCTGTCCATCAGCGCGGCGTCAACGCTCCAGGAAATGTCAAAGTCAAAATTTTCCTCGCCGCGGCGATAGCCGTAATCGTCAAAGCTCTCTTCCGTTTCGGCCACGCATCCCTTTCGGCGCATCACCGCCTTGTAAATCGGCGTGCCGGCCATCGGGATATAGGCGCAAAGGTCAACTTTATGCTTAACCGAAACCGGCCGAGCCAGAAGCTCATCGCGCAGAAACTTCTTCGTTTCTTCAAGTGTTTCTTCCGTTTCTCCCGGCAAACCGACGATAAAGGAAAGCTTGCAGCGGATCCCGATTTCGTCGCACCAGCGGAAAACGGCGGCGTTCTGTTCTACGGTCGTTCCCTTGCGGATGCCGTCAAGGATTTTCTGCGAGCCGGATTCCACGCCGATCAACATTTCCCGCAGGCCGTGATCGTGCATGAATTGAAGGTAATCGCGTCCGCCGTGATGGGAAAGGATGTCCACGCGGCCGAAACACCGCCAAATGAAACCCGTTTCCTTCATCAGCAGACACATTTCCTTCATCCGCGCCGGATTGATCGGCAGAACGTCGTCGTAATACTGGATGGCGTCAAAACCGAGATTTTTTATCTGGGCGTATTCCTCGGCGATTTTTTCAACCGGAATGTAGCGCACCCGCCGCGACCAGAGATTCGGAGAATCGCAGAAATCGCAGCGCATCGGACAGCCGCGCGAGGTGAACATCGTCGTTCCGCGACGCTTGTTGCCGTTCTCGTCCTCCAAAAAATAACGGTAATCGGAAGCGCGCGACCGGTCGGGAAGAGCCAGCCTTCCCAAATCGGCGATCAGCGGAAATTCCACGATTCCGGCATTGAGTTTTTCCCAGACGGCCGGATCATTGCGGGAAATCATTTCCAAATCAGCGGACGTCATAAGCGAAGGGCGCCTGCTTACCGCAATATCAACGGCCTTCAAAACGGCCTCTTCGCCTTCACGCCGGACGACGACCGGATAATACCGCCGGCTGTTGCGGGGATAATTGGTGGCGTGAGGGCCGCCGAGAACGGCGGCCGCTCCGCGCTTCGCGAGCTCGCGCCCGATCTTGCGAATCTCCCTTCCCTGCGGCGAAGTGCCGGAAACCAGATAAACATCAAAGCCCTCCGGCAGATTTTCGGCTTTCAGATCACGCTGGGACATGTCAATGAAATCCACTTCATGCCCCGCCTTTTCCAGCGCGGGCCACAGATACCACAAGCCCAGCGGCGGGAAAACCATCGGGTCTTCCAGAAAAGTGGAGCGGGGAAAAACCAAGCAGACCTTCATCGGCCGACCTCCATCGCATTGCCAAAGAACGATTAAAAAAATATAAACCGAAAACGCGCCTCAGTCAATAAAACGATGCTTTATTATCGTCCCGATGATTTTAAATCCGTGGCGCCAGCCGATTTTTTTTCCCTCTTCGTAACTTCTCGGATGATAGCGGATGGGAACGTCAATCGTCCGGTACCCTCTTTTCAATATCTTGCACACCAATTCGTTATCGTAATCAAAATCGTCGGTTTTAACGTCAATTGAATCAATCAGCTTTTTGGTGAACGCCTTGTAACAGCCCTCGTATTCGCCGGCGTCGTTCCAATAAAGCCGGTTAGTCGTCAAGGTGATCGCCCGGTTGCCCAGCCAGCTGAGCCAGTAAAGCGACTTGCGCCTCCTCGCGTCCCGTTCGGGGGCGATCCGGACGCCCAGAACCGCCTCCGTTTTTCCTTCCAAAATCGGCCTGATAACCGCCGGAAAATCGTTCGGATCGTATTCCAGATCGGCGTCCTGGATGAGCAGAATATCGCCGGTCGCTTCTTTAAATCCCCTTTTGACGGCCGCTCCTTTTCCCGGCCGCTCCTCGCGCAGAACCTTCACGCCCGCCAGCGATTTCGCGATTTCTCCGGTTCTGTCGGCGGAATTATTGTCAACGACAATAATCTCTTTTTCGGTCGCTCCCAAGTCAACGGCCTGAACGCGCCGGATGATTTCCGCGATAGTTTTTTCTTCGTTGTAAGCGGGAATAATAATGGATAACTTCATAATTCCGGTTTTTGTTTCCGCTCCCGGCCGGCGGCGAGAATAAAAACATAGCTGATTATCCCCATAATTACGGAGAACAGCAAGGTGATGACGTGCGAAGCGAGGCTGGCGCCGAAAGCCGTTTCCTTGTCAAAGCCCAGAAGCATCAGGCCGAGCATCGCCGAGGCCTCGTACGCGCCGAAACCGCCCAGCGGCTGAATGGGCAGCAATCCGACGGCGGCCGGAAGGGCAATGACGAAAACCGACTGCCAGAAAGAAATTTCCAAACCGAGCGCTAAAAACGTCAGCCAGAACATCGCAAACATCAGAATCCAGAGAAACACCGACAAATAAGAAAGCTTGATGAAATTCTCGTAGCGGCGGGTATCGGCCAGTTTCGCCGTCACTTCGCCGAAAACGGCCAGAAAGCGGCCGACGGAAGCGAAGCGGTCAAGTTTGAGCCGCCGCAAAACAGCTTCCGCGACGCCAAAAAACCGCTTCTCCCAAAAAACAAGCGCCAGAAAAAGAAAAACGACAATTAAAAAACCCAGCAGCGCCAAAAGCGCCGTTTCCCGCGCGTTAGCCAGCGAACGAAAAACGAAAAAAACGGAAAGCAAAACCAGAGAGGAAGCGGCCAGCATGTCAAAAACGCGCGAAATGATCAGCGAAGAAACGTTTTCCCCGCCGCTTACGCCGCCGTTTTTTTTAATCAAATAAACATAGGAAAGCTCGCCGGTGCGCGCCGGCAGAATGTTATTGACGAAGGCGTGGACGGAAGTGATGTTGTAAAGCCGCCCGAGCGGCACTTTGCCGCCCAAAACGGCATAAAATCGCCGCGCCCGAAAAAAATTTATCGCCAGATACGCCGCAAAAGCGGCGGCGACAAGCGGCCAGTCAACGCCGCGGAAAACGGACATCGCTTGAGCGAAAGAAATCCGGCGGGACAAAAAATAAAAAATCGCCGCCGCGACGGCAACGGAAACGGCGTATTTCAGGTATTTTTTCATTATTTATTTAATCGCGTAAAGATAGCAGCCGGCCGCGACCGGTTCTTTTAATTAATTACGCCGAAGACAACGACGTTGGCGGCGGGAAACGGAGTGCCGTATTTGGCGCCCGCGGCTTCTTTTTCCGTGATTTGCCGCCAAGAATCTTCAAACACCCGCTTAAGAAAATATTTTTCAACGAAAGGAATTTTGCCCGTCATTAATAGCTCGTCCATCGGCGGATTGTAACCAAGGGGAATCGTCGCTACAATTTCGCCATCCTGAGTCAGGCAGTTATTTTTCAGATTTTCAAGGGCTCGGATAATCTTAAGCGGATCCTTCACTTCCTCGTCCCAGCCAACATGTTCCAAAGTAGAAACACTGACAATCAAATCGTATTTTTGCGCCGGTTTAAAATCTACCACGTCTTCGTTGATAATCTCCCCGCCTTTTTCGTACTTATCTAAAATATCGCGAGGGAAATCCGCGTAGTGCCGAATAACGTCGCCGATTTCCAAAATTTTTTTGTCTCTATTTTCTTTTATTTTATCCAAAATTACCGGAATCTCCACGGCTCTCTCATTGCGCCAAGTTGCGTTATACCAATGACGAAAAGCGATATATTTTTTCCCGTTTAAAATAAACATAGGCCTCTCCGATTTAAATAAATTGAGAAAATGGTATGCTAAATAATATTTTAAAGTTCTCAAGCCGGTTCTTATCCGGTAATAAAAAATGAGCTTGTAAATAATTCGCTTAAAAACTCCGCAAATTCCTTCTTTTTCGCGAATTTTTCGCGCTTTTCTTAAATATTCGGTCGGCATTTTGATAACTTTTCAGATAATCTTCTAAGAGTAACTTTTTGTCCCGCTTTTTTCAATTTTTTTCACGACATCCGGCAATCCGCGCCGCCAAGCCGGTTTATCCGCGCGAAAGGCATTTCTGCCAGGACTCCTTCATCTTCGCGAGGCAATCTTTTTTGTCCGCCATTGTTACCCGCGACAAAGAAACGTCCGGCTCCGCCTCCAAGGCCTTCAAAACGCCGCCGGTCAAACATTGGACGTCTCCCGCCGGACAAATAAAAACATCGGCGCCTTTTCGCCGAAGCTCGGAAGCGATGCCGACGTCGGTAGTCACTATCGGACGCCCCGCCAAAGCCGCTTCCGCCAGAACCAGGCCGTACCCTTCGTAATTGGCGGTATGCAGAAAAACATCGGCGCCGTGATAATAAGAAGAGAGGTCTTCCTGCCGGCCCTCAAAAACAACACTTTCCCCAAGTTCGCGTTCTTCAACCCGCGACTTAAGAAAGCCGAGCTCCGGGCCGTCACCGACGACGATAAAGCCGACTCCGGCGCGCCGCTTGGCCACTTCCTCCATAACGGCAATAGCCAAACCGACGTTTTTTTCTTTGGAGAGCCGCGAAACCGCGAGAATAATGCGGCGGAACCGCGGATATTTTCGGCGCAGATTGAATTTCGGCGGCGCGTTTATCCTTTCTTCGTCGGTAAAAATCGGCAGAATAAAAACATTGCGATCCGAAAAACCGGCGGCCACCAGCGAGTTTTTGATCCGCTCACTCACGACGCGGACGCAATCCGCCTTCGGCAGAAGAAATTTCGCGATTAAAACCCGAATTTTATTGAGCGTTGACTCCCGGGCGAAATGAGGACTTAAAAAATCGGTGTGAATCTGAAGCTGAAGCGGTAGCCCAAACTTGCGCTTCAGCCAATAACCCGCTAAGCCCGTTTCAAAAGGGTCCTGACAGCTTATCAGCCGCCGGCCGGGCGCCTCGGCAATGATTTTTTTCGCCGCCCGATAAGCGTCAAAGAGATAGCACCAGCGGCTTAAGGAATTCGTCGGATAGGCGCGGACATTTTCGGCAACAGCCAGCGGCGCCAAATTATCGCTTCGGCGGCTGAAAACGACGGCGTGAATTTCTTCAACCAGCTTGCCGTAGTCAATCATGCGCCGCCGGACTTCGGAGCCCTCTTTAAAAATATTCCGATCGGTCGCAAACATTAAAACTTTCATTTTATTAAATCCCGGTACATTTTAATGAAATCTCCGATTGTTTTTTCCAAATCAAATAATTTAGACCTGTTAAAGGCGCTTCCGGCAAAACGCTCGCGCAAAGCGGCGTCGTTTATCAAAATTTTCATGCGCTCTTCAAAGGCGCGCCGATCGTCGGGCGCCACCAAAAAACCGGTTTGCCCTTCAATAATCATTTCCCGGCATCCGCCGACATCACTGGCCACGATTGGCAAACCGTAATGCATGGCCTCTATAAAAACATTAGGCAGGCCCTCTTCCAAAGAAGCGGAGACGTAAAAAGAGGCCTCGCGGAAAATTTTATAAACTTTTTCCGACGACAAAATCCCCGTCAATTCCACCGAGCCGGCCAACCCCAGCCGATCAACGGTTTCTTTCACGAGGGCGACCTGTTCGGAATCGCCGCCGCCGATTAAAATCAGCTTTGTTCTGGAATCGGCTACCGCCGCGTAAGCCTCTACCAGCCAAGGAACGCGCTTATGCGGTATAAACCGATTAGCCGAAACTATAAATATGCGTTGCCCCGCCTTTTTGCCGGCAGCGCCGCTGTCTGAAAATAAAAGCGCGTTGGGAATAATAATCGTTTTTTTGTCATCTCCAAGAAGATATTTAACGTTTTGACGGCGAAATTCCGAGGGCGTCCAGATAACGTCAAACAGCCGCAAGCCGGCTTTTTCAATTAAGGTAAGCAAGCGGCTGTACGGAGACATCCGGTAAATTTTTTCAAAGTTTTCCTCCCTTAATTTTTTAGCGGAGAGCGTTTCCCAAACCCAATCGCCGGCAAATTTAAGAACCCGGGGAATACCCATCGCTTTAGCTACGGCCGCGGCGGCAAAAGAAAGCATATTGACGCTATGGCAATGCAGAATCTGAATCTTCTCTTTGCGCAATATCTTAAAAATATAAAAGGGGAAAATGAGCCAGCGGATAAGGCGATCTAAAAATCCCAAGCCGTAAAAACGCTTAAAGGTATAAACGGGATAACCGAGCGATTCCGTTTTGGAAAATTCCTTGCCGTAAGTAACCACCACCGGTTCTATTCCTTTGGCCAGCAAAGCTCGGCATAAATTAAAACATTGCGTGGCCGGCCCCCCGATAGCCGGCGGAAAAATAACGGTGAACATGCAAATTCGCATAGATATATAAAAACAAAAAAAAGCCCGACGGTAAAGTCGGGCAGACAAACAATTAATTGGCTCCGGGCAGTTTCTTGTAATAAAGCTGCGCCGCGCCAAGTTCCTTGCGCCAACGTGGATCGCGATTCCACAGTTCGCGCGTACACTCAATAATCTGACGAATGCCCTGGCGGAGGGTAACCCTCGGTGTTAACGCCAGAAACGAGCGCATCTTATCCGTGGTCGCCCACAGGCGATGGGCGTAAATCTTTATAGGTACATCAACAAAGACGGGGTCGGGCTTAATGTCCAACTCTTCGGCCGCGATATTCATGACGTCCAGAAAAGAATGCTCAACGCCGAAACCCAGGTTCACCGTTTCCGCCATTGGAGTTTCGCTTTCCAACGCGATGCCCATGGCATTGACAAAGCCCCGCGCCGCGTCTTCCACGAAAATAAAATCGCGGGTCTGATTACCGTCACCCCAGATAACCGGCCTCTCGCCGGCCATCATGGCCCAGGTCAGAAGCGAGGTAACGTTGGCGTAGCCGCCCTTGGTATGTTCGCCCACGCCGTAAACGGAGAATGGCCGCAAAGCAACGGAGACAAATCCGTAGCGGTCGGCGTATCGCCGAGCTTCCATTTCGCACCAATGCTTGCAACCGGCCTTGCTGTCGGGCGGTTCCAGGGTCATCTCCTCGTAATAAGGAACGGAGTTCCCCTCATAGACGGCACTGGTGCTGGCCCAGGCTATCCGACGCACGCCGCAAGCGCGCATCGCCTCCATGACGGTTTTGAATCCCATCATGGTAAAATTACAGGCCTCAAGGTCGTCCTCTTCGTGCATCAAGAACGAAGAGGGAGCGGCAAGATGGATTACCGCATCCTTGCCGACGACCAAGCTTTTAACCAGCTGATAATCGCGGGTGTCGCCGGTATGCCAAACGACATCGGGATTCGCGATAATCTGCTCCTGATTGGAAAACCTATAATTATCCAGTACGGAAACTTTGTGACCGGCGTCGGTCAGTTGCCGAACCAAAGTCCGGCCGATAAAACCAGCACCCCCGGTCAACAGCATATTAGCCATGTCTCATTCCTCCTTTTGGTTTTTTTGTGAAATTGCCGTTTGGTATTTTATTACAAACCTCTCATTATCGTCAATGAGCGAAAAATATCGCCCATCTTCCGCGCTATTTTATCCCAAGAATAATTTTCCCAAACTAATTTTTGGCCGGTGGCGGCTATTTGATTCCGCAGCCGTTCATTAGTCAATAATAAATTAATTTTTCGCGCCAGATCTTCCGCGTCGCCGACTTTGGCAAAAAGGCCGGTTTCGCCGTCCTTGAGAAAATCGGGAATGCCGCCGACGGGCGTGCCGATGACCGGCAGACCGGCGGCCATCGCCTCCAGAAAAGAATTGCCGAGGCCCTCCGAGCGCGACGCCCGGACGAAAATATCCGCTTCCGCCAAAAGTCCGGGGATTTTTTCCGGCGCGACACCGCCCAAAAATTCAACGCCATTTTCAACCCCGGATTCTTTTGCCGTTTTTTTCAGTTCTTCCTCCTGCCAGCCGCTTCCCGCGATTAAAAATTTCAAATCGGGAATTTCGTTTTTCAGCAAACCGGCCGCCTTAATAAGAACGTCAACGCCGTTTTTGGGCACCAGCCGCGAAGTGGTGATAACGACCCTTGGATTTTCCCGCCGGCCGGCGGGTCGGATTTTGAATTTTTCCAAATCCACGCCGTTGGGAACGACTTCAACGGGACAGCGCGCGCCGTGGCGGCAACCGAAATCCGCCAGATAGCCGCTGATGGCCTGAACGTAATCCGCCTTGGTAAAGATTTTTTTCCAAAGAAAGTAGAAAATTCCGACACGTTTCAAAATATGGGCTTCCGAATCCCCCTCCTGAAGAGTCAAAAGCAACGGAACGGAAGGATTGAGCAATTTATAAAATAGCGCGGCCAATCCGCCGTAAGAGGCCATAATCGCCCAAATCGCCGCGTAGCCACCTCCCTTCTTCGCCAAACGGCGCGCCTTTAAACAGCCGCGAAACGGCAAAAGATATTTATCCAGAACGCACCCGAAACCGACGCGGCAGACATTGACGTTGCCCAAACATTCGTTTTTCGGCAGATTCTTGGCAATTCGCGCGCAAACGAGATCAAATTCAAAATCTTTCAGCCGATCGGTTATTTCCTTGACGGCCAATTCCGCTCCGCCGATAAGCGGCAGATAAGCGGTGGAAAAAATGACGA
>CAYHUJ010000008.1:11976-28217 GCA_964360035.1 uncultured Candidatus Saccharibacteria bacterium | reverse complement strand
CCCACCCTTCCCGTGCGCGTGTTAAAAACTTTTGCCGTCTTGGAAGATCGGCAAAACTCCCTTACCGGAAAGTCGTTATTAAATTGCTAGATTTTATTTTCCTCTAATGCGTTCCCCAGAAAGGTAACTAATTTTACTAAATTACTACCAGAGGAAATTCTCTTGTGTTCTAGTTCGGTTTTCAATACAATCAAAAGAGCATCCTCTAATTTATGTTTAATCTCGTTTTTGTCCTCCCTCTTTTTTATTAACTTTTCATCAAAATACTTCTGAAGCTGCTTCATTTTGGGGTTTAAATCTGTCGGTTTAAAATCTTTTAATTCTTTTACCTCATCAATACCCTTTTGAAATAACTCTAATGGGAACAGGTCTTCTGGGGTTTCAAACGACTTAAAATCCTTATTTAAAATTTTAAGGTGGGTTTTTAGTTTATCTGGAATTGCATTTTCCGAGTTATTGCCGTAGCAAGATATTCCGCTTTCATCGCTATCGTAAAGACAGAAAATACTCAAATCATTAGAAAGACAAAAGTTAGCAAATCTTTTAATGTCAGAAGCCCCATCACAAGCAATAACTGAATACTTTTCTAAATCAATGGTCGGGAAGTATTTATTAAACAGGTATATTAAATTCCTATCAAATGACCCTTCAACCAAAATGTTTTTTTCGTTGATTGGCGATATGTCAGATACATTGAATCCTAATGATTCTCTTAATAACGGGTCTGTCATAATGTCTTTTGTCTTTATCTCATTTGATACTTTTGATGCAAAGTAATAATCTTGCCCGCCGCTTTTAATAGATTCTCTCGTAAGAATTCTTACCCGCTCGGTATGGTTTCTATCAATCATAAAAGTTTGATGCGTGGTATAAATGATTTGGTTTTTTCCAGCCAATTCTTTTATTTCCGAAAGGACATCTTTTTGTCCTCGTGGGTGTAGGTGAAGTGCGGGTTCGTCTATTAACACAATAAAGTCACTCAATAACTCGCTTTTCGCACGGAAATTTATAAGAAAGCTTAAAAACCATTTCAGTCCATCGCTTCTTATTTCGGGTGGAGTTGGTGCAGTTAATTCTTGGAGTTGCAATAACAAGCTATCACCTCTATGTTGTAAAGAGATTGCTAAATCTTTATGTTGTCGCCAAGTTTTTCTAATTAACTTTTGTATTTCTTTTTCAACATTTTTCATTAAAACTGTGGCATCGTTAGCATCAATATCAACCAAGTTTCGTTTAAAATCTGATTGTTTCCACCCCGCCACTATAAAGAGATTCTTCATAGCAGGAAATTTGTTGGGAGTTTCAACAAATTCGTTGATAGGAGTTATGTTTTTTAGGAAAGCATCTTTGTCGTATTTCCAAAAGTAAATATCAACTTTTTTCCGAAGCTCCTCAAAGATTTTCGGCGAAAGAAAAGAGTTAATCCTTTGCTCGTCGCTTATAATATCTATCGCCTTTTCTTTTTTTAATTGAGGGAAGGGAGAATGTGTAAGATTAAGCGATGTTTTTTTAACAAACCACTTTCTTTTCAACGCTTCCTCAAATAGTTTTATCTGCTCCTTATCAAACTTTTTTCTGAAAGCAGAAGACTTTTTAATAGAAACAATCTTTTCTACGCCTTTTGCTGTAACCAACTTGTATGTAAACTCTGGCTTCTGGTCAGGCTTCCCTTTTTTTATAACGATAAATTCCTTATTTTCCAAGATTGGCAATTCTTCAATAATATCCGGAATATTTTTTTCATTCAGGATAATTGAGTATTCAACTTCAATCTGCCCGTAGGGATAGTTTTTTGAGCCCTTCCTTAAATCATTGCGTTTAAAACCTTCCTCATTGGTAAGGTGTTCAATTGCATCTAATACATTGGTTTTACCTCCCTCATTTGCCCCAACGATTGTTGTAATATCGTCAAATACAACTTCCTCATCTACAAATGAGCGGAAGTCTTTAATTCTAATTTTCTTTAGAATAATCATAGTTCATAATTTTATTTAACTACCTCAAAAACATCTGACGGCTTTTCAAGCGTCTTAAACTCCCACTTGCCGAAGTTGCCGTTTATATTGATGGCCTTAATCCACTCTTGAGCGGCTGACCACTTGGCGTCATCTTGATCTTTTTTCTGACCCTTGACCTCTAAAATCAGATAGCGATTATCCGCAAATTTAATTATAAAATCGGGGAAGTAAGTATGGAGCGAACCTTTCCAAAGATAGTAAATCTCAAAACCAAGATGGTCGTTTTTAACCCACGATACCAGTCCCGGAATCCTGTCGCGTTCAAACTCAAATGCCATACTACCTTCCCACTTGCTGTCGGCAACGACATGGCTTATCTGACTTTTTTTGACCGGCTGGGTCGGCTTACTCGTATACCATACGAACGCAGTCGCGGTGCTTCTTACCGGCCGGACAGTGTCAAAAATAGCGACGGGGTCTTCGGAGCTTGAACTTTTTATAAACTGTCCGAGGTGATCTACAATCTTTTGTAGATTAAGAGAAATAACTATCCGTTTGAGTAATTCCGCGTGCTCAAACCTCGGCACTTTAGCGACGAGTTTCTCGGACGCGATGAACTCATCAATTATTTTTAGAAGTTGGCTAACATGACTTGCCGGATTGCCTTCCCAATTTTCCTTGAACCGCTCCCGAAGCCGGACGGCGGCTTGGAGCTTGAGGGTTTGGAAACGCTTTTCTTCTCCGAACTTCATCAAATCAAGCTCGGTCAGGCGGGTCAGGTCCGGCTTACCATCAATAACCGGCGCAACCTCTACCACAGTTCTCGCATCGTCGGTTGAAAGCTCAAGCGGTTTTAGTTTATTCCAGTCAAGCTCCAAAAAGTAATTGAGCTTGTAATCAACGCGGAGCACATGAGGCCAGCGAATCTCTAATGTCGCGCGCTCCGCTATCGGCTCAATCTTAGTCTTTGGCACTGGCGGCTTTGGTGGCTTGCCAGTGTCTTCAACGGGCAAATAGGTAAACGGCACGCCGAAGACAGTTACATACTCCGGCTCGGAAAGATTGCCGTAATCAATACGGCGCAGGCCACGACCGATAACTTGCTCGCATAAAAGTTGGCTCGTAAAAGCACGGACACCCAAGATGTGCGTTACTGTTTGCGCGTCCCAACCTTCTGACAACATATTTACTCCGATAACGCATTGGACTTGTGCGCCGGGTTTTCCCTCTTTGCCGACTGTATTCACTTGCTCCCGAAGTTCCTCGGCAAGCTCGCGTTTGTTTTTTACAAGCTCCTCGCCCTCCTCGGCCTCAATCTTATCAAGTGCGTCCTGATCAATACGAATTAAACCATCGCCTAACTCTCGCGTTACAACGTGGCCGTTTTTGATGGCGTATTCAATGCGCGCCGCCGTTTCCGTGCGGTTACAAATCATAATCATCACCGGCGGCGTTTTAATAGTGGGACGCAGTTTTTTCCAGTCGTCTTTTTCTCGCAACCAATCACCGCCCAAAATATCAATCGCGTTTGATAAAAGATCGGGCAACCCATCATGCGGCTCGGCTCGGCGGTTCAAATCGTCTTTGACTTCGGGGTAAATATGAAAAAGTTTAGACCGCAAATCTTTATTCATATTTACCGAATCATCACGAACCGCAATACGCGGAGTTTTTACCAATCCGCTCTCAATTGCGTCGTTCAATCCGAAGTCGCTGACAATCCAAGTGAAAAGCTCCTCGCCACGATTGTTGCTTCCAGTTGGACGAAATGGTGTTGCGGTTAAATCAAACGCTTTTAATACTCCTCGCGCACGATGGATGCGATCAATACCGCTAATCCAAATCGTCGCCTTCTCTTGCTCCTCTTTGTCTTCCTCTTGAGATGGTCGGTGGCAATGGTGCGCTTCGTCGTTAATAATCAAAATATTTTGAGCATTGCCAATGTCGGGCACAACTCGGCGTGTAAACGCCTCATCGCTTTCCGGGCCTTTCTTCACCACCTTCGGGCCGTAGTTCTCATTGACCGGCGCAAGCGTATGCCAGTTCTCAACGACAATTTTTGCTTGTAATAATTCTTGCCACATTGAGGACGGCACGATGTTGAATTTTTGATAAAAATTGTCTTCTCGCTCCGGTTTCAAAACGCGGAGGCGATCTTTCACAGTTAATCCGGGCGCGATAATGAGAATGTTTTTTGTAAAGCGCGTATCTGTTGGACTGGCAATTTTATTTAACGCTTGCCACGCAATCAGCATTGACATCACCACTGTCTTACCCGAGCCAGTAGCCATTTTGAAGGATTGTCTTTGCCAACCTTCCGGCTCCGATGGTAAATCAATGCCTTGCTTTTCGCTTGGGCTTGCCTCGGTAAGCCAAATAGCCGTTTCAGCCGCCTCAAGCTGGCAGAAGAAAAGCGAATACTCACGCTGTTCTCTATCGCGCCAGTATTCAAGAAGCTTACGGGTCGTGCCGGTAATATTAGGATAATTTTCGGCGCGCCATTTCTGAACTCGTGAACGAATTTTATTAACTAACTCCAGCTCAACGAACTCACCGAGATCGTCGTTACCATTACGGCCTACGCCGGATAGTTTCCAATAACCAGCTTTTCGCCGTCCATCGCGCAATTCAAATTCCTGACTTTCTCGGATATACGCCCAATACCGAGTCGGCTCGGTGTAAGCGTCGTTGATAATCAGTTTGTCTATACTTTTTTGGCTCATAATTTCTTGATAACGAACGATTCAATACCTCGGTCGTCAATAATTTTTACGGCAACTTTTTTATGCTCACCCACCTTAAACGGCAGTGATTCAACACCGATAAACGAATCCATTACTTCTTCGTTCACCGCGCCGTTCAAAGTTTTCGCAAGACCAGTCCAATCCCGCTTCTCATCTTTCATCGGGAAGAAAACTTGAACGGGTAAAATGCTTTGCTCGTCGTAATCGGTATCTAACATCCACATCGCAATCCGAGCGGTATCGCCGGAATCAATCTCGCCCGTAACGGGATTATAGTAATCAAATCCATTAACGCGCACCTTGTATGTGCCGCCTTTGCTTTTGACGACCTCAATATCCGGCTGGCCGATGAGCCAGTAACTTTGGCTGGACGAACGCTTCTTGCGTAAATCCGAAGTGAGAAGATCAACGCTCATCTGCGCTTTGAGTATGGAAACGCCCGGCCATTTCATCTCGTCAATATCCTTTGACGCCTCGGGGTCAAAATGAAATGCCGCAAAGATGACGAGTTCCGGTTTGTCGGCTAAAATGCGCGCCTCGTTGATAGCTTCCTCTACTTGGCGTTGCTCAAGCGGGCCGTAATCCGGGCCGAAACTGATAACCGCTTTTTTCTGTTTTCCTTTTTCGTCTAAAATTTCGCCTTCGGCGTGTAAATACTTTGTCCCCGCCATCGGTTCAATGCGCGAGAAGTTTATAATATTCCCGCCAACGGCTCGGATACCGGACGACTTCAACTCGTCGCGCCATACTGCCTGATTCGCTGTTTCTCCGGTGCGCGCAATGTCTTCGCCGGTTGTAGTAACTTTCTGCTGGCTTCCGTCAAATGGTTTAACGCGAAGTCCGGGGACTGCTTCAACTGTAAATGGCCCCGCTACTCGCACTTTGCTTGTATCAATAGTTGGTTGATCATAAAGTGCTTCCTCTTGGAGCGGTTCGTTATTAGCAATAGAACCGAGTGTAATATGTGGGACTTTCCTATATGCGAAACCGCTCGCGATGCCTTCTGTTGGGTGAGCAAGTTGGTAATGGTCATAGTGCGAAGTCATAAGTCGTTGCTTGGTTAGAGCAATTGCTACTCGTGAAGTATCGCAAGTAATCCAACGGCGACCCCACTGCTCGGCGACATACGCTGTTGTCCCTGAACCACATGTCGGGTCAAGTATTAAATCACCGGGGTCGGTGCTCATTAATACACAGCGAGCGATAACTTTCTCTGATGTTTGAACGACATACATTTTATTCTGTTCAGACATCTGCTCCGACCATAAATTATTTATCGGATACAAGGAGAAATCGTCAAAATACCTCTTATACCGAAGTGTGTTTCCGACTACGATCAGGCGGTTAGCTTCTGCTAACCTTTTCATTCCATCAGGATAATTTGCCTTCCAGTGAGAATTTGCGCTTGGTCTATAAATCTTTCCGTGAAATTCAAATGGTTGATCAACCCCTGCCTTTCCGGAGCTTGTGAGGTCTCCCTTAGCGAGTAAGCGAGCACCGTTTGGAATTAGAGAGAGATTTACATGTTCTTCTTTAGTTAGCGAACGAACAGTCCCATCGTTTAACTCAATTGAATCATATCCCGCCGCACCCTCAATCCCGAAAACCTTTTCCTTAAATAATTGCCGATATTTTAATTTAGTTTTATTCTGCGCATACCAACAAATATAATCTCCAGCTCTTGAAAGGGTGCTTGATTGAAACCCACTTGTTGTAGAAAATGAGATAAGGCTTACAAAATTATCTCTTCCAAAAACTTCATCCATCATTTCTCTAATATGATGAACATTTTCATCGCTTATCTGAACAAAAACACTACCGGATTCGTGTAAAAGTTCTCGTGCCAAAAGTAGACGATCATGAAGATAAGTCAGATAACTGTGTATGCCTAACTCCCAAGTATCGCGGAAAGCTTTGATCGTTTCCGGTTCTGCCGGAATATCCGCGTCATTGTTATCTTTCACATCGCGCTTATTTATAAAGGGCTGGAAATTTGAATTATATTTAATGCCGTAAGGAGGGTCTATATAAATCATTTGAACTTCACCAGCCATACCCTCTTTTTGTAGCAAGCTATTCATCACAAGGAGTGAATCGCCAGCGATAAGGCGGTTCGTCCAATCCTGTATGTGATGATAAAACTCAAACGCTTTACCAATCGTGAGTTTTTTCTCAAAAGCGTCAAAGAGTGTCGCCTGTTGATTAAGTTCTTTTTCTTTCAAAAATGATTTTACAATACGCATAGGATCAATGCGCTCGTGAATATGTAAACTCAAATTGCGGACATTGACTTCGTTGCCTTCTTTTTTACCCGCCCACGAAAGATACGGGTCAATATGTGGGTCGTGCGCGTATTTTGTAATGCCGTTCAACTTGTCGGTTTGTGATGACACAAGGCCGACCGGTGGATTATTTTTTCGTTTCTTATCCGCGTGCGAATACGCCTCAACTGATATTCTTTTTTTGGATGATTTTCGCGGCATAAGATTATTTCATTAAATCATCAATGCTAATATCCAACGCCTTTGCGATTTTTTGAACTGTCTCAATCGTCGGGTTCGGCTTATCGTCAAGCTCCATTTTAACAACAGTTTGAAGCGAGAGATCGGCAAGTTTAGACAGCTTGTCTTGTGAAATTCCTTTTACTTGCCGGAGGCGTTTGATGTTTTTACCTATTATTGACATATTATACTATAATATAAGTATCGTGCTATAATAGCCGTATCACTTATATCATAATATTATCAAACAAAACGCCTTTTATCAATTTATGATTACCTACTTCCTCTACGCCCGCAAAAGCACCGATGTTGAAGACAAACAAGTCCGGTCCATTGATGACCAGCTTGCTGTCTTGCGTGCGTTAGTGAAAACGGAAGGACTAAACATTGTTGAAGAATTTATTGAAAAGCAATCAGCCAAGATGCCCGGACGCCCTGTGTTCAACGAAATGATGGAACGGATAGAAAAAGGCGAAGCGCGAGGCATTGTTTGTTGGAAACTTGACCGCTTGGCGCGCAATCCGGTGGACGGAGGACAAATAAGTTGGATGCTCCAACGCGGTATCGTTCAGCACATCCAAACGCACGATAGAAGCTATCGCCCCAACGACAATGTTTTGATGATGAGCGTGGAGTTCGGAATGGCCAATCAATATATTCTTGATTTAAGCACGAACACCAAACGCGGACTTTACGAGAAAGTGAAGCGCGGCGAGTATCCGAATATCGCACCCATCGGCTATATAAACGATGTGCGTATCAAACAAATTGTCGTTGATCGCAAGAAAGCGAAAATCGTGAAAGAGGCCTTTGAGTTATATTCTCGCGGACAATCGCGGCTGGAGGATATTTCCGAGCTTTTCCTAAAGCACGGCGTGAGGTCTAAAGAAGGCAACCGCCTTCACTCCACCCGTATTGTGAGAATCCTAACCAATCCTCTGTATTGCGGCCTCTTTCGCTATGGCGGAGAAATGTATGAGGGCAAGCACGAAACCATTATCACGAAGCAACTTTTTGACCGCGTTCAGGAGGTCTTGCGGTTGCGGGGCAAGCCGGAGAGGAAAGCCAACGATCCCCAAGCCCTCTGCGGACTGCTCCGGTGCGCAACTTGCCGGATGATGGTAACCGCCGAGCAAAAGACGAAGTATCAGCAAAACGGCAATGTTCATCACTACACCTATTATCGGTGTTCCAAGAAATCCAAAGTGATGAAATGTTCCGAACCTTGTATCCGCGAGGAGGAGCTTGACCGGCAGTTGTCCGCGCTTATCAAAAACTATGCCTTGCCTTCTGAATGGGCGGCAGAGCTATCCAAAATGGCCGACAAGGACGAACAGGAAGCCGCCCAATCATCGGCAGTCCTCATACAAGAAGCGAGAACCGAGATACAGGCCATCTCTCAAAAACTCCAACGCCTTCTTAACGCATATCTTGACCAAGATATTGAGCGGGAAATCTACCGCTCGGAGAAAGCGAAGCTTCTCTCCCGTAAGAAGGCGTTGGAGGAGAAAATGAGCCAAGTCGCAAAGGGGGTATCGGTTTGGATAGAACCTCTGCGGGAATGGATAAAAGACGCACAAAATATAGACAAAATCGTTTCTTCCCCCTCGTTAAATCTTAAAAAGGTTACGGCTCTAAAAATTTTCGGATTGAACCTGACACTCCACGCGCGCGAAGCGCGCGGCGTTGCGGAAACACAATGGGCTTCCATTGCGGAAGCCCATTGTGAAATAGGAAAAATTCCTTTCAATCTTCTTATGGTGGGCGCTGAGGGGATTGAACCCCCGGCCTACTCGGTGTAAACGAGTTGCTCTACCACTGAGCTAAGCGCCCGCGATTTGAATTTTCGTCCTATTGTAAAAATTACCGATGTTGTTAAAATAACATCAAATAAGTTTTTTGACAAAATCCGAAGTCGGGAGGGGTTAATGGAGCAGTATTGGATGCCGAAAGAGCTGGATTTTGAAAATTTAAGAATTTGCCTTGATAATTATCCCGCCGATTTTCTGTATATCCGACTGGTTGGTTCGGCAGGCGGCGCGGTAAAGGTTAATAAAAATTTAAAAGGAAGGGCGCTTGATTTCAGAAAAGACGCGTCGGGACTGTATCTGTTCATTGATTCAAACGAGATATTTCGCTTCCCCCTGAAAGATTATAGAAAGGGTTTTTCGCTCGCTTATGAAAGAGTTAAGCCAACGGAAGACGGCATCGGCAGGATGATTATATTAAGTCAGGGGGGTGACCCTTATGATCCCAATCTTCCGGAACCGCGGAGATCGTTTTTAAGAACCGTGCTGGACCGCCATCTGATGGAAATCTTTTTTGGCGGCAGAATAAACCTCAAATTTCATTCCTGGTGGCAAAAGCGACATTGGGAATATTGGACCGTTGATAAGCCGGGCAATGTCCGGAAGCGATCTTAAAACGGCAGATTGAATACAGTGAAGAGGGCTATTGATTTTTCCGACGGTTACTTTATGTAGCTGCTCCGATGGGGCAGCTTTTTTGTTTGGTGCGTCCAGATGGATTCGAACCATCGGCCCCGGCTTTATAAGAGCCGTGCTCTAACCGCTGAGCTATGGACGCCTCGATATTACTTATAACGTAAATTATAATAATCTTCAATAACTTTTAATCCCATTAATATTTTTTTACTTAATGCGGCATCGGCGATAATAGCGTTGCATGTGCCATGGCCAAATCCATTTTTGTACGTCAAAAAACTTTTATTTGAATTTTTAATGTACGGCTTATAGAATTGAGATTTTTTAACGCTCAGCTCTTTCGCCCAGAAATTTACTTCTTTATTGATATCCATATCTTTATATAAATGCAATTTAATTTTTATTTTTTCTTTCTTAATTCCGAAACAAACCCTAAGCCAATGTATGAAAATTTTTATTATGGCTGAATTTGTGTTGGATATAACAAGTTCCGATTCTTTGGTTTTTCCTCCTTCGCCCAGATAAAGAAAAAGGCCGGCAATAAATAAATCTCTTTTAAAAAACGGGAAAATTCTCGCTTTTTCTTCATTATATATTTGTTTCAATAATTTTTCTTTTTGTTTGCGGCGAGTTTCGCGATATTTTTCAATTCTTTGCGCATTAAAGTCGCGCAATCCGCGGAGTTGTTTTTCTGAAAGCGGATAATTTTTAAGCCATCCGCTTAATGTGCCCTTGCTGAGACTCAACTCTTTTTTTATCTGACTGTAACTATAGCCCCTCAACCTTAATTTAATAGCCTTTTGCCTGTCCCAAGTTCTTGGTTTCATAATTATTTCGAACCTTTAATAAGTATTTATAATCGTAACTGACGTGGTTCGGATTTACAACGAAAATTATAATGACCTCGATTTCCGATGCGCGTCAAATTTACCAATAAACACGCCCCGCTTTGTGAGAAGCGGAAAGGTTTCGTGAGATGGACCTTGAAAAATCCGGCGTTATTTTATTTCTTCCCAGGAAAGATTTCCGTAACTGTCCGAGGCCAGCGGAAAACTCGGCGGCGGGTTATACAGAAGATTTGAGTCATAAATCAAATTCCTGTTTTGATATCCCGTTCCGTCCGTGTAGGCAAATCCGTACCGCTGGTTGGAAGCCAGCATTCCGTATAAAGTGATCGTCTGCCTGATATGATAGGGCGAACATCTATCTTGATTTTCTGACGGCGGCCGGTAATAATACCTGCCAATTCTTCCGTTTTGCGCGAACAAAGCCGCGTCAATTCTCAAATCGTCCTCGCTCACATAGCCGGCGTTAATATTCCCCTGAGAGATCAGCGCTATCGCGTCCCGGCCGTCATAATTTGTGTAAAGCAAGTCATTATTAAAAGTTATGGCCGGCCGATTGGAAGCATTATCCGGAAATCTCGCCGAAGCGATTGTTACGCGCGCCGTATCAATTTGGCCGTTAACCCAGACATTGTCTTCAATAAAAATCAATCCGCTTGCGGCAAAAGCGTAATTCCCCAAAAGTTGCTCCCCGTTAATGCTCCAGGTCCCCCAATCCTGCTGACCAAGCACCTCAACGCAACCACTAGGCACGGAAACTAAAGTATTTACTTTATATAAATCAAAAGTATCGTTCGTTTTTAAAACAATATGATAGCCCTTGGCGCTTCCGCCAACTGGCCCCCAATAACGATTACTCGCCTGCGCGTCTGTTTTAATTTGAGCTAAATCAGAAATAATACCGACAAAATCAATTGCCGGAGCGGGAAATTTCCGGCCAATTAAAAAGACGTCGTTTCTATTTTGGGGGGTATTCGGCGGCGCCTCCAACGGATTAAAATTTTCATCAATTCCGGTTTGCGGCGGCGCGTTTCTGTGAGTATGAACTCCAAATTCATTGCTGTTAGAATGGTCCGGATCATTGTATTCGGAAAGCGCGCTGGAAACGATATTATGCGCCGTTCCGTCAAAATGCACGCCGCCGTTGGAATGAATTTCCCCAAAAACTTCCGTTCCTTCGCCGAACCGAACATTAGCGTTGAGCACAGCGGCATATTTGGCGAAAGAGGGGATGCCCATTTTAACTTTGATTACTTTTTCAATCTCCTGATTTCCCGAAAGTTTGCCAGTTGATTGAATGGCGACGACGGTGGAGCCGACCGGCGGCGGAGTAATGCTCAAAGAAAACTGGCCGATGACTTTTCCGTCTTTGTCGCGGTAATCGTGGACATACGGACCGTCTTGTCCGGTTCCGTCCTGATAATCAGCCGGCGCGTGCGCCAAATGCCAGCGGTAATATTCAATACCCGCCTCGGCGATGGCGAAAGCCGCGGCGTTATCGGCGTCATGCCTCAATAATTTCAAGTGGACGTCCATTAAAACGACGAAGCCGGACAAAAGAATGATGGTGATGCCGCTGAAAATCAAAACCTGAATGGCAAGCGCTCCCTTTTCCGGATGAATCGGCAAAATGTTTTTTAGACGCGCGCTTTTCATATATCGCTTCTTAAATTACGGGGGGTGATTTTCATTTGGAAAGACGCCGGTGCTTTGTTTTTTTCTTCCGAACTGACGGTCGCGCTCACTTCAATCATCCTGATAGCCGCCACGTCCACGGGAAACGAAAGCGCGGCGCCGTTTTCGCCGTAGTAAGAAAAAATTCCGGCGGCGGTCTGCGCGACGCCCGAAGCAATTTGAAGAATCTCCTCGCTGGCCGGATTGTAAACCAGCGGATTGCCGGTCGGCTCTATAATTCCCTTTTTCAGCGCTCCGTTTTCCAAAAAATACCTGACCCGCTCAAAAATGCCGCTTTGATAAATATCGCTGTAAAAAGCGACGGAGCTTGTTCCCGCCGACGCAATCGGATAACTTCCGACGCTTGATTGCCCGATGGAGCGGAGTTCCGACGACATATCGCTCAGCGCCTGCTGGAAATCGCGATGTGACTCAAGTCCGCGGCTTAAAAACAGCCCGCCGCTGGCAAGATATTGGGAAAGAAAACCGATGGTGGCGACGATGGAGACGAAAATGGCAAGATTGACGACGATTTCAATGACGGAAAAGCCGGATTCGTCTTCTTTTTTTCGGAAAAAAACACTGAATTTTCCCATTCTTATCAATTTTATAACGAGAACGATAAGCACCGCAACGGTCAAAACGCCGAACGCCAAAGCCAGATAAGAGCGGAGGGGATGGGATTTTTTTATTACCGCTTCGGCGATGACGATAGTCGCCGCCGCGGAAATTTTTTCAAAAACGCCGTCGCGGTTCGCGTACACGATGGCGTAATAATTGCCAGCCGACAAACCGTCAAAAGCGGCTCGGTAAACCCCGGCGGGCAAAAATTCCTGCCGCGCCAAATTATTATCTTCGTCAAAAATATCAACGCGGTAGCCGCCGTTCGGATCGCCGTCCGGCGGCGCCTGCCACTCCACCACCAAAACGGAACCGCCGCCGGCATCGCCGGCGGTAATGGCGAAAGAAACGGAATAGGAATTTTCGGAAGGCGCTTCTTCCGCTGCTTCCCCGCCCGCTCCGGACGGCGCCGGCGGCGGTACCGGAGTTTTTAGCGGTGCCGGCGCCGATTCTCCCGCCGGAGCCGCTTCGGCCGCTTGAGCAGTGATAAATTCAATCGTTCCGGTCGCGAAATTTCCGGTGGCGTCTTTTGATTTGGCGACGGCAAAATACCGCGTCGCCGGAGCTAAAACGCCGCCGGTTTGCAGAACATGCTCCAGCTCAACGGTGAAGTCGCTCACGAGAGCCAACGGCGAGGAACCGCTCCGGTTTTTGCCGACGGCCAGTTCCGCGTCGGCCGCCTCGTCCGTCCGCCAGGCGATCTTCGCCGAACCGTCCGTAATACTGACAGCGCGCAGTTCGGAAATCACGGGCGGTTTTTCATCGGCCGGAGGAGGAACGGGAGCCGGCTGAGGGGGGCTTTCTTCCGAAACGGCGACGGCCGCGCTTTCAAAAGAACCGGCCAGGCGGCTTTCGTTTTCCCATTCGTCTTTGGCGAAAATTTCATAATCGTAACGGCCGTTCGGCGCGACCGAAAGCGCGGCCTCGCAATAGCTCAAGCCCGTTCCGCAGAATTGGTAAAAGCCGGAATAAGAGGTTGAGGATTTCGCCGTTTCGCCGGACAAAGCCCATTCAATTCTGTAGTCAATCGGTTCGCTGCCGTTGAAAGAAACTTTTACGGCGGTCGGGGAAATTATCGTCGTCGTGGCACCGCTGAGCGACGGCGGATTATTTTCCGCTCCTTCATAAAGAGCATATTTTAACGCGACACCTTCCAGTTCGCCAAGCTCCGCGTCACCGATAATATCCTGCGAAAAATACGGGGAGGCGTGCTGGAGCAGCTGAACGCGGCTGGCGTAATAAACCAAAAGATTTTCGGCGGAAGTTTGAAGTTTGAATTCATAAAAATCGAGCGAATTCACCGCGATTTGGCGGCCGAATTCAACGTGAAATCGCCGCCCGCCCCACTTTTCCGGCAAATAAGAAACGGCGGCGGTTTTTTCAACCAGCGAAGAGCCGTTCTTGTCGTAAAGAGTAAAATCCAGCGAAACATCCGCTCCCTCGTTTTTAAGCCAGACATCCACGCCGTTGAGAAAATCGTTAATCGGCCGGAATGTCTGGGTCGCCGTAGCCGCGGCAAGCGGAAACGAATTAGAAATATCCGGAGCGAACTCAAAATAACTCGCGGCAAAAACGAAACGCGGCGCGACCACAAAAAGCAAACCGGCGACTATTTTCAGGAAATTTCTCATTATTACGCTGTTTTTTATTGCGGCGTCAAAACCGCGTTGTATTCCTGCCAATTTTGAGAAGGAGAAACGGCCGGGTCGGTTAGGGTCTGATAACCGGCCTTGAAAACCGTCAGGGTATAAGTATCGGAAGCGAGGCCGTTGAAGAACGCCTGGCCGGACGGAAGGCAGGAGGAAGAGAAATCAACCGACGCCTCGTTTATCAAAGGAGTAAAATTTTCGTCCGCGGTTTTGAGAAAAACTTTATAGCGGAAATAGCGGTTATTATTGAGAGCGGCGTTGATGGGCGTTGAAGTGGAGGAATAATAGGAGCTTTCCGTTCCGTCCGGGCCGGTGAAATTCCAGCTGACGCCGTCGTTGTTCGCCGCGACCTGGAAACGAACGCTGTCGGCGCCGGTTTGAGCGGGTTGAGATTCCGGCCGCCATTCAAGATTGTAAAAAACGGAACTGACGGCGCCGATGTCAAAAGTCGGTGAAATCAACCACTCGGTGGAAGTCGCATAGGTTGTGCCGTTAAGGCGCAAGGCGATTTCTCCCGCCGGATTCTCCGTTTCAATATCGCCGCTCTGGCCGGCGTAATTTCCGCCGGACCAGTCGGTTTGCGCGAAAGAACGGCGGCCGCTCAAAAGAGTTTTACTGAATCCCGTTTTTTCCAGCTTGACCGTCGCATCGCTTACCGCCGCGCCGCTTGCGTCTTTCACCGAAACGAGAAGAGCGCGCGGATTTTTCGCCTCAACAAGCCAGGAAATATCAAGCGAGGCGCCCGGATCAAGCGCGACGGAAAGCGGGGAAGAATAACCGCTCAAATCGTAATCAGCGTCCTGGTTGGAAAAAGCATACGTGTCCCATTCCAAACCGCCGATGGATTTCTGTCCGTTGGCGTCCGTCGTGGAAGTGGCGGAGTATTTCAAAATATCGGGGTCGGTGCCGATGAGCTTCGCGCCTTTCTGCTCAAAATCAATGCCGGCGGCCGCCTGGCACATTTTGTCGGTTGTTTTCAAATTGACCGTTCCCGTCCGGTCAATGGCGAAACTAATCGTCGTCACCTGCTGGCTCGCCACGGTGGCGTGGGGCTTAACCGGATTCGGGTTGCCGGCGCCGCCGATGGGATAAGTTTTTTCGGTTGAATAGCCGTTTTTTGAAACCGTTATTTCATAAGCGGCGGTGCTCGTCGCGACATCCACGAGCTGGAGAACGCCGCTCGCGTTGGTTGAATCGCTGAAATTGACGGCCGGACTGACGGCGTTATTGACGATCACGACGTTCGCGCCGGCAAGCGCCTGGCCGAAAGCGTCAAAAACATTTATAAAGAGCGTACCGTTATCCGTTGCTCCCTCCAGATTTTTGGGGGCCACCGTCGTCGTCAGCTGATAAGGCGTAAAATCTCCGCAGCCGGAACACTCAACTTTTACTTCCGCCAGCTTATAATCGGCCGGCGAGGTATCATTCGGCGCGCCGCCGATGGTTCCGTCAAAAGCGTCGTCAATATTGCGGACCGTCGTTTTGACGGTGAAAGAATAATTGCCATAAGAAACGGATTTCTCCGCCGCCAAGAGGCCGCTCGGCAAGCCGCCGACGACGCCGATGTTTGCGTAAGACATATTCCGGATGGCCTCTATCTCGTTCTGCGCGACAAAAACGGAGGCCGAATAAGACCTGCTTCGCGTCAGCGCTTCAATAATGGTGGAATAAGCGAGATAAATGCCGGAAGAAAAAATAACGAAAATACCCAAACTGACGATGGTCTCAATAAGGGTGAATCCGTCTTTTCTTTTAAAACGAGCGGGTGATGGCATAAATTGGCGTGATAATGGCCAAAGCGATAA
>CAYHUJ010000008.1:5651-11876 GCA_964360035.1 uncultured Candidatus Saccharibacteria bacterium | reverse complement strand
TTTTAAAACGAGCGGGTGATGGCATAAATTGGCGTGATAATGGCCAAAGCGATAAAGCCGACGATGATGCCCATGACCAGAATAAGGACCGGCTCAACGGTGTTGGAAAGATTCTTCAAAACGTCATCAACCTCTTCTTCGTAAAATTCGGAAAGATAGATGAGATTTTCTTCCAAATTGCCGGCCGCTTCGCCGACCTCCACCATTTGCGCGGCGGTCAGCGGAAAAAGCCGCTTTCTCGCCACCAGATATTCCGCGATGGTTTCCCCCCTCCGGACTCCTTCCGCAATCGCCCGGACTTCCCTTCTATAAACTTCGTTGCCCATGCTGTCGGCGGTTATTCCCAGCGCCTCCACTATTTTAACGCCGCTTTTGATGAGCGTCGCCAATGTCCGCGTGAAATTGGCCATATTGACGCTTTTGATGATTTTGCCGATAAAAGGAACCGCGATAAAGAAGCGGAGATAATAAAATCGGACGGCGGGAATTTTCAGCAAAATTTTCATGATGACGGCGGCCGCGACCAACCCGACGACGACCCACAGACCGTACTCCGACAGAAAATTAACGACCACTATCAAAATGCGCGTCGGCAGGGGGAGAATAATCTTTGACCGCTCAAAGATCGGCATTATTTTGGGAAAAATAAACAGGGTCAGCACGGCGCCCAAGCCGAAAACCGCCACTAAAATGATGACCGGATAAATCAAGGCCCCGCGCACTTTCCGTTCCAGGTCGTATTTTTTCTTCAGCTCAATGCTAAGATGGTTGAGATTTTCCGAAAGATTTCCGCTGGTTTCGCCGATTTTTACGATATTAACGAAGGCGTTACCGAAAGTGCGGATGTAACGTTCCAATCCGACCGATAAAAACTGGCCGTTGTTCACGCCGACGGTCAGCTCGTCAATGATTTTCCGGAAAGTTCCGGATTTAATCTGGTGCTGAATGATCCCCAAACTCTTGACGAGGGGAATGCCCGAGCGGACCATAATGGAAAGATGCTTGGCGAAAAGAATTTTTTCCTGAAGAGAGACGCGGGAAAATAAGCTCATTTTTTATTCCTGTTTTTTTATTCCTGGGTGACGCGCAGAATTTCTTCAATGGTCGTCAGTCCGCGGGACGCCTTTTCCAGTCCGTCCTCAAGCATAGTCGTCATTCCCTTTTTGACGGCCGCTTCTTTTATTTCGCTGGCGTTGGCGCGTTTCATAATCAAATTGCGTATGGCGTCGTCTATTTCCAAAATTTCGTGAATGCCGATGCGGCCGCGGAAACCGCTGTTGCCGCATTCGGCGCAGCCCTTTTTCTGATAAAATTTGCCCTTTTGATAAAACTCCGGACGGGAAACGGCGGCGAGGTGTTTCAGTTCAATATCCGTCAGTTTTCTTTCAACGCGACAGGCGTTGCAGAGAACTCGGACCAGCCGCTGGCCGATGGCGATGTTGACGGTGGAAGAAATAAGAAACGGCTCAACGCCCATATCCAGAAGCCGCGGGAGAGTGGTCGCCGCGTCGTTGGTGTGCAGGGTGGAAAGAAGCAGATGGCCGGTCAGCGCGGCGTTGACGGCGATGCCGGCCGTTTCTTCGTCGCGAATTTCCCCCACCATGACGATGTTGGGGTCCTGGCGCAAAATGGAACGCAATCCGGTGGAAAAAGTGAGTCCCGTGTCGGCGTTGGTTTGAATCTGGCGGATGCCGACAACGGCGTATTCAACGGGGTCTTCAATGGTGACAATGGACGTTTCCGGTTTGTTGAGTATCTCCAAAACGGCGTAGAGGGAAGTTGTTTTCCCCGAACCGGTCGGTCCGGTGGCGAGAATCATTCCGTACGGCTTGGCAATCGCCCGCCTGATTTTTTCCATATCGCCCGCCGAATAGCCGATTTGTTCCAGGCCGACGCCGCGGCCCTGTTCGCCGAGGACGCGCATCACGGCGTTTTCTCCGTAATAAGTCGGAACGATGGAAACGCGGACGTCAACGTCGCCCAGATCGGTCGCCGCCTTGAAACGGCCGTCCTGGGCGGCGTTATGCTCGTCGGTTTTCAACCCCGAAAGAACCTTGATTCTCGTTATCACTTCGGAATGAATTTCAAACGGCAAAGAAAGCGCGTCCTGAAGATCGCCGTCAATGCGCAGGCGCACCCTCAACCGCTTGTCTTCGGGGTCAATGTGAATATCCGAAGCCCGCTCTTTAAGCGCGTACTCCACCAGCGAATCAACGAGGCGGATAATGGAAACGTCTCCCGAAACGTTTTCCAATTCTTCTTTCGTAAAAAAGTTGGACGCTTGCGGTTTTTTTTCTTTTGCCTCTTCTTTCTTGGGCGCCATTGACGAGATTATATCATTTTTTCCGCGCAAAAAAAATCCCGCCGTTGGCTGGGTGGGGCGGGAAATCAAAAAAAATTCAGACGGTCGGGAAGGTCGCCGACGGAAGAAACGACGTTTGGATGTTCCAACCCGCACCACTTCCGCCATCTTTCCGGCGAGTTGACGGCGCCGGTCAGGACGCCGATGAATTTCAGCCCGACGACGGCGGCCAGTTCAAAATCAACCAGCGAATCGCCGACGTAAAGAACTTCGTCCTTGCCGATCGCCGATTCCTCCAGCCATTTCGCAACGGCGTCAAAACTGCGCGCGTCCGGTTTCGGAAAGGGAACGGCGAAATGGCGGGGATGGATTTTCAGCAGGCCGAAATTGAATTTCAGCCGGTTCCACTCGGAATCCACGAAGGTGGAAACGCAGTCAAAAAGCGCGAGGTCCAGCCGGGATTTTCGGGCCGCGGCGGCGAAATGGCGGCTGGCGGCGCGGTTGGTGCATAAAGCCGTTTTCAGCCCCATCATTTTCAAGCGGGCCAGAGCGCGATCGGCGAGCGGCACCATCTTTACGCCATCGCGCCTTTCGCTTCTTCGCCACTTTTTCAAAATGCGTTCCCGTTCTTTTTCGCTTAACGGCGAACGAGCGAGAACGTGTTCATTAACCAGCCGGCCGATCTTGCCCCAAGTTTTCCGAAAGGCCTCTTCTTCTTCCTCGCTGACAGAGTCGCGGCCTAAAAGTTCCAGTTTAAACCGCCAGTGATTTTGAAAAGTGTCAAAAACCACGCCGTCACCGTCCAAGACGACGCACTTGATGTTTCTCGCGTCAATCATTTTTCCTCCCGCGTTTTTCTGCCCGCTTCAAAGAACCTGCGCGCATAATAGCGGCAAAATCTCCGGATGACAAGACAAAAGAATTTGGAAAGGCGCTCGTGGCCGGCCCCGCCGTTACGCCGCCAGCGGCTTGAGGTTGAATTTTTTGACGATTTGATTGAACTCTTCCTGCTCAAGCGTTTCTTTTTCCAGAAGCGTTTTGGCGATCGCGTCCAAGAGCTTGCGGCGCGAAGCGATTATTTTTTTGGCGTTTTTATAAGCCCGGTCAATGAAATTCCTGACTTCGCCGTCAATCTTGGAGGCGATTTCTTCCGAGTAGTCCCGCTCGGCGTGAATTTCTCTTCCCAGAAAAAGCGCGCCGTCGTGGCGGCCGAAAGTCATCGGCCCCAGTTTGTCGCTCATTCCGTACTGCGTCACGATCCGGCGCGCCAGTCCGGTCGCCTCCTTAAGGTCGCTGGACGCTCCAGTGGAAAGCTCGCTGAAAACGAGCTCTTCGGAAACGAATCCGCCGAGCATCACCGCCAGATCGGCGAGAAACTGCGACTTGAAGCGCAGATGGACGTCTTCAACGGGAAGCTTCAGCGTGTAGCCGCCGGCACGTCCGCGGCTGACGATGGAGACCTTATGCACCGGGTCGGCGTCTTTCAAGCTCGCCGCCATCAGGGCGTGGCCGGCTTCGTGATAAGCGATGATTTCTTTTTCTTTCGCGGAAATGGCGCGCGATTTCCGCTCCGGACCGAGGATGACTTTTTCAATGGAGTTGTAAAGATCGTCCTGGGAAACGACGCGGCGGTTCTGGCGGGCGGCCAAAATAGCCGCTTCATTAATAAGATTGGCCAAATCGGCGCCGGAGAATCCGGGGGTACGCACGGCGATTTTCCGCAAATCAACGCCTTTGTCCAGCGGCTTTCCTTTGGCGTGAATTTTCAAAATCTGCTCGCGGTCGTTAATATCGGGAGCGTCCAAGAAAACGCGGCGGTCAAAACGGCCGGGACGCAGCAACGCCGGATCAAGAATATCGGGGCGGTTTGTCGCCGCCATCACGATGAGATTGGTGTCACGTTCAAAACCGTCCATTTCCACGAGAATCTGATTGAGCGTCTGTTCGCGCTCGTCGTGGCCGCCGCCCAGCCCCGCGCCGCGTTCGCGGCCGACGGCGTCAATTTCGTCAATGAAAATTATCGCCGGCGGCGATTTTTTGGCCGTCTGGAAAAGATCGCGCACCCGCGAAGCGCCCACGCCGACGAACATTTCCACGAATTCCGATCCGGAGATGTGGAAAAAGGGAACGCCGGCTTCTCCGGCGACGGCGCGGGCGAGCAGGGTCTTTCCCGTTCCCGGACCGCCCATTAAAAGGACGCCGCGGGGGATTTTCGCTCCGATGTCCAGAAATTTTTTGGGATTTTTCAGAAAATCAACGATTTCCAGTAATTCCTCCTTCGCCTCCTTGAGGCCGGCGACGTCGGCGAAAGTCACGCGATCCTTGAAGGGAGCGAACAGCCGGATGTTGATTTTGCCGAAACTGAACGCCTGATTGGCGCCGCTCCTCGCCTGGCGGAAAACAAACCAGAAAATCGCGCCAATGATAAGAAGCGGCAAGAGAACGGGCAGCAGGATGGCGGTCCAGAAGCGAAGGCCGGATTCGTCTTGGATTTCAATCGCGACG
This sequence comes from uncultured Candidatus Saccharibacteria bacterium, assembly GCA_964360035.1. Taxonomy (GTDB): domain Bacteria; phylum Patescibacteriota; class Minisyncoccia; order UBA6257; family JACRHY01; genus JACRHY01. Next base: position 7,069 of record CAYHUJ010000008.1, on the reverse strand, counting down.
GCGCGCAGGGCCTCCGGCGAAGCGCCGTAGTTCACGAGCGTCTCGCTCAAACTGCTGTCAAATTCTTTTTTCGCCGCGGCTTTCGCGCCGCCTTTCAGTTCTACGTCCAGATCGTTGCCGCTGACGGATATTTTCGCGACTTCGCCGGCGGCAATCTTGGCCGCCAATTGATCAAGCGTCAATTTTTCCGGCTCGGCGGACGAACCCAAAAGAAGCGAAAAAATCGCGACAATTAAAAGTAGCGCCATTACCCCCAAGAAAATATGTTTGTAAAGATTGGCCATAATTTTTTATTTTAACTGTGATTTTATCCTATTTTATTTCGCCGGTCAATTTTTATAAAAAAGTCCCCTTTAATAGGGGACCATCCGCTTCCGCTCTCCGGCGGGCGGCGGAGCGTCTTCTTCCGCCAGGGGCCGGAAAAGACCGAGCAGCCGCAGGGCCAGAAAAATGCGGGCCTTATGGCTGAAATAAACCCCGTTCTCCATGTCCGGCCCCGCGAAAGGGGCCCGGAAAATTTCCTCTGGGGTAAACCAGCGACCTCCGTCAATTTCTTCCTCGGCGGACGGGGCTTTCGTCCGCGACTCCTCGCAGACTTCCGCGAGGAATACCTGGATTTGATTCGCGCCCCTTGCGCCGGCACACTTCTTTTCCTCCGTGAAAAGATAGTGACAGCCGGAAACCCGGAAAGGCGTTTCCTCTTCCACTTCTCTAACGAGGCCGTCGTCGGCGGTCTCGTTTTTCTCTACCTTACCGCCCGGCAATCCCCAGCCGGCCGGCTTTTTGTTTTCCTTGCCCCGGTCGTGGACAAGGAAAACTTCAATTCCCTCCCCGCTCTTTCTCAAAATAATCCCCTGAGCGGTTATTGTCTTCTCGTAGCTATCTACTAAATAGCCCATAATCTCCTCCTTTTTTTATTTTTAAACGCGGACTTTCTGAACTAAACGCTTTTTTCGCCGTTTTGTCAACAATATCGTAATATGTACTCGTCCAGTGCGGGGGACGTTGCCCCCTGTTATCCCCGCCGCCGTTTTGCTATACTATCCAATAATCAACAATAGTCGGGCAATAATCGGAACGAACAATTAACGTCAATTCAAAATGACCGATCCGGCAATCAGTTCAAAAAAAAGGGGGGGGTATGGAAAATACGCCTTAATTCTGGCGGGCGCTTTTCTCGCCGCTCTTTTTGCCGTTTACGCCGCGAAAGGGTGGACGGCCCCGACGCAAAGTCCGCCAGCCGAAAACGGCATTCTTGTTAACTGGCTGGCCGCCAAAGATCTTAATCTTGAAGCAAGCGGAACCGCCGTCCAAGCCGTCGCCTCTTCCGCCGATCCCCGCCGCGCTCCCGTTATCAACGGAAAAATCCGCTATAACTCCTCCACCGTTTCCACGACTCTTTCCGGCTCCGCCGGAGC
>CAYHUJ010000008.1:4034-5551 GCA_964360035.1 uncultured Candidatus Saccharibacteria bacterium | reverse complement strand
AAACGCAAATCCGACGCATTGAAGGAGCGGGAACATACTCCACCGCCCAGGGCGGAGGCCGGTTGACGGCGAGGCAGGTTGGAGGAAACTGATTGAGAAAATTGATTATCAGTCAAGAAAGCTCTAACGCTTAAAGAAAAAACGGAACAAACTTAAAAGAAAAAAGGCGGAGGCCGTCAGAACGGTCAAGATGCCCGGAGCGATTCCGAAAAGGGGAGCAAGCAAAATTCCGGCGGCGACGCTGGCAACGGCGATAACGACGGCGGCGATAAAAAAGTTTTTCAGATTGCTTGTTAAGTTTCGGGCGGCGATGGCGGGAACGATGAGAAGTCCGCTCATTAAAAGGATACCGACGAAATTAATGCCGATGGCCACCGTTACGGCGATAAGCAGAAGCAGAAGAAACTCCGTCGTTTTGACGTTTATTTTCAGCGAGCGGGCGAGGTCGGGAGCGATGGAAGAAAGAAGGAGCGCTTTTCTTTTCCAAGCAACAACGCCGATGACGGCGGCGGCGGCCAGTCCCTGGAAGACGGCTTGGGCAGAGGAAAGATTTTCAATACTGCCGAAAAACGCCTCCAAAACGTGGCCCTCGGGAACAAGCAGGGAACCGATCGCCAGCGCCGTGACGAAAAGAACGCCGACGATGGATTCAACGGCCAGCCGCGTTTTGTTTTCTATCGCCCAAATCAGCGCGGCGGCGGCGAGCAAAAGAGCGAGCGCTCCCCAAACGGGATTGAAATTGAAGATTATTCCCGCGGCCAGTCCCGGGAGGGCGATGTGCGGCATTGAGTCGCTGACCAGCACCATTTTCCTGATTAAAAGGAAAACCCCGACTGTCGCGGCGGCGGCGGCGGTGAGAATTCCGGACGTTAAAATAATCGCCTGTTCCATTGGAATATATATTTTAGAAATATTTAATGCCGATGGGGCTGTCCGTTTTCGGCGTGCTCGTGGAACGGGTGGACGAGGTGAATTTCGCTTCCGTAAATGGCCTCCAGGTGGCGAGGGTCAAGAACTTCCTGCGGCGCGCCGTCATGGACTATCCGTTTGTCGTTAAGGCAGATGACCCGCTCGGCGTAACGATAGACGATATTCAGGTCGTGAGAAACGAAAAAAATCGTCATTTTACGCCGTTCGTGAAAATCGTGCAGAAGATTATAGATGGATTCCTGGCCGGCGACGTCAATGCTTTCGGTCGGTTCGTCAAAAATCAGGACATCGGGATCGCCGATAATCGCCCAAGCGACGATAACGCGCTGGGCCTGCCCGCCGGAAAGGGCGCCGACCGGTCTTCCGGAAATTTCCGGAGGCAGACCGACGAGCCGGAGAGCGGCGGGAACGTCCGCCGCTTTCGCGTCGGGGCGCAGGCGCAGAAATTCACCGACGGAAAGAGGCAGGGTTTTTTCCAAAACGAATTTCTGGGGAATGTAGCCGATTTTTACGTCTTTCTTCCAGGCAAACGTTCCCCGAGCCGGCTGAAGAAATCCCATCAGCGTTTTGACGAGCATCGTTTTGCC
>CAYHUJ010000008.1:0-3934 GCA_964360035.1 uncultured Candidatus Saccharibacteria bacterium | reverse complement strand
TTCCCCGAGCCGGCTGAAGAAATCCCATCAGCGTTTTGACGAGCATCGTTTTGCCCGCGCCGTTCGGTCCGATAATCGCGGCTATTTCCCCCTCTTCAACGCCGAAGGAAATATCGTTGAGCACTTCGGTTTCTTCAATTTTAACGCTCAGATTTTTTACTTCCAGAATTTTCGCCATGGTTGCCGACAGACATTGAATAAAATTATCTTTCAATTATAATTGAGACGCTTTAATAATAAAAGCGGAAATGCCGCGGTAGCTCAGTGGTAGAGCGCATCCCTGAAGAGGATGGCGTCGGGTGTTCGATTCACCCCCGCGGCACACATGCCCAATTTTCTTACCGCCGATTTTTTTGCCCCCCTCGCGGCCGACCATCGCCTTATCGCCTACTTCATTATTTTCGCGGCGATGATAATAGAAGGAGAGGGGGCTCTGCTCTTTTTTGCGTTTTTGGCGCAGCGGGGAATGCTTGATTTCGGGGATGTTCTGATTTTCGCCGGTCTCGGAGCGCTGACCGGCGATCTTTTGTGGTATTTGGCCGGAGATTTTTGGGGAAGCGGAATTCTCGCCAAAAAACACTGGTTTTTGAGCCGCGTTGAAGAAATTCGCGAGTTTTTAAGGCGCAACCACTACGCCGCGATTTTCTTTTCAAAATTTCTTTACGGCTTCGGCCACTCCGTTATGTTTTTGAGCGGAACGATGAAGAGCGAGTTTGAGCTGCGCCGCGTTTTATTTTGGATGTTTTTGAGCGTCGCTTCATGGACTCTGGCCATCGGCTTTTTGGGTTATTTTTTGGGAACGACGATTTCCGGGCTGGGGCATTTTATCGCCGAAGCGTCCGCCATTTTCGTCTTTTTTGTTTTATTGGCCGTTTTAAGCCGCCGGATTTTAAACCGCTCTCTGAAAACTAAAACTTAAAATTTCAAAATCGTCTCCGTCTCGTCCTCAATTTTGAAAAACGCCGGTGCGCGCCTGTCGCGCGGACGCGGCAGTCCGTTTTGGATTATTTTTTCCACGGCGGCCGGCCCGGGGGAGAGAACGGCGATGCGATCGCCGAGTTCCACGGCCTCTTCTATTAAATGACTGACCATCACGACCGTCAGGCCGCGCTTTTGCCAAATTTCCAAAAGTTCCTTCCGGAGATTTTTGGCGGTGAAAGAATCAAGCTCGGAAAACGGCTCGTCCATCAGGATGACTTGGGGATTGACGACCAGCGCGCGGGCAATGCCGACGCGCTGTTTCATTCCGCCGGAAAGCTCGCGCGGATAGTAATTTCCAAACTTATTGAGGCCGATCATTTCAATCTGCGCGGCCACGCGCCGCCGGCGCTCTTCCGCGGGGATTCCTTCCATTTTCAAGCCGAATTCAATGTTTTCAAACACGGTCAGCCACGGAAAAAGAGCGAAATTTTGGAAGACGAAAGCGATTTTCGGCTTCCGGCCGCCGGCAAAAACGACGCGGCCGGAAGAGGGCGCGTCCAATCCGGAAAGAATTCTCAAAATAGTTGATTTGCCGCTGCCGGAGGGGCCGACGAGGATGAAAAATTCTCCGGGAAAGACCTCAAAATCAACGTCTTTGAGCGCCCAGGAGTGCCGCTCGCCGTCCGCGAACCACTTGCCGACTTTTTCAAATTTAATCAGGGGTTTGGAACTCATCTCATCGGTTGCCATATTTTAATCGCTTAAAAGGCGGTGGCTTTTTTCCAAAAGCGGAAGCAGGATGAGCTTGTTGAGAGAAAAGATAAACAACAAAAGAGCGGCGACTCCGAAAGCGGTCAACATCGCGGAATGGGCGCCGGCGAAAAAAAACTGCCCCAACCCGTTTTGCATCCCGATGATTATTTCCGAACCGATAATCGCTTCCCACCCCTCGCCGAGGCCGACGATTGAACCGGTAACGATGCCGGGATAGGAAAGAGGAAAAGTGAAATAAACGATTTTCTTTATTCCTTTGGCGCCGTAAATTTTAGCCGCTTCTTCCCAGTCGCGGCGGGCCAATTTCAGCGAGCTGGCGACGGCGAAAAGAATCGGCCAAATCACCGTAAAGACGAGAAAGGAAATCACCGTGACATTGGAAGCGCCGATGAAATAAACGGCGAGCGGCAGAATGGCAAAAGTAGGAAAGCTCTGAAGAACGTCAAAAAGCGGCAGAAAAAAATTTTCCCAACGGCCGCGCAAAAGCAAAAAAGCGAAAAACAGCGCGGCGATAAGAGAAATCAGATAAGCGGCCGCCAATCTTAAAGAGGAAATGCCGAGATTTTTCAGAAAAACGGCCGTTTCCGCGTTGGTGAGCGGAGATAAGAAAAAAGTGAAAAGAAACGGCAGAGCGACGACGAAAATGACGATTAAAAGATGGACGCGCCGCTTGTAAATCTTCAAGTAAGTGTGGGAGTTGAGCATTTCCTTAAATATAGCACGATTTGGTATAATATTGACACAATAATCACAAAGGCCGAAAAAATAAAAAAAATATGCCGAAAAAAGTTAAAAAGGGCGCGCGAAAAAAAGCCGTCCGAAAAGTAAAGAAAGCGGCAAAAAAGCCGAGGAAAAAAAGCGTGAAAAAACCGGCGAAGAAAACGGCGAAAAAAGCGGTGAAAAGAGCCGCCAAGCCGAAAACCGCCCAAAAAGCGGCGGCTAAAACCAAAACGGGGGCGGGAACGAAGAGCAAAGCCATCGGAAAGGTGACGCATTATTACGATAAGATCGGCGTGGCGGTCATTAAGCTGTCGGCTCCTTTGACCGTCGGCGAAGAAATCAGAATCTCCGGCCACGGCCGGGAATTCACGCAGGCGGTTGACTCAATGCAGGTTGACCACAAAGCAGTCGGAAAGGCGGGCAAGGGACAAGAGCTGGGATTAAAAGTGACCAAAGAAGCCAAAGAAGGCGACGCGATTTTTCGCGCTTAAAGCTTCCGGCGTTTTTTACCGGTGAAAACGCCTCCCGAAGAGGCGTTTTCACTTGAAATTCCGCCGTCTTGTTGATATAAAGAAAGCGATATCGGATGGTGGGCGTAGCTCAACTGGCAGAGCTCCCGGTTGTGGTCCGGGCGGTTGCGGGTTCAACTCCCGTCGCTCACCCAAATTCTTTTGCTTATTTTTCGTTTTGCCGTTGTCTGTTTATTCTTCATCTTTTTCAAATGCGCTCGCACGCCGAGATTGCGGCCGGTCGCGTTTGACATTTGGAAAAAAATTCGTATAATTAAAACGTTCTTTAAAGAAAGAAAACTGAAGGGGAGTCGCGCCGGGACGAAAGACCGTCCGGCGGAAAAGGCCGCCGCGCGATTTTCCTAATATAAAGGCGCCGGTTTTTGAGAAGCCGAGCGCCGAGGAGGCCATTATGGCCACGAAGAAGAAGAAGAGGGCGGCTCAAGCCGCCGAGGTCACCCCTCACTCGGTTTATGAGGAGGGGGATGTTCGCCGCTACCTCAACGACGAGGCGGTGGCGGCCTTCTCCGCCAAGGAATGGGCGGGGAAGATTGTCATTTCCCAGCTTCTGGGATACGCCCGGAAGCTGGGACGCCTGATGTCCAGGGAGGACATCGGGCAGTGGATCGCCGCTCAGGAAGAGCGGCGGGTCAAGAATGACGCCGGGGGAGTCGGCCTCCGGTCGCTCCTGGACGAGCGTCCGGACCCGGACGCGGCGTTCGTCGGGCCCTGCGGTGCCGAGAGGCACCAAGGAGCCAACCCGGCAATTACGCCGGGGAGCCGCTTCCTTCTCGCGAAGGGAGCGGACGGACGCCTCGTCCGCCGCACGCACAATGGCGGCGGAGAGGCCATCGTCACGGGGGATTTCCTCGTGACGGCGGACGGCGCGGTGGTGTTGTACTGCCGCCGCTGCCGCGAGGCGGCCCGCCGCGATGCTCAGCGCGGCGGCTACCGGCTGACGTGGTACACGTCGGCCGGCGCCGGCCGGAAGGTCGCCGCCATTACGGCGG
>CAYHUJ010000007.1:0-28980 GCA_964360035.1 uncultured Candidatus Saccharibacteria bacterium | reverse complement strand
GATTTCCAACATCGTGGAGTTATTTCTGAAATTGAATGGTGAGTTCTTGAGGCAGCCAAATGAGATAATGAAGTTATTGAAAAAAATAGACAAAAAATTTTCAGATCAGATTGAAAAATTTTACAAAGTAAATAATATACAGAACAAAAAGCAAATTCTCTCCAATTTAGTTAAATATATCTATAAAAAGTCAAAAGGACCACTACCTAAAAGCTGGTTCTTGAGAGATTAATCGGTATTTTACGCAAGGGTTTTTGGCGAGCAGGCAAAAAGTCCCCCCCCCCTTTGAACCCCTCCGCTTTTTGCCTGCGAGCCGTCCGAAAAGCCCGCCGCCCGCGCGTTAGCGCGGAGCCGAGCAGAAAAACTTTCCTTTCCTTTTTAGAAAAATTTTTTGGTGGCGCGCGCAAAATCAAAAATGCGAAGAAAGTTTTTCTGCAAGGCAGGCCGCCGCCTTGCGGCGGCTGGCGGCGGGTCGGCAATTCTTGATAAAATAGGTTCGAGTGTGGTTGTATAAATACACCAAGACAAAAAACAGTCCGTTTGGCGGACTGTTTTTTGTCTTGGTGCCCGGGGCCGGACTCGAACCGGCACTCCTTGCGGAACGCGATCTTAAGTCGCGCGCGGCTGCCAATTACGCCACCCGGGCTTTTGTTTGAGCTTAAACAAGCGGGAGCGAATATTCAAGCCGCGTTTAAATTCAGCCAAAAAAATCCCGCTTCGGCCGGTAAGCGGCGGAGGCGGGATTTTCTTTTCCGATTTTTTTTCCGGTGTTTACTTGACCAATTTGAGAACGATGCGTTTTTCGGCGGGCTTGACGGAGTCAATTTTGAATTTGTGCGTCTGGCCGACGGCGATTTTTCCTTTCATTTCGTCAACGCCGCCGAATTCGGAAACGTGGATAAGCCCCTGAAAATCGCTGTCCAGCGTGACGAAGGCGCCGAAGGGATTGAATTTCGCCACCGTTCCGTTCACTTCCATTCCCGCCCGGTATTTTTCTTCCACTTTCAGCCACGGATCCGTCTTGAGGGCTTTCAAGGAAAGAGAAACGCGCTCGTCTTTTATTTCAATGATTTTTGCCTTGACGGCGTCGCCCACTTTAACGATGTCTTTGGGATTTTCAATCAGCCGATGATCCAGTTCGGAAATGTGGATCAATCCTTCAATCTTGGGATTATCGGCGAAGCGCAGGAAAGCGCCGAAGTCGGCCACGCCCGAAATGATGCCGTCAATGACATCGTCAATTTTGTAGCTGCTTAACGATTCTTTGACGTTTTGGTCGCTGATCTCCCTTTCCGAAATAATCAATTTTTCGCTGCGGGGGTTGAAATCCAGGATTTTCACCGATAATTCCTGGCCGACGAATTTTTTCAATTCGTCAAGAATCTTGGCTTTGTCGGCATCGCTGACGCGGGGATAGTGTTCGTTGCTTAATTGGGAAACCGGAAGAAAGGCCTTGAGGCCGGTGATTGCCGCCATTAAGCCGCCGGAATTGGCGCCGGTGATTTTAACGCTGAACGCCTCGCCCTTTTCCTTTATTTCCCGGATTTCTTCCCAGGTTTTTTGGCGGCTCGCTTCAGCCATGGAAAGCTCCGCGTAGCCGTCGTCGTTTTTCGGGTCAATGACCTTGGCGCTTATTTGGTCGCCGGAATTCAGGTTTTTTACGGCGCCGCGGGCGTTTAAAAGCTCCAGTCCGTAAATAATGCCGGTGCCGCAAGGCCCGAGGTCAACAAAAACGGCCTTCGGGGTCTTTTCCAAAATTTTTCCGCTGATCAGCTCCCCGGTTTTCAGGGAAGCGGCGGGCACGGCCTCGGTTTTTATAAGCTGGCTGAGAAGAGTCTCATTTTTGGTAATCATATTTTTCCGTAAAAGCAGTAAAAATGATAGGCGGTCACATTTTAAATGTCAATGCCGCGCGCATCGGCCAATCGGCGTCCGCCGGCTAGCGGAATGCCGGTTTGGCGGGTTGCGGGCGTTAAAACGAGTCCGCATTGAGCCGTTTTTTCGTTTGCTTTTTTCGTTTTCCGCGTATAAAATAAACCAGATGATTATCAACTGGTACGGCGAGGGATGCTTTAAAATTCAGACCGAAGGAGCGGTGATTTTGACCGACGTTTTTGAAAGCAAAATCGGCCCGACTCCGCCGCGCCTCAAACCGGACATTTTGCTGAAGACCATCGCGGCCCTGCCGCCAAGCGGGGAATTTTCCGAAGAGCGGGAGGCGGAAACGCGGGTTATTGACTGTCCGGGAGAATACGAAGTCAGCGGCATTTACATTGAAGGTTTGCCGCTTTTCGGAGAATCAACGCGGGAATTTTCCAAAACCGTTTACGTGGTGGAAAGCGAGGGCTTGCGCCTTTGTTTTCTCGGCCACCTTTCCGAAATGCCCGATCCGGCGATTATGGAAAAAATAGAAGAGATTGACCTTCTTTTTATTCCCGCCGGCGGCAAGCCGTTTCTATCTCAGGAGTCCGCCGCCAAGCTTATCCGCCAGATTGAACCGAAAATCACGGTGCCGAGTTTTTATAAAATTCCCGGCCTTAAAAGGGATTGCGCTTCCCTCAAGGATTTTCTCAAAGAAGCGGGGACGGAGAGCGAAGAAAGCGAAAAACTGTCCGTCAAAAAGAAAGATCTGGGAGGAAAGATGAAAATCGCGGCGCTGAAAGTTTGAAATTTGAAGCGCAAAATTTGAATTGAATTTTTTAGAAGAAAGAAAATGAACATCCGTGAAAAAATAAAGCGTTTTATCGCCCGACTGCAGGAATCGGACGACCGGACGAAAAAAATTTGGGTGGCCGTTTTTTCTTCAATCGCGATGGTTTTCGCGACCGGCTTATGGTTGATTCAGATCGGCAATTCGGTGGCGGTTTTGGACGATGTCGGGGAAGAGTCCGATGCCCGCCCCGATTTTTCCTCCTGGCAAACCGTTAGGGCCGGCTTGGCGGAAATCGGCGGAGCAATTGACACCGGGTGGCAGAAACTGGAAGAGGGGCGTTCGGTAATCATTGAAAACAAAACCCCGAATTTCGCGGCTAAAAACGCGGAAGAAATCCGGCCGGTTCCTCTCCGCTAAAATAAGAAGAAAATTTATGAATGAAAAAGAAAAAGACGCCCGAGCAAAAGGAGGCATTCTGAGAGCCGAAATAACCAAAGAGCTGCAGGAATCGTATCTGGATTACGCGATGTCGGTCATCGTTTCGCGGGCTCTTCCCGACGTTCGCGACGGATTGAAACCGGTTCAGCGGCGGATTCTTTGGGCGATGTGGGACAGCGGGCTGACCCACGCCTCCCGCTTCAAAAAATCAGCCAACGTCGTCGGCGAAGTGCTGGGCAAATATCACCCACACGGCGACACGGCGGTTTACGACGCGATGGTGAGAATGGCGCAGGATTTTTCTCTCCGTTATCCGCTCGTCAACGGACAGGGCAACTGGGGCTCAATAGACGGCGACAGCGCGGCGGCGATGCGCTACACCGAGGCCAAACTGACGAAAATTTCCGGCGAACTGCTGGCGGACATTGAAAGGGAAACGGTTGACTGGCAGTCGAATTACGACGCCAGCCGTTTTGAGCCGAAGGTTTTACCGGCCGGGATTCCCAATCTGCTTTTAAACGGCGCGATGGGCATCGCCGTCGGCATGGCGACCAACATTCCTCCTCATAACTTGTCCGAGACGGTGGACGCCGCCCTGCTTCTCGCCGACAATCCCAAGGCGACCGTCGGGGATTTGATGGAATTTGTCAAAGGGCCGGACTTTCCGACGGGCGGAATAATTTACGACAAAAAGGGAATGCTGGAGGCGTACGCTTCCGGCAAGGGAGCGATCACCATCCGCGCGGCGGCGGACATTGAAGAGCGGAAAAATTCCCAATTCAACATCGTCATCACCGAAATTCCCTATCAGGTGAACAAATCCGTTTTGGTCGCCAAAATCGCCGAGTTGGCTCAGGAGAAAAAAGTGGACGGCATCAAGGACATCCGCGACGAATCCGGCCGCGAGGGCCTGCGCGTCGTCATTGAGTTGAAGAGCGACGCCGCCCCGCAGAAAGTTTTAAACCAGCTTTTTGAATACACGGAACTGCAGAAAGATTTTCATATGAACATGCTGGCGCTGGCCGACGGCATTCAGCCGCGCATTATGTCGCTCAAAGACGTTCTGGAGCATTTTCTCAATCACCGCAAGGAAGTGGTGAGGCGCCGCGCCGAGTTTGATCTGAAAAAAGCCGAGGAGCGCGCCCATATTCTGGAGGGGCTCGCGAAAGCGCTTGACCACATTGACCAGGTGATTGCGACAATCAAAAAATCGGAAGACCGCGATGACGCCCACAAAAATCTGGTGAAAAAATTCAAACTGAGCGACCTTCAGGCGGTAGCCATTTTGGAAATGCGCCTTCAGACGCTGGCGGCGCTGGAGAGAAAAAAAGTGGAGGACGAGCTGAAAGAAAAGAAAAAGCTGATCGCCGAATTGCTGCTTCTTTTAAAGAGCCCTGCCAAGATTCTTGGCGTCGTCAAAGACGAGCTGAAAAAACTGAAAGAAGCGTACGGAGACGCGCGGCGGACGAAGGTCGTGGCGGGCGGGCTGAAGGAATTCCGCGAGGAGGACCTGATTCCCCAGGAAGAGGCGATTATCACGCTGACCCAGGGCGGCTACATCAAGCGCGTTCCGCCCGGCAGTTTTAAAAGCCAGCATCGCGGAGGCAAGGGGCTTATCGGTTTTGACGTCAAGGAAGAAGATTTTTTGGCTCATTTTTCTTCGGCCAACACCCACGACAACATTTTATTTTTCACCGACCGCGGCCGCGTTTTTCAGACGAAGGTTTACGAGATTCCCCAGGGGAGCCGGACGGCCAAGGGAAAACTCGTCCATAATTTTTTGGATATTCCCCAGGATGAAAAAATAAGCGCCATCGTCACTTACGCGGCGGCGAAAGAGCCGGTTTATCTGGTGATGGCGACCAGAAGGGGCTTTATCAAAAAAACCGCCCTTTCGGAATTTCAGAACGTCCGCCGCAGCGGCATTGTCGCGATCAAGCTGAAAAGCGGCGACTTGCTCAAGTGGGTGAAGATTTCCGGCGGCGAAGACGAGATCATCTTTATTACCGCGCGGGGGCAGTCCATCCGCTTCAAGGAAAAGCAGGCGCGGCCGATGGGACGGGCGGCCGCCGGCGTGACGGCGATTAAAATGAAGAAAGATGATTTTCTCAGCGCTCTTGATATAATAAAGAAAGAAGCGAAAACGGCGAAGCTCTTAGTCGTGATGGAAAACGGCTTCGGCAAGCAAACCGTCCTTTCGCAATATAAAATCCAAAACCGCGGCGGCAGCGGCATCAAGACGGCGAAGATCACGAAGAAAACCGGCCTGGTCGTCGGCGCGAAAGTCATCGTTTCCGAGAGCGAGCTTCTGGCTCTTTCCGCCAAAGGCCAGATTATCCGCACCGAGCTTTCCGGAATCCGTTCGGCCGGGCGCGCCACCCAAGGGGTTCGCGTGATGAATCTCAAGACGGGAGACAAAGTGGCGGGGATTATCGCGTTATAAAAAATTTCAACCCAATCTTTAAATGAACAATCCGCAAATCCCTTTTTCCAAAAATCAACTCATTGTCATCGGCGCCGTCGCGGCCGTCGCGGTTTTCTTCATTCTCGTTTTTACCGGCGTCATTCCGGGGCTTCAGGAAGACCCGCGAAAAAAATATCCGCCGGTGGAGCTGGCTTTCTGGGGGGTTTTTGACGACCCGAGCGTTTACAACGACGTTTTCAACCTTTACCGGAAAAGATTTCCGAACGTTACGATAAATTATTACTTAAAAAACGCCGAAACTTACGAAAAAGATCTGGTCAACGCTCTCGCGGCCGGTAAAGGGCCCGATGTTTTCATGATTCACGGTTCCTGGCTGCCGAAGCATTACGAAAAACTGGCGTCCGTAACGGAACAGCAGCTTCCAATCGCCGATTTCCGCAATTTTTTCCCGCAAGTCGTTGAGCAGGATTTCGCCCCTGACGGCAAAATTTATGCCCTGCCGCTGTCCATAGACACGATGGCGCTTTTTTACAACAAGGATTTTTTTGACCGCAAGGGCGTCGCTTTGCCGCCCGCGACCTGGAAAGAGTTTGAAAATCTCGTTCCGCGCCTGCGCGAGCTGAATCCGGACACCAAAAAAATAGAAAAAGCGGCGGCGGCTATTGGCGGCACCGACCGGAGCGTTAATCGGGCCTCGGACCTCATCGCTCTTTTGATGCTGCAGGGCGGGGCGAAAATGACCGACGACGCTTTTACGCGGGCCGTTTTTTCGGAAACGATTTCCGTTCCCGGCGGCGGCAACGCGCCGGCGGGACTCAACGCGCTGAATTTTTACGCCCAATTCGCCAATCCGACGAGCCCTTACTACACCTGGAACGACAACCTTCACTATTCCATAGATAATTTCGCGGAGGGGACGACGGCGATGATGTTTAACTATTATTATCAGGCGGGCGCCCTGAAGACGAAAAATCCTTTTCTGAATTTTGCCGTCGCTCCGATGCCCCAGCCGGCCGGCGCTCTCCAGCCGGTCAACTACGCCAATTATTGGGGTTACGCCGTTTCGGTTAAAAGCCAGAACGCCTGGTGGGCGTGGGATTTGCTGGCGTTTATGACAACGAACGAAGAAGCGGCCGCCGCTTATCTGAAAACGACCGGCAAGCCGCCGGCCTTGCGGACGATTATCAACGCCAAGCTCAACGATCCCGATTTCGGCGTTTTCGCGCGGCAGGCGTTGACGGCCCGCTCCTGGCCGCAGGTTGACAACCTGGCTGTTGAAAAATCGTTTTCCGATATGATAAGATTGGTGGTAACGGGAGAGGCGCCGCCGGAAGCCGCCCTGAGAAGAGCCGAAGAGGAAATAACGGCGTTAATGAAGCGAATTTAGGGAAGCGGCGATATCCTCGAATCTATTTTAATGATTACCTAATGATTACTCTGGACAATCCTCTTAAGATAACCAGCATTGCCGCGCTTATTGACAACATCGCGGGCTATTTGATTTTAATCGCCGCGCCCATCGCGGTTTTGATGATCCTGTTCGCCGCTTTTCAGATTATGTCCGCCGGCGGAAACGAAGAAAGGGTTACGAAAGGAAAGAAAACCATTTTGTACGCCGTTATCGGTTTTGCTATAATTTTAATCAGTAAGGGAATCACCATGATTGTTCAACAGCTTTTGGGAGTTTAGAACAAAAAGGTCGTTTTATAAAAAAAATATGGATAAAAATTTAGTTAACAAAATCATCGCGGCGGCCCTGATTTTGTCGCCGTTCGCGGTTTTCGCGCAGGTGACGTCGCCGCCGGGAGCGGTGGTCACCAGCATCGGCGACATAATGAGAATCGTTGAAACGGCGGTTAACTGGGCGTTTTCGCTGCTACTGATTCTGGCGGTGCTTTTCATTTTTTATTCCGCCTGGATTTATATGACGGCGGGAGGGGAACTGGAAGCCGTCACAAGGGCGAAAAAGAATTTGCTTTACGCGGTTATCGGCATCGTTATCGCTTTGCTGGCCCGGAGCATCATCGCGCTGGTGCGCAATTTTCTCGGCGCTTAATGACCTTTGCGACGGCTTGACGGCTGTTAAGCGAAATCGCCCCCGCCTCCAAAGCGGGGGTTTGATTTATTTTTTCTCCGGCGCGATTATTGTATCTGTATTGTTTTTAACGCTCTCGTGGCGGAACTGGCAGACGCGCGGCGTTTAGGGCGCCGTCCCGCAAGGGTTGGAGGTTCAAATCCTCCCGGGAGCACCAGTTCGGAAATAGCAAGCCAGAGGAAGCCGCCTCGCTTCGCTCGGCGGCCAGTTTGTATTGAATTTTCGGGGTAAAAACGAATTGGCGATTTTGAAAGAAGAAAAGAAAAATTTTTAATCCAATCCCAATACAGAATCTTAGAAAAAGCCCTAAAATATGGGCTTTTTCTATTGCCACGATTTGACTTGACAACGAGATTGTTTTCTGCTATACAAACATTAGATGAACTTACGGACGTTAACCCCTCAAGCCAAGTGTTCGGCTTCAAAGTTCAATTTCGGTTGGGAATCCGGGCTACGAAGGTTTCGTGGCAAATTCGTATTTTGAAAGGAGGATTTTGCTATGGGCAATATCGCGGGGGAATATCCTCGTGGTCAGTGTCGGCACGGAATGTGCCTCGACCACGAGCCGGAGTGGAAAAACGTCGAGAATCGGCGGGAACCCACTCGAGGAGTATTTGGCAATAAGACTTACTGGATGAACCGCCACTGCGGGCGGCCGATGGCGATGTATGTGGAGGTAGAGTCATGGGAGTGTAAGGAATGCGGCAGAACAGAGGATCGAGTCGTGAACTACGACCTCGCAGTCTGTCGCTGCTGCGGGTTTAGCTTTACCTACGTCTCACGAGAGGTTTACTAATAAGTGAGATGTCTCAATTGGGGTTGTGGGAGAAATCTCACAACCCCTTTTTATTTTTAGAATTTTTTGATAAATTGAATTCATATTTGAATTGCCGCCAAAGAGCCCGGAGAAACAATCGGCTCGAACCATGTTTTAACGGAAAGAAGAAAAGAAAAATTTTTTAATCAATCTCATGCCAAAATTTGAAAGCGCACCAAATTTAAATAATCCCGAAATAAATCCTACCGAAGTACAGGCGGATGTTAATATTGGTAAAAAACTTGAGGGTGAACTTACCCCTGAAGAATTGGAAAAATTAAAAGTGGGGGAAGGCCCGGAGCAAGAAGCGAAAAAGCCGGAGCTGACGCCAGAAGAACAAATCAAGAATTTAGAAGGCGATATGGAAGCTCACCAGCAAGAGATGGCACGATTAACTGAATCAATCAAAAGAATAAAATCAAAATTAAACGAAGTGCGCGAAAAACTCGGCCTCCCGTCAACTAAAGAAGAGCCGCCAAGCACATTTTCCGAAAAAGATAAGTTGGAAAAACTAAAAGCCAAACAAGAAGCATTGGAAAAACAAAAAGAAGAACTCATAAGCCAACAGGAAAAAGAACGACTTATCCGCGAGGAAAAAGAAAAAATCCTACAAGAAAAAATTGACGAAGTATTTAAGGAATTTGAGGGACTCAATCCCCGCGACTTTGAAAGTATTTTCAAAAGCGGGAAAACTCCCGAAGGACGCAACGTTGAGAGTAAATCAATGGGTTCTCTTGATCCAGAAGTCGCACAATCTTTGGCAAAAGCTTTCAAAGAAGGAATTAAATTGCTTCCTAAAATTCTCGAAGCTTTGCCGGAACTTTTGAAAAAGTTTGACGAGGATTTGACAAAAGAAGCAACGGAGCGCGTAGATAAAAAATTGGAAGAGGAAAAACAGAAGATGGAAGAGGGGCAGAAAAAGAAGAAAAAACCAGAAGAACCGAAACCTGAAGTTCCGGAAGGCGAAGTTCCGCCCGGTGAAATAAAACCAGAAGTGAATCCGATTGAGGGTGGGAACATTGAAACTCCGAAAGTATAATTGTATTTACTTTGTAAATTCATAATTTATTTGCCGCCAAAGAAAAACTTGTCATGGCTACGCCAGATCTCGCGTAGCGAGAAAATTGTCAGCGGTGCGGCTCCGCCGCATTTTCAGATTGTTTTCGCGGGGGGTTTCTCGCCGAAATGCGTTCGGACTAATTCAAGAATACTGCACCAAAATTTTTCTTCCGCCCGTTTTAATTTCTTCTTTTGCCGTGAAAGGCCCGGTGGATTTCCCGCAGTTCTTTATTGGTGAGGTGAGTGTAAATCTGGGTGGTGTTGACGTTGCTGTGGCCCAAAAGCTCCTGCACGGAGCGCAGATCGGCGCCGTTGATGAGGAGATCGGTGGCGAAAGAATGGCGGAAGCTGTGCGGGTGGACGCGCCGGCCGATGCCCGCCTTGCGAGCGTAGAAGTCCACCAGCCGCTGAACGGCGCGCGGGGTGATTCTTCCGATCGCTTTGGGCGGCTCCCCGACTTTCCGATTACTTTTGGTCAAGCTGATAAACAGCGCCTCTTCGGCGTCGCCGCGTTTGCCGAGATATTCTTTTATCGTCCGTTTGGCCGAATCGGAAAGAAAGACCACCCGCAGTTTGTCGCCCTTGCCGCGGACGGAGATTTCGCCCCGCTCCAGATCCAGATAGCGATTAAGGGCGCAAAGCTCGGAAAGGCGCAGGCCGGTGGAAAATAAAGTTTCCAAAATGGCGCGGTCCCGCAGGACGCGCGGGTTGTTTCCTTGAGGGGCGGCCAAAATTCTCTCCAGCTCCGAATATTCAACGGCGTCTATCTGCCGGCTGGGCGTTTTCGGCAGTTCAATTTTATCGGGAGAAAGAACGTTTTTTTCATCGCGTTTAATGAGATATTTCAGGAAATTCCGCAGGGCGATGACGTAATAGGCCTGCGTATTTTTTTTGAGCGTTTCGCCGTTTACCGAATGACGCGCCAGACGAAGACGGAAGTCGCGCACGAGCTCGGCGGTGATTTCTCGGGGGATTTTTATTTTGGCGAAGGCCAGAAAAACCGAAAGATAGCGGCCGTAATTTTCCCGCGTTTTCGGCGAGCGGTTTTTCTCTATTTCCAGATAGTCCAAGTATTCTTTTACCCGTTTTTCCAGCTCGGTCATCGTATCCTTATATTATAGGGCATTTGAAACAAAATTTTGATGTTTTGAGAATTGAGCACTTGCCAAAATCCGGAAGACGAGTTATTATCAACGGTAATGCTAACCACTCGCCAAAAACAGAATATTCTCAAGGAATTTCGCCTTCATGAAACCGACAGCGGCTCGGCGGCTGTTCAGGTTGCCATTTTGTCCCGTCAGATAGAAGAATTGGCGCGGCATTTGAAAAAGCATGCCAAGGACAACATTTCCCGCCGCGGCCTTTTGAAAATGGTCGGCCATCGGCGCCGCCTTTTGGATTATCTCAGCCAGACAAACGCCAAGGAATACAACTCCGTTATCAAAAAGCTTGGCCTTAAAAAGTAAGAACGAGCGATGAACAGCATCAGGCACGAGGAGCAGCGCGTCGGGATTTTTATAGATATCCAGAATCTCTACCACTCGGCGAAAAATATTTATCAGGCGCGCGTTAATTTTCACGAGCTTATCAAGGAAGTAACCGGCGGCCGGAAGCTCATTCGCGCCGTCGCGTACGTCGTTAAAAGTGAAGGCGTCGGTCCCGCCGACGAAGCGCTTGCCTCAACGGGAAGAGAGGCGTCTTTTTTTGAAGCGCTGGAAAGAGAGGGCGTGGAATTGCGTCTCAAGGACATCCAGATTTTTCCCGGCGGGGTGAAAAAAGCCGACTGGGATGTCGGCATGGCCGTGGACGCCATCCGGATGGCGAGCTTTCTGGATGTCGTCGTGCTGGCGACGGGAGACGGAGATTTTCTGCCGCTGGTTGATTATCTGAAGTGGGGAATGGGACGGCAGGTGGAGGTCGCCTCTTTCAGCCGCAGCACTTCCGCGAAACTGAAAGAAGCCGCCGATTATTTTTACGATTTGGGAGAATTACCGAAGATGACGCTCAAGGTGAGACCGACGAGAAAATTAAGATAAAAAAACAAAAATGACCGCTCAGCAATTAAATAGAAAAGTTTTTGAAACGGAATTCGCCGGCCGGCTGTTCAAGCTGGAATTTTCCCGCATCGGCAATCAGGCCAATTCGGCCGTTATCGGCAAATACGGCGAAACCATCGTTTTGGTGACGACGGTGATGGCCAAGGAAGACAAGGGAGTTGATTATCTGCCTCTGCTCGTTGACTACGAAGAGAGATTTTACGCCGCCGGAAAAATAATCGGCAGCCGTTTTGTCCGCCGCGAAGGGCGCGCCTCGGAAGAGGCCGTTTTATCCGGCCGGCTGATTGACCGGACCATTCGCCCGCTGTTTGACCAGCGGATCCGCCGCAATATCCAGGTGGTCGTGACGGTGCTTTCCATTGACGAAGAGAACGATCCGGATTTCGTCGCTTTGGCTACCGCTTCGGCGGCTTTGGCGGCCTCCGACATCCCGTGGAACGGCCCCGTCGCGGGAGCGAAATTGGCGGTTATCGGCGGCGAAGTCGTCGTCAATCCGACCGCTTCGCAGCTGAAAGGGGAGGGCGTCGCTTTTGACGCTTTTATTTCCGGAAACGGCGAGGGAGTCAATATGATAGAGCTCTCCGGCAGCGAAGCCGATGAAGATCTCGTCGCCGACGCTTTTGAAAAGGCCAACCGGGAAATCGGCAAGCTGATCGCGTGGCAGAAAGAAATCGCGGTGGAAATCGGCAAGCCGAAAGCGGAAGTGGAGTTGAGCGTTCCCGACGAAGAGTTCAGGAAAAAAGTAGACGCTTTCATTGACGGCAAACTGGAGGCGGCGATTTACGTCGGCGACAAAGTGGAGTACAGAAATAAAATTTCCGAAGTAAAAAGAGCGCTCATTGAACATTTGGAAACAGAGGGGCTGAAAGACAAAATCGGGCAGGCGGACCTCCTTTTTGAAGAAGCGATTGACCGCATCGTCAGCGAAAACATTTTGAAAAAAGAAAAACGCCCCGACGGCCGGCGCCTTGACGAGGTACGGCCGCTTTACGCCGAAGCGCGCCTTTTTGAGCGGCCGCACGGCTCGGCGCTTTTTATCCGCGGCAATACGCAGGTTTTGGCGGTGACGACTTTGGCGGCTCCCGGCGCCGAACAGCTTGTGGAAACGATGGAAACGACCGGCAAAAAACGCTTTATGCTCCACTACAATTTTCCTTCTTTCTGTACGGGCGAGATCGGCTCTTCCCGCGGTCCCGGCCGCCGCGAAATCGGCCACGGCGCGCTGGCCTTTAAGGCTGTCGCGGGACTTATTCCGCCGGCCGAGGAGTTTCCTTACACCATCCGCGTCGTCGCCGAAACGCTTTCTTCCAACGGCTCTTCGTCAATGGCGACGGTTTGCGCAAGTTCTCTTTCGTTAATGGACGCCGGTGTTCCGATAAAACGGCCGGCGGCGGGAATCGCGATGGGGCTTATTTTGGGCGACGGCGGCGAATACAAAATTCTGACCGACATCCAGGGGCCGGAAGACCATCATGGCGACATGGATCTGAAAATCGCCGGCACGGAAAAGGGAGTAACCGCCATTCAGATGGACGTCAAGGTGGACGCCGTCGGCGTGAAAATTTTGCGCGAGACGTTCAAACAGGCCAAAAAAGCGCGGCTGGAGATTCTGGAAACGATGGCTTCGGCGCTCGCCAAGCCGCGGGAAAACATCTCGGCTTACGCGCCCGTCGTTTTAACGATGAAAATTGATCCGGCGAAAATCGGCGAAGTTATCGGCGCCGGCGGCAAAGTCATCAACAGCATCGTCAAAATGACCGGCGGCGACACCATTATTGACATAGAGCAGGATGGCAGCGTTTTCATCGCCGCCCCCAAAAGAGAAAACGCCCAGGCGGCTTACGATCACGTCGCGGCGATCGTCAGGGAATTTCAGGTGGGCGAAATCGTTGAGGGGACGGTTTCCAAAATTATGGATTTCGGCGCCATCGTGGACATCGCTCCTGGTCGGGACGGGATGATCCACGTTTCCGAATTGAAAGACGGTTTCGTCAAAAAAGTGGAAGATGTCGTGAAAATCGGCGATTACGTCCGGGCGAAAGTCATTCGCGTGGAAGACGGCCGTATCGGCCTCTCGTTACGGGGAGTGAAATAATTCCGCCCGTTTTTATCCACAGCCGGCATTCTTTCTTTTTTTGAAGTGTGGTAGAATGGATTTATGAACGAATGGCGCGGAGTTTTGAGGCGGCCATTTGAATTTGCGGCTTTTTCGGTTGTTTCTTTATCTTTGATATTTGGCGTTGTTTTTTCCGCCTCCGCCTTGTCGCCGACGGTTCTCGCCTCCGACCTTGCCAGTCCAGTCCATCTCGCCTTTGACGGCGAGAATCTTTATTTTTCGGAGGAGGATCCCGTCAATCTCTCCTTCAACAATCTCAAGAAAATTTCCAAGGAAAGCGGCCTCGTTACGACTCTGGCGAACAACACCGCTCTTTACGAAGGCCAGTATCGCGGAATTAGCAAAATCGTCCTTGATAATTTAAACGTTTATGCCGGCTACGGAGGATACCTCAACTATCAAATAATCAAAGTCTCCAAATCGGGAGGGCCGAGAACCCTTCTTTCTTCAACTACCGGCGGCGAACTTATCGGCATTATCGGCTCCGACGCCTACGAGCTCTACTACGGCAGCGGCTATTACAACATCGTCAAGCTTTCCCTTGAAACCGGCTCGCGAACGACGGTAGTGAGCGGAAAATGGGCCCGCTCCTCCGCCACCGACGACCGCAATCTCTATTTCATTGACTACAATTCCAAAGACCTTCTCAAATACGACACCCAAACCGGCTCTCTGGCCTCTCTTATCTCCGGAAATTATCCCTACGAAGGCCATGTTTTTCTTGACGATGGCCACGTCTACCTTTCCGTGGACGGTCTCATCAAAAAGGTTTCCAAAAACGGCGGGGCTGTCCAGACCATCGTCTCCTCTGGCTCGGCTTTCGGCTACCTCTCCGACAATGAATTCCTCTATTACCTGGAAAACGGCGGTCTTCAAAGAATTCCCGTCTCCGGCGGCCTTTCCGAAACCATCGTCTCCGCCATCTCCATTACTCCCGAAAGGCAATACGCCCTTGCCGCCGACGGGCAATATCTTTACTGGACCGACGCCCAATTCGGCCGAATTTTCAAATCTCCCAAAAATCCCAATCAATCCCCGACTTTTTCAAATATCAACCAATACAAATCCGACGCCACAACCCAAATCCCCGAAAACGGCATCACTCAAGAATCAATAGTTGTTTTCAAGGCGGTTCTTTCCGACCAAGACAGCGATCAAGTCAAACTGCAGGTGGAGCTGAAAGAAAAAGACCAGGCGTTCAACGAGCAGAATTTGATTGAGTCATCTTTTGTCGTTTCCGGAAACGAGGCGACAATTACCAGATACGGCCTTGTTCCCGCTTCTTACCATTGGAGAGCGCGAGTTATTGATTCGCGAGGCGCGGTTTCGGATTGGCAGGAATTCGGAGCGGCGGGGAATGTGGATTTCGAAGTAAAACTGGTGCCGCTTTATACGCAGGGATTATCTGATTTTCCGTCTATGGTAGATACAGCAAGATGGGCTGATTTAGATTATGCAAAAGGAGTTACTGGTAATTACGATTGCGGTTCTAAAATTTATCGATGCGGCTGCGCCTTAACTTCAGCAGTAATGGTTTCAAGATATTATGGCATTACAAACATAAATAACGAAGATGTTAATCCGAAAACTCTTAATAATTGGCTAAATAGCCAGCCGAAAGGATATTCTTTTGGCGGAAGCGTCAATTGGCTGGATGTTGCTCGTTATTCCAATTACGCGATTAAATACGACATTAAAAAATCCGGCGATTATCTTAATAATTACGCAATCCTTAACGAATATCTCAACAAAAATCAGCCGGCCATCGTCAAAGAAAAATCCGGCCGAGGCGGAATTAACCGCGAACATTTCATAGTTATTGACAATAAATTAGCAACCACTTACGGAGTTAAAGACCCTGCCTGGTATAATACTCAGAAGTTAAATGAAATTACTGACAATATAAATAAAATCAGAGGATACGAAAACGGCTTTGACGGTTTGAGGTTATTTTATCCGGGGAATGGCATTGCCGACAGCGCCATTTTTTTAAATCTCGCTTCACCCGCGGAATTTTTGGTAATTGACCCGCTGGGCAGACGATTTGGCAAAGACCCGGTAACTAATATTGAGTACAATGAAATTTCAGACGCCAGTTATTTCGCGGAAGGAATTGACGACCCGACCGGCGAAGCATTACCGTCCGACCACGAAAACAAAACGCTTTATATAGAAAATCCGCTGGACGGCCAATATGATATACAAGTTATGGGCACGGGCCAGGGAGAATATACCGTTGACTCGGCTATTTATGATACTCAAGGCCAAGTTCATGCCGCAACATTCACCGGTAACACCGATACGAATATAACCGTGTCATATAATCTAAATTACGACTCTCAACAACCGCAGGATATTACAATCGTTCCGCAAGACACCGAAGCGCCGATTATTTCTCACATCCCGTTAAATTCAGAATATATCATAAATTCCGCGCCAATTACTTTTAACTTTTCCTCTCAAGATAGTGGAGTCGGCGTGTTCAAATTGGAAGCGACTTTGAATAATCAACCTATCACCAATGGACAGGTTATTACTTTCAACGAACTTGGTAGTTATGACATTAAAATAATCGCCACCGATTTTCTCGGCAACATCGCGACCCAAACCGTCAATTTCCAAGTTGTCTATCAGTTCAGCGGCTATCTGCCGCCAATCAAAGCGGACGGCTCGGGTATCTACAAACTCGGCCGTACCCTCCCCGTTAAATTCCAACTTACCGACGCGAATAACCAATATATCCCAACCGCCAACGCTCAACTTTTCGCGGCTAAAATTTCCGACGGAATTGCCGGAAACAATGAAATCCCTCTTTCCACCTCGTCCGCCGATACTGGCAACATCTCTCGCTACGACCAGACGGAAAACTAATATATTTACAACCTTGATACTGGTCCAATGTCTGTTGGAACTTGGCAGCTCAAAATAGCTCTGGACGACGGCAAAGAATATCTTGTCGTTATTTCAATAAAATGAACGGTCTTTGTCTTATCGCATTTTCCGCAATCGTCTTCCCTCCCCGTTATCCACAGCCGGCATTCTTTCTTTTTTTGAAGTGTGGTAGAATGGATTTATGAACGAACCATTTCCGAATAATCAGGGCGTTCCCGGAAGCGCTCCTCAGAGCGGCAGTCCCGCCGTTCCGCCGCCTCCCGCTCCGCCGATTGAAATCCGCACGATGGAGTCGGATTTGAAATCGCTTCAGGAAAGCGGCGGCGCGGCCGTCACTCCCAAGCCGATTGCGACTGCGCCATCGGCCGTTTCGGTTGAAAGGCCGGCAGAGGAAGTTAAGCTTTCCATTCCCGGATATACCGGACCGGAAGAACCTCTTTTTTCCGCCGATCTGTCCGTTCCGACCGCTCAAGCCGCCGTTCCGGCAGCCGTTTCGGCTAAGCCAAATTTACTGAAAATAGCGCTGGTCGCGCTAGGGGCGATTATTGTCGCCGGCGGCGTCGGTGTTGTTTCTTATCTTTACGTTTATCCCAGGCTGTTTCCCGCGGCGGAACCGGTTGCGGAACAGCCGTCCGTTGAGAAACCGGCGGAGCCGGTGATTCCTCCGGCGCCGAAAGTCGTTCATAAATCGTTTTTGACGATAGCCGCCGACTTAACCGAAGAGGCGAGAATTTCCGCCGTTGACCTCGGTTCCGCGTCCGGCGCTTTAAGGCAGTCCGCCGCCGACAAGCGCGCGCCGGGAACGTTTAAGGAAATCGTTTTTACGGGACCGGCCGGTTTTGTCGCTTCTTCCGATTTGTTTTCCGTTCTTGTTCCCGAGCTGAATTTGAAAAATTCTTTTGAAGACGATTACACGGCGGGCGTTTATTACGACGAGACGGGGGTTTGGCCGGTTTACATCTTAAAATTGAAGGCGGGCGCTTTAACCGCCGAAGCCCAGCTGGCCGTCAGCCGCCTGGAATCCTCCCTGAATTTGAAAAATTTGTTCGCCGGCGACCCCGGCGTGATGGGTCCGGAAGGATTTAAAAACGGCAAAATCGGCGATCGCCAGACTCGCTACGCCGCTTTTTCCGCCAAGGGAGCCGCCGTCAATTACGGCTGGTTCGGAGATTACGTCATCATCGGCTCCTCTTACCCCGCCTTCAAAGAAGCGGCCAGCAGGGCGGGTTTTTAATAAAGCAATAAAAATGCTTTCCCAAGAGAACTTAAAAGAACTGGAGAATAAACTGCTTCAGGAAAAAAGCGAACTGGAATCCGAAATTCAAAACGTGGAAAAAACGGCTCCGGATTTTGGAGCGGACACCGATTCTTTTGAAGAAGAAACCGACGAGGCGGAAGAATTGAGCACTCAATTCGGCATTGACCGGACGCTGAAAGAGCGGCTGGACGACATTGGGGCGGCTCTTGGAAAAATCGGGAGCGGCGATTACGGAGCGTGCGAAAAATGCCGCGGCGAAATTTCTCTGGAGCTTTTGCGCCTTGACCCGGAATCCCGCTATTGCCGGCAGTGCAAGCAAACTGGCTGATTTTTAATTTCGGATATTTTAATGAAGAACATCGCCCGCGTTTTTTCCGCCGAGCTTGAAGGGATAGACGCTCGGCTCATTGAGGTGGAGGTCGACATCAATGTCGGCCTTCATAGTTTTAACATCGTCGGATTGGCCGACAAGGCTCTTTCCGAATCAAAAGAAAGAATCAACGCCGCCTTAAAAAACAGCGGCATCAAGCCGCCGACGAAAGAAAACCGCCGCGTTACCGTCAATCTGGCTCCGGCGGACGTCAGAAAAACCGGCTCGCAATACGATCTCGCCATCGCCGTCGGCTATCTCCTGGCTTCGGAGCAGATTAAAAATTTTTTCGTTGACGACAAGATTTTTGCCGGCGAATTGGCCCTAAACGGCGATTTGCGTCCGGTCAGCGGCGCTCTGAACATCGCCCGTTTGGCGCAAAAAAAAGGATTTAAGCGCTTATTTTTACCGAAGGAAAACGCCGCGGAGGCGGCGGTTATCGGCGGCGTGGAAATTACGCCCGTCGGCGATTTGGGAGCGCTCATCGCGCATCTGGAAGGCCGAACGGCCATTGCCGCCCATCCGCGGACGGAGCTGGATTTTTCGACGGAAGAACATCGGGGCGCGGACATTTCGGAAATCAAAGGACAAGAGGGCGCCAAGCGGGCGCTGACGGTCGCCGCCGCCGGCGGCCACAACATTCTGATGTTCGGTCCTCCCGGCTCCGGAAAAACAATGCTGGCTCAATCGCTGGTTTCCATCCTGCCGCCGCTGTCTTCGGAAGAGGCGATTGAAGTTTCCCAAATTTACAGCGCCGCCGGACTTTTAACTCGGGAAAATCCTTTTTTAATCCGCCGTCCTTTTCGCGCCCCGCATCATACCGCTTCGCCGGTGGCGGTCGTCGGCGGGGGATCGGCGCCCAAACCGGGAGAAATAAGCTTGGCGCATCATGGCGTTCTTTTCTTGGACGAACTTCCGGAATTCCGCCGCGATCTTTTGGAATCGTTGCGTCAGCCGCTGGAAAGCGGGCGGGTGGTCGTTTCTCGCGCCAAAAGCAGCGTTTCTTTTCCGGCGCGCTTCACGCTGGCGGCGGCGATGAATCCCTGTCCCTGCGGCTATTACAACGACCCGGAAAAAGAATGCCGTTGCGGCGCTTTTGAAATTTTCCGGTACCAGAAAAAAATATCCGGTCCCCTTCTTGACCGCGTTGATATTCAAATAAACGTTCCGCGGTTGAAAATCGCCGAATTGCGTTCGCCGGCGCGAGGGCGTTCGGGAAAGGAGATTCGGGAAAAAATCGCCGCGGCGAGAGCCGTCCAGAAGGAAAGATTCGCGAAGACGGAGCCGCGGATCTACGCCAATTCGCAGATGTCTTCCGGGCAGTGCGAAGAAGCCGTCAATTTGTCCGCCGATGCGGAAAAATTGATCAAAGATCTTTTTGATAAAGCGCTTGTTTCAGGGCGGGGGTATTACCGCATTCTTAAAACCGCCCGCACCATCGCCGATCTGGAAGAGTCGGAAACGCTCGGCGCCGGCCATCTGGCCGAGGCGTTCCAATATCGCCTGCGCGACGGAGATATGGGATAATTGTTATATGCTTCTTTCTCTGCTCAGCGCCGTTTTGGGGATTTTGGCTTTTCCGCCGTCAAAGCTTTCTTTTCTCGCGCTTGTTTTTCTGGTTCCTTATTTCGTTTTTTTGATTCGCGAAGACCGCCCGCTCCGCTTGCTGGCGGGATCGTTTTTGTTCCAGCTGGCTTATATTTCGGGCCTGGCTTATTTCATCATTGAGCCGCTGCTTTACCTTTCCAAAATTTCCGTTTTCTTTCTTTTGCCGCTTTTTGTCATCGGCATTAAAAAGATTTTTCTCTGGCGGGGGCGGGGGATCAATCTTTTCCGGTTTGACGACCTCGCTTTCGCGACCGCTGCCGTCTCCGCCGGCTATCTGATCGCCGATTACCTTTCCGCCCAATACGCCCTGATGCCGGCTTTCATTCTTTTTATCGGAAACGCCGCGGGCGCTTCTTTTCTCGGCTTGGCGAAATACGGCGGGATTTTCACTCTCGGCGCTTTCGTTGTTTTCATCAACGGCATTTTTACGCTTGCTTATTTTGAATATTTTAATTTCAAATGGCGGCTGGTGTACGGGAAAAATTTTATTATCACCGTCCTTGTCGGCTTGTTCGCCGTTTCCGCCGGCGTCGCCGTTTCGCGGACGGCGCTGGCGGAGCGGGCGCGCGAATACGCTTCCCGCGGCCGCGTTTTGAGCGTTGCCGCCGTTTCCGCCGGCCGGGAATTTGACGCGGAGCTGAACGATTTTCCGCGCGTTCTGTCGCTGGAGCGGCTGGGGAGGGCCTCCGCCGTCATCAACGCGAAAGTCGCCGCGCTGAAAAACGGCTTGGGAGATGGGCGTTTTGATCTGGTGGTATTACCCGAGGGATTGCTTGACGCCGAGATTTTGAACAACGCCGACGCCGGGGTGCTTCAGAATTTCGGCATTTCCAACAACGGCATTTTGATCTCGGCGCTTTCGCGGCTGGCAAAAGAGACGGACGCCGGCCTTTTGGCGAATTTTACGACGATGCGGAGCGGGGAGCGATACAACAGCGCCGTTCTGTTCGGCGCGGACGGGGTCATCTCCGCCGTTTACGACAAAAACGATCTCGCGTACGGCGGCGAATACTGGCCGTTTCGCGGCTGGCATCCGTTCTATTTTGACTGGCTTCGTTCCCGAATGTCGCCTTTTTCTCCGATAATGGACGATCGCTACAACTACACCGCCGGAACCGAGAGCAAGATTTTAGAAACCGAAAACGGCGCGCGTTTCGGAACGCTGATTTGTCTTGAGGCGCATTTGCCGCGCCGCCCGGCTGGTTTGGCCGCCGCGGGCGCCGATTTTCTGGTAAACTCCTCCAGTAATTTTTGGGTCCAGCGGGGCCTTAAAAGATACCTCGGCCTTTCAACTAACTTGCGGCGGATTATGGCCGTTGCGAGCGGTCTGCCCGTCGTGGTCAGCGGCCGTCTGGATTTTGCCGGCGTTATCTTTCCCGACGGCACGGCGGAACTCGTTGATTTTCAAAACCCGCTCGGCTACGGCATTTTTAAAGGCCGGGTTCGTTTTTGAAGCGGGTAATGGCGGTTTTAACCGCCGGATATTGGAAGGGGGTAAAAAAAAATAAGCCGCGCAATGGACTCGCGATTGACTTTCCTGGTGTCTTTGTGATACTCTGTAAAAGCTGAATTGAGTCCGCCCCCGCGGACTTTATTAATAAAAATTTAAATGATAGACCTGAAAACATTGTCGTCGGCGGTCAATCAGATCGCGGCGGAAAAAGGAATAGCGGCGGAAAAGATAATGGAGGCACTGGAAGCGGCGCTGGCGGCCGCTTATAAGCGGGAATACCGCGAAAGAGGGGAGGCGGTGAAAGCGAAGTTTGACCTGAAAAGCGGCAAGCTGGATTTTTGGCAGATAAAAACCGTCGTTGACGAATCAACGGTGCGGATGAGCGAGGAAGAGGAACCCGCCGAGGGAGCGGCAAAAGAACCGGAGGGGGGAGAAGAAGCGGAAAGAAAACCGGTTTTCAATCCTCTCCGTCATCTTTTTTTGGAAGAAGCGAAAAAGATCAAAAAAGACGTTCAGCTCGGCGATGAGCTGGAATTTCCGCTGGAATCCCACGACGACTTCGGCCGTATCGCCGCGCAGACGGCCAAGCAGGTTATTCTGCAAAAGCTCCGCGAGGCCGAGCGGGAATCGGTGATGAAAGAATTTCGCGGCAAGGAGGGGGAGATCGTCAGCGGTATCATCCAGCGTTTTGAGCGGGGCGGCGTTTACGTTGACTTGGGACGCGTTATCGGCGCGATGTTCCATAACGAGACGATTCCGGGAGAGCATTACCGCGCCGGCGATCGGATGCGTTTTTACGTTTTGGCGGTTCAGGAGCCGGCGGGTGGTTTGCCGGGCATAATTTTATCCCGCTCCCACCCTAAATTCATCAACAAGCTTTTTGAGCTGGAAGTTCCGGAAATCGCCGACGGCGTCATTGAGATAAAAACAATAAGCCGCGAGGCCGGCAGCCGGACGAAAATCGCCGTCGCTTCCAACGACGAGCGGGTTGATCCGGTCGGTTCCTGCGTCGGCCAGCGGGGAACGAGAGTGATGGCCGTCACCAATGAACTCGGGCAGGAAAAAATTGACATTATTGAATGGTCGGAAGAGCCGGAAAAATTTGTCGCCAGCTCTCTTTCGCCGGCGAAAGTGAAGCTGGTGGAGATTCTGCCCCGTCGCGAGGCGCGGGTTTTGGTGCCGGAAGACCAGTTGAGCTTGGCGATCGGCCGGGGAGGCCAGAACGTCCGTTTGGCGGCGAAGCTTACCGGCTGGAAAATAGACGTCCGTTCCCAGTCGCGGCCCGAAGAGGTCCATGAAGGGGGCGTCGCGGAAATCGCGGAAGAAAACCGGAAAGAAGGCGAAGAAGCGGCGCCCTCGGACGGGCAGTAAAAGCCGTTTCGGCTCAAAATGAAACAAGATAATTAAAATAAAAAAATTCTTTATTATAATATGCTTTATCTTATTTTTATTCCCGTAGCGCTCGCTTTCGCTTACACGATTTATTTGATGCTTTGGCTGAAAAAACAGCCGGCCGGAAACGAGACGATGACGGCGATTTCCAAAGCGATTCAGGATGGCTCCAAGGCCTATTTGAACCGCCAGTATCGGACGGTAGCCGTTGCCGCCGCGGTTCTTTTTTTGATTATCGGGCTTTTTCTCGGCTGGCTGGTCGCTGCCGGTTTTTTATTGGGAGCCGTCGCTTCAGCCGCCGCCGGTTATATCGGCATGAATGTCGCCGTCCGCTCCAACAGCAAAACGACGGAAGCGGCGAGAAAAGGATTGCAGCCGGCGCTTTCTCTGGCGTTTAAGGCCGGTTCCGTAACCGGACTTTTAGTCGTCGCTCTCGGCCTTTCGGCGGTGGGAGGATTTTATTTTTTTTCCGGCGGCGCGCTTGAGCCGCTTATCGGACTGGCTTTCGGTTCCAGTTTGATTTCCGTTTTCGCGCGGCTGGGCGGCGGCATTTTCACAAAAGCCGCGGACGTCGGCACGGATTTGGTCGGGAAAGTGGAGGCGGGCATCCCCGAAGACGATCCCCGCAACCCGGGCGTTATCGCCGATAACGTGGGAGACAATGTCGGCGATTGCGCCGGCATGGCGGCCGATCTTTTTGAAACCTACGCCGTTACCCTGACGGCCTCTCTGCTTTTGGGCGCTTTCACTTTTTCTTCCGGAGTTCAGATAGCTTTTCCTTTGGTTCTCGGCGGATTGGCGATTGTCGCTTCCGTGTTCGGCGGTCTTTTTGTCCGCTTGGGAAAAAACAACGCCATTATGGCGGCGCTTTACAAAGGGCTGGCGGCTTCCCTCGTTATTTCCGCCGCTCTTTTTTATTTCGCGTCCAGAGCATACTTCGCCGAAGATTATCTTAACGTTTTCTTTCCCGCCTTAATCGGTTTGGCCGTTACCGCCTTGATGGTGGTGATTACCGATTACTACACCGCCAAAAAGTACCGGCCCGTGAAAAGCATCGCGGAGGCGTCCAGATCCGGCCACGGCACCAACATTATCATGGGGTTGTCGGTCGGAATGGAAGCGACTTTTCTGCCGATCATCGTCATTACGGCGGGAATTTTAGCCGCTTATCATTTCGCGGGAATTTACGGCGTGGCGATAGCGGCCGTTTCAATGCTGTCGGCGGCGGGCATTATCGTGGCGATTGATTCCTTCGGGCCGATTACCGACAACGCCGGCGGCATCGCGGAAATGGCCAAGGCGCCTAAAGAGGTCCGCGAGATAACCGACGCCTTGGACGCGGTCGGCAACACCACCAAGGCGGTTACCAAGGGTTATGCCATTGCTTCGGCGGGTTTGGCGGCGCTTGTCCTTTTTGCCGGTTATGCCAACGAATTACTGAAAGAATCGACAAGTTCCGCTCTGGGAGCATCGGAATCGTTGAGTGATATTTCCGGCTATGTTTCTTTTGACTTGCAGGATCCCGGAGTGTTGGTCGGCCTTCTGCTGGGAGCCGCCCTTCCTTATCTTTTTGGTTCCATCGCGATGAAATCGGTCGGCAAAGCGGCCGGGGCAATCGTGGAAGAAATCCGCCGGCAGTTCCGCGAGATTAAAGGCCTTATGGAGGGAACGGCCAAGCCCGATTACGGCCGGGCCGTGGATATCGTAACCAAGGCGGCTCTCAAAGAAATGATTTTTCCGGCGCTGCTCCCCATTGCCGCCGTTTTAATCGTCGGTTTCCTGCTCGGGGAGCGGGCGCTCGGCGGTCTTCTTATGGGAACGATTATTTCCGGCCTGTTCGTCGCCCTCTCAATGACGAGCGGCGGCGGAGCGTGGGACAACGCCAAGAAATACATTGAAGACGGAAACTTCGGCGGCAAGGGGTCGGAGGCCCATAAGGCGGCCGTAACCGGCGACACCGTCGGCGATCCTTACAAAGACACCGTCGGTCCCGCCATTAATCCGCTTATCAAAGTCATCAACATCGTCGCCATTCTGATCGTGCCTTTTTTGTTGTAAGTCCGATCGGGAAACGTTCTCCGGCGCGGTAAGGCCGATTTTCCGCGATAAAAAAAATGAAAACAAAAATAAACAAACTGCCGAAATCGGCGGTGGAAATAGAAGTGAAGCTGAGCCGCGAGGAATTTCAGCCGCATTGGGACGACGCGATCGCGCTGGCGATGAGTGGCGTCAAAATAAAGGGCTTTCGACCCGGAGCGGCGCCGGCGGAAATGGCGCGTCAGGCAATTGACGAAAACGCGGTTTTTGAAAAAGCCGTCAATGAAGCGGTTAAAGATTCGCTTGACGGCATCGTCAAAGAAAACGGCTGGTCGCTGATTGACCGGCCGGAAATTGATTTGATTCCCGATGCCGGACAAGGCTTAACCTACAAAGCGAAAATCATCGTTTTTCCGGAGGTCGTCCTCGGTGATTATAAAAAAATCGCCAAAAGAATTTTTGGAGAAAAAAAGAACTCCGATGTTTCCGAAGAGGAAATTAAAAAATCGTTGAAGTGGCTTGCGGAATCGCGAGCAAAAATAGCCCGCGTTTCCCGCGCGGCGCGCTCCGGCGACGTCGTCGGCGTTTCTTTCAGCTGTTATATCAGCGGCCAGCCGGTTGAAAATTCCGTCAACCGGAGTGATCGGTTTGTTTTGGGCGAAGGGCGGTTTATGCCGGGATTTGAGGATAATTTAATCGGCAAAAAGGAAGGCGAAGGGGCGAAATTTTCTTTGACGGCGCCGGAGGACTATTGGGAAGAGAATTTGCGGGAAAAAAAAATTGATTTTGAAGCGAAAATTGGGGGCGTTTTTGAGCGGGAACTGCCGGAGTTAAACGACGAATTCGCGAGGGGTCTCGGGCATTTTTCCGATGTCGCCAATTTGAAAAAAAGCGTCCGCGACGGTCTTTTGGCGGAAAAAGAAGCGGCTGAAGCCGAACGTTTGCGCGCCGCGGTCTTAAATGAAATCGTCAGAGAATCCCAAATTAATTTGCCGCAGATTTTTATTAATAAGACGATTGACCAAATGGCGGAAGAAGCGCGGGCGTTCGTGAAGCAGTCGGGGGGTGACTACGAGGAGAATTTGAAAAAGCATTACGGCGGCTCCGAGGAAAAAATGCGGGAAGCGCTGACGGAAAGGGCGATTTCCAAAGTTTCCGCCGACGTGGCGATGTACGCCCTTGCCAAAGCGGAAAAACTGGAACCGTCTCCCGAAGAAACGGAAAAAGAAACGGAGAGCATTATCGCGCGCGGCGGCGCTCAAAATATTGACCGGCGGAAGCTTTACGATTATAGTTACGGAATAATTCAAAATCGGAAGGTTTTTGATTTTTTGGAAAATTTAACGGATTAATAAATAAAAAAAATGAGCTATTTAATTCCGACGGTTATAGAAAAATCGCAATTCGGAGAGCGGGCTTACGACATCTATTCGCGCCTGCTCAAAGAAAGGATTGTTTTTCTCGGCGGGCCGATAACGGACGCGGTGGCCAACACCGTCATCGCCCAGTTTCTTTTTTTGGAGCACGAGGACGCCAAAAAGGACATCAAGCTTTATCTTAACACGCCCGGCGGCTCGGTAACGGCGGGTCTCGCCATTTACGATACGATGCAGTACGTCAAGCCGGAGGTTTCCACCATTTGCGTGGGGATGGCCGCGTCCATGGGCGCGGTGCTTATGGCGGCCGGCGCCAAAGGCAAGAGAGTCGCCCTGCCCAATTCCGAGGTGATGATGCACCAGGTAATGGGCGGCGTGGAAGGCCAGGCGGTGGAAATTGAAATCACCGCGCGGCAAATCATCAAAATCAAAGACCGGCTCAATCAGATTCTCGCCAAGCACACCGGCCAGTCGCTCGCCAAAATAGAAAAAGACACCGATCGCGACTTTTATCTTTCCGCCCAGGAAGCCAAGGAATACGGGCTGATTGACACGATCGTAAAGGCCAAAAAATAACCCCCCGCGCTTTTTATGGAAGCGGATAAATTTTCCTCCATCGCCGGGCGATACGACTTGGCGAATTCCGTTTTGAGTTTCGGCCGCCATCGCCGCTGGAAAAAGCGGCTGGTTGAAGCGGCCGGGATTCAAAGCGGGGAGCGGATTCTTGACCTTTGCTCCGGAACGGGCGATGTCGCCGTTCTGGCGGCAGAAAAATGGGGGACGGCGGAAGTGACGGCCGTTGATATCAGCGAGAAAATGCTCGCTTTGGCGCGGGAGAAGGCGCGGCGGGAGAATTTAAAAATAAACTTTATCGCCGCCGACGCGCGGCGCCTGCCTTTTGCCGGCGGCTTTTTTGACGCTGTTCTGATATCCTTCGGCGTTCGCAACGTGGAAAACTGGGAGACGGAGCTTCTGCCGGAAATCAAAAGAGTTCTCAAGCCGAATAGCCGCGTTCTTTTTCTGGAGTTTTTGCCGCCGCGCGGTTTTCTCGGCTTTTTCCGCGGATTTTACTTGTCCGCCGTGCCGCTATTGGGGCGACTGGTTTCCGGAGAGGGGAAGCCGTATGAATACTTAGCCGAGTCAATAAAAAAATTTCCCGACGTCGGGAGTGTGGAAAAGCTGCTCGCGAACGCCGGTTTCGGGGAAATCGCCTCTGAAAAAATGACTTTCGGCGCGGTCGCGATTTTCCGCGCGAAAAAATCGGGAAATTGATTTGGAGCGGGTAACGGGAGTCGTCTACAAGTAATCCGCCTGCCGGCGGATTCTCGCAGGCCGCCCCTCGCGATTTTGCGTGCTCGCAAAATATCGCTGCGGGCTTCGCCTCCCGTGCGCAAGCAAAGAAATTTGCTTGCTTACCCGTTGCAATTTAAAACGCCGCTCTGACGAGGGTGTTTTAAATTGATTTGGAGCGGGTAACGGGAGTCGAACCCGTATCTCGACCTTGGCAAGGTCGCATAATAGCCGCTATACGATACCCGCGCTCAACCGAACAAAATCAGTTTAGCCGAAGCGCGGAATTTTTCAAGTTTTTAATCATATAATGCAATCCAACTGGGGACTCCTTCGAAAAATTCTTTTTAAAATTCTTCTCTCAACAGGTGATATACTTAAGTATATCACCTGTTGAGAGGCGCGCCTTTTCTTAAATTCTTTATTCATTCCAGATTCTTTATTTCCAAATTCCCGAAAAGGTCGTAAAGTTATTCCGGATTCTATATTCCAGATGCCGGATATGCTAATATTGAAAAATGGACGATTTGATGAAAGCTGGCAATTTGCGGCCGTATAAAGCCATCATGGACAATCT
Source organism: uncultured Candidatus Saccharibacteria bacterium (assembly GCA_964360035.1). Lineage (GTDB taxonomy): Bacteria > Patescibacteriota > Minisyncoccia > UBA6257 > JACRHY01 > JACRHY01. Next base: position 1,067 of record CAYHUJ010000007.1, on the reverse strand, counting down.
CTACGACGGCGTCTGCTTTATTGATCGCGACAAAAAAATCGTCTATTGGAATAAGGGCGCGGAGGTGATTACCGGTTTTACGAGCAGCGAGGCGGTGGGGACGCGCTGCGGCGACTCCGCTCATCTTGCCGTTGAGGAACGCGGCATAAATTTGTCTGTTGATTTTTGCCCAATATCGGAAATGGAGTCCGGCGCTGATTTTTCCGAGCGCGAGGTTTATCTTCACCATAAAGACGGCCATCTCGTTCCGGTGCTGGCGCGCGCCATTTCTTTACGTGACGCCGGCGGCGGAGTAATCGGAGCGGCGCAGATTTTTTCCGAAAATTTATCAAAAAACGCCGTTGTTCAGAGGATTGAAGAACTTCAGCGGCTGGCGCTTATTGATCCTTTGACCGGTTTGGCGAACAGGCGGCACGCTGAAATTAATCTGCGCGCTAAATTAGAAGAAATGAAAAGGTACGGCTGGCAGCTGGGCGTTCTTTTCGCCGACATCGATCATTTCAAGCGGATAAACGATGAGCATGGCCATGAGACGGGCGATCGCGTCCTTAAAACAGCGGCGAAGACATTTTTGCACGGCATCAGGTCGTTTGATATGGCGGCGCGCTGGGGCGGAGAAGAATTTTTGATTATTCTTGAAAATGTCACAAAAAATCAGCTGCTGGCTATCGCTGAAAAACTGCGGATTCTTATTGAGCAGTCAAGCATTTCCGCCGACACCGGAATCATCCATCCGACGATTTCCGTCGGGGCGACCATCGTCTTGCCGGAAGATGATTCGGATTCTTTATTGAAAAGAATTGACCGGCTGATGTACGTAAGCAAGACGGCTGGCCGCAACCGCGTCACTATTGATTAGGTGTGTGATTAGGTGATTTTAAACGAAAACCGCGCGCCAATTTCCCCCAAAATGCGAACCCGCCAATTCGTTTTTACCTCCAAAATTGAATACAAATTAATCGCCGAGCGAAGCGAGGCGAACCAAAACTCTTTGACTTTTCCTTACTGGTGCTGTAATTATACACTTTGCGCGAATCTACTTTGAACGAAACTAAGGAAGCCGCCCC
>CAYHUJ010000006.1:0-30876 GCA_964360035.1 uncultured Candidatus Saccharibacteria bacterium | reverse complement strand
CCGGCGGGGTTTTTGGTTCGTCGGATGGCGTCCGCCTCGCGCCGATATACTTAAGATATCGGCGTCTTTTCCGTTTCTTTCCCGCTCCGATGTTCCGGCCTCGTATTTGGGCGATGTACTTAAGTATATCGCTGTTTTTTGTTTCTTTTCCGTTTAGGGCGCTATTTTTTTCTACTTCATATTCGGCCGATATACTTAAGTTTGACTACGATATCAAACGGACACCGATGAAACGGAGAGGTAAAAGATCACCGATATACTTAAGTATATCGGTGTTTTTTGCTTCTTTCCCGTTTCTTTCCCGCCCCGATGTTCCAGCTTCGTATTTGGGCGATATACTTAAGTATATCGCTGTTTTTTTGTTTCTTTTCCGCTCCGGCTGTCCCGCTTGATGCTCGGGTGTTATACCTAAATATAACAGCGTCTTTTCGACTCGCCTGACATCCACCGGATTCTCAAATTATGCGAAAGAAAAAAAGTGCCCGACCCTCTTCCGACCCTCCCGATCCATTTTGACGATTTTCTATGTTTTCTTTTTGCGGGATAAAGAGGTATTATTACTTGAGATAATTATTCTGGAATTATGCTTATTCATATCGCTTCCGACCATCGCGGCTTCAAGCTGAAAGAAGCGCTCAAAATTTTTCTGAAAGAAAACGCCTATCAATTTGCCGATCTGGGAAGCGAACGTTACGAAGAAGGGGACGATTATCCGGATTTCGCGGCGCGGGTGGCGGAAAAGATTTCCGCCGGCGCGTCCGGTCCGGACAGGGGAATGGTGATTTGCGGTTCCGGTGTCGGCGTTGACGTCGTCGCCAATAAATTTCGGGGAGTCCGCGTTGCGCTCGTCGCTTCTCCCGACCAGGCCTTCGTCAGCCGCAACGACGACGATACCAACGTTCTGGCGCTGGCGGCCGATTTTCTGGACGAGGAAACGGCGAAAAAAATCGTCGCGACTTGGCTGGCGACGCCGTTTTCCGGCGAGGAGCGGCACCGCCGCCGCCTTCGGAAAATAAGCGAATTGGAAAACCGGCTCGCTTCCGGCTGATATTCATTTTCAAAAAAATATGCACGTTATTCCGGCCGTCAATGAAACGAATTTTGACGACATTAAAAAGAAAATCGGCGTTGTTGAAAAACTTTGTTTTGAACAGAGATGCGATCCGTGGGTTCATCTTGACGTTACCGACGGCGTTTTTACGCCCAACCTGACATGGGGGAATCCCGAAGAGCTGGCTTTACTGAAAACCTCGCTGAAATTTGAAATTCACTTGATGGTTGAAGAGCCGGAAAAAGCCGTTGAGTGGTGGCTGAAAGCGGGCGCTAAAGGAATCGTCGTCCATCAGGAAGCGGTGAAGGACCCGGCTTTCATTTTGGAAACCTGCCGGAAATACGGCGCCGACGCGGTTTTGTCAATCAAGCCGCCGACGCCGGTGGAAAATCTCGTTCCATACCTGGGGATTTTCGGCGCGGTTCAGATTTTGGCGGTCAGCCCCGGCTTGGCGGGGCAGAGCTTTGACGAGCGGGTTTTGGAAAAGATTAAATTTCTGAAAAAGAATTACCCCGACGTCATTGTTGAGGTTGACGGAGGAATCAACGATAAAACGGCGCGATTGGTCAAAGAGGCGGGGGCGGACGTGGTCGTTTCGGCTTCTTACATTTTCAGCAATCCCGACCCCGCTGGCGCCTACCGGATATTGAGGGAAATTTAATGTTGTGTTATTGTTGACTTAGGGCAAATGACGGAGAAAAAATAAGCGATATTTTAAAAAAAACAGAGGCAAGAATATCAGCGTTATTTGGGCGTGTTAAGCGAGAATTTTGAATCGCAAGTAAAGTTAATCGCCGAATCGCTTGGCGGAACGCAGAGACAGCTTGTTTCCATTCGCGAAATGGTGGCTAAAAACACGGAAGATATAGAGATAATGAAAATGGATTTACACGTCATTAAGGATGATCTTAAAGAAAGAGTGGACAGGCGCGAATTTAAAATTCTGGAGCGGCGCCTTGCGGTGCTGGAGAAAAAAATATCATTGCGATAAATTTGCGCGATCAAATTCGCTCCTCCCCTCTATATTCTCGCCGTTTTTCAGCTGCTGACCTCCTTGCTTCCGCGGCCGGCATTGTTCTGTTTATGGCCGGCTGGTTTTGTTTTGCCTTTTATCGGAAAATTGACTAACATAAAAACGATGAAAAGCGTGGTTTTTTGTTCCAGCCAGCGGTTCAAAAAGGAAATGAACGATTTTATCGCCGAGGTGCGGCGATCGGCGGGGAAAATGGGAGTTCATCCCGTGATTTTTGACCCGGAGTTTGAAGACCGCCCCGACAATCTTCATTTGAAACCGGAGAAAGAAAGGATGTCCGATTACAGCTACCGGACTTCCGTCGCCGGCCGCGTTTACGACCATTTGTTCCGCAAGGTGCGCGTCGCCGACGTTTGTTTCGTTTTCAACAAAGACGGCTATCTCGGCGCCAACACCAACGGCGAGCTTTTCGCCGCCGCCGCGCTGGGGAAAACGATTTACGCCCTTCACGACAAGACGATGATGGGGCATTATCCGGACGAGCTTTACGAAGAGCCGTCCTCCAGAAAGCTGGTCCACGAAATCGTTTCCACTCCCGAAGAATTGTTAAAACGGCTGGTTTAATTATTTTTTACGGTAATGCTCAAGCCAACCATCGGTTTGGAAATCCACGCGGAACTGAAAACGAGAACGAAAATGTTCTGCGGCTGTCTTAACGACGCGTCCGAAAAGCATCCGAACATCAATATCTGTCCCGTCTGCGCCGGCCATCCCGGATCTCTGCCGACGATCAATCGGGAGGCCGTGAAAGCGGTTTTGAAGCTGGGGCTGGCGCTGGAAGCGAAAGTGGCGGAGACGGCGAAATTTGACCGCAAAAATTATTTTTATCCCGATCTGCCGAAGGGCTATCAAATTTCCCAGTATGACCGGCCGCTGGTGGAAAGCGGCGTTCTGGTCGTTGAGTACAAAAATAAAGACGGCGATTGGGCGAACAAGGCCGTTCGCTTTCGCCGCGTTCATCTGGAAGAAGACACCGGCCGGCTTATTCACGATGAAAAGGGCGGCGCCAGTTTGGTTGATTTTAATCGCGCTGGCGTGCCGCTGATGGAGCTGGTGACCGAACCGGACATTGAAGACGCGCTTGAGGCGAAAGCGTTCGCGCAGGAACTGCGCCGGATTTTGCGCTATCTGGAAATTTCCGACGCCGATATGGAGCGCGGCCAGATGCGGGTGGAGGCGAACGTCAGTTTGGCGAAAGACGGCGCGCTCGGCACGAAAGTGGAAGTAAAAAATCTGAATTCTTTCCGCGCCGTGGAAGAGGCGATTGAATATGAAATAGAGAGGCAGACGGAACTTTTAGCGAAGGGCGGAAGGGTGGTTCAGGAAACCCGCGGCTGGAACGAAAACGACGGCCGCACCGAATCCCAGAGGAGTAAAGAAGAGGCGCACGATTACCGTTATTTTCCGGAGCCCGATTTGCCGCCGTTTGAAACCTCTTTTTTCGGGCTTGATGAATTAAAAATGTCCGTTCCGGAACTTCCGGCGGAAAAACGCCTCCGTTTTACGGCGGAGTTTTCTTTGGGCCGCGAGCAGGCGGTTCTTCTGGCCGAAGACCGGAAAACGGCGGAATTTTTTGAAGAAGCGGTTTCGGAACTTCTGGCGGACGTTAAAGAGGGCGGCGACCGGGGACGGCTCATCCAATCGCTTTATAATTATTTCATGACCGATTTGCGGGGACTGATGAACGAAAAAGGAGCCGTTTCGCTGGAAGAGATGAAAATCACGCCGGAAAATCTGGCCGATCTGGCCGCGATGGCGGAAGCGGGGGAAATTTCCAGCCGCGCCGCCAAGGACGTTCTGCGGGAAATGTTTGCCACCGGCCTTGATCCGCGGCAGATCGTCAAAGACCGGAATCTCGGGCAGATTTCCGACTCCGCCGGACTGGAAGAGGCGGCTCTGGAAACGATCAAAGAAAACGAAGCGGCCGCCGCCGATTTCAAAAAGGGGAAGCAAAACGCCCTGCAGTTTCTGATCGGAAAGGCGATGGCGAAACTCAAAGGTCGCGGAAATCCGGAGGTTTTAAAGCGGATTTTTGAGGAAAATTTAAGCTCTTGACAAAAAGAAGATTTCTTTGTATTATTTTAACAGACGGCAAGAAATAATCATTAAAACAAAGGAGGAAATTATGGAAAAAATAAATATTTCGCAAATGGGAGGCCAAAAAATGGAAAGAGTGCCCGGCTATCAGTCTCAAGAAGAGGCGCTTGAAAGCCAGCTGAGAGCGCTCCAAAATCCCGAATTGCTTAACGCACTGGAAAGAATTCCTGATGAAAACGCAAGGAAACAAAAAATTCTTTCACGCAACGAGCAAATTGAGGAAATTAAAAGGCGCATTAAATCAATAAAAATACAAAAAGGACAAGAAAGGGGGCACGCTTAATAAAAACTCTCAAAGAAACCCCCGGACAAGGTGAAAGGCCTTGTCTTTTTTTATTTCGGCGGGGCCGAGCCAGATGATTTTCTTGTCCCGCTTGAACCAGGTCATTTGCCTTTTGGCGTATCCGATGATTTCCTTTTCCAGCGTCGCTTCCATTTCTTTTCTGTTAATCAGGCCGCGCAGACAGCGGGAGATCCAGCGGTACTCCAATCCCAGATCGTCCAGCCGCCGCCACGACAATCCAGAGCGGCGCAGATTTTTCACTTCCTTTATCATTCCCTCTTTCAGCCGTTTTCGTAGGCGCCGGCGGATGCGCTTTTTCAGTTCTTCCGGCGGGAAAGCGACGCCTATTTTCAGGGCGTCATAACGACTCTCTTTTTCAAGCGGGGGAACGGCTTTCCCGGTGGTGATCGCGATTTCCAAAGCGCGGACAAGTCGCCGGCGGTTATGCCGGTCAATGACTTTCGCCCGCCGCGGGTCCAGCCGGCGCAAGAGAACGAAAAGCTCGTCCGTCGTTTTCCTTTCCAGTTTTTTTCTCAATGCCGGTTGGGGCGGAACTTCGGGAATCATCCAGCCGCCGATAAGAGTGTCTATGTAAAGTCCCGTGCCGCCGCAAACGACGGGCAATTTGCCGCGCCCGATAATTTCCGCGATCGCTTTTTCGGCGAGTTTTTTGAAGCGGGCGAGGGTGAACGTTTTTTTCGGTGAGGCGACGTTCAAAAGGTGGTGGGGAACCCCCCTCGTTTCGCGCTCGGTTATTTTGCCGCTGCCGATGTTAAGCCCTTTGTAAACCTGGCGCGAATCGGCGGAAACGACCTCGCCGTTGAATTTTTCCGCGATTTTGACCGCCAGATCGCTTTTGCCGCCGGCTGTCGGGCCAAGAACAACGACGATTTTTATCTTCGCTTTCACTTTTTTTGCCACCTAAAAATTATACGCGTTTTCAAAGAAAACAAAACTGAACAAAACAAAACTCGTCCGAGTTCAGATTGGCGCTTGGCGTTGCTTGAGCCGCTTGCTTTTGGAATCGGCTTCCGCTATTTTAAGAAAAGATTTTTGGCTCAAAACAACCGGGAGGGACAAAAATGAACAGCAAGATTTTCTGGGGAATTACCGCGTTGTTTCTTTTCTACGGTTTTCTTTTCTGCATCATTTACGACGTGGCCAGAAAAGTGGGGGAGCTGGAAAAGAAACTGAAACTGGGCGAATCGCCCAAAGGCGAAAACGCCGTGAAAGAAAAAGACGGCGAAGAAAAAAAATAATCCCCGCGATTTAACCCCCCGAAGAAACGGGGGGTTTGACTTTTATCTCGCGTCCGTTTATTCTGAATTCCATATTCCAAACTAATGGGAGGCGTTCCGGTAAAACATCATACCAGTTCCAAAGTCGGCCGTCGTCGGTCGCATCTGGCGCTCAAAAAGACCAATTTGTCCGTTTGCGGCAATTGTCAGGCGCCGGCTGTCGGCCACCGCTATTGCGGCCAATGCGGTTATTACAAATCCAAGCCGATCAAGGAACCGAAGATTAAAATCAAGAAAACCCGCTAAAGCAGGCGGGTTTTTCGCTTTGAAATTCGCCAAATGGCTACCAGACAGTTGTGCCGCTCGGTGGTTATCCAATCCCTTTACGAATGGGATTTTTCCGGAAGGAAAAACGACTTGGTCGGTATTTTGGAGCGTAACATCAAGGAATTCGCTTCGGGGGTGGATGAGCCGGATTTTATCTGGAATCTGGCTAACGGCATTGTCGGGCGGATGGAGGAAATAGATAAAATCATTGAAAAAGCGGCTCCCGAATGGCCACTGGAACAGATTTCCATCGTTGACCGGAACGTTTTGCGGCTGGGGCTTTATGAACTGCTTTACGCCAATCGCGACGAGGTGCCGCCGAAAGTCGCCATCAACGAAGCGATAGAGCTCGCGAAAAGCTACGGCGGGCCGAATTCCGGAAAATTTATCAACGGAGTTTTGGGAACGATTTACCGCGAAATCGGCGAGCCGGGGAAAGACCATAAAAAAGAAGAAGCCAAAGAAAAAGAAGGAAGCGCCGAAAAGAAAACGGCGGAAGAGAAGACGAAAGAAGCGGGGGCCGGCGAGGGTAATTAATTTTTTGTTTTGCGATGGACGTTTCACGACTGGAATCTAAAATCGGAGCCGTTTTCAAAAACAGGAACCTGCTTTTGGAAGCCGTTACGCACCGCTCCTATCTCAACGAAAATCCCCAATGGGGCGTTTCCCACAACGAACGGCTGGAATTTTTAGGCGATGCCGTTCTGGAGCTGGTCGTCACCGAGCGCCTTTTTAACGCTTACCCGGCGGAGCCGGAGGGGTATCTGACCAGCTTACGGGCGGCTTTGGTCAATTATACGACGCTCGCGAAGGCGGCCGGCGATCTCGGTCTTCAGGAATTTATTTTAATGTCCCGCGGCGAAGCGAAAGACACGGGACGGGCGCGGGAAGTGATTTTGGCGAACGCCATTGAAGCGCTTATCGGCGCCGTTTATCTTGACGGCGGTTTTGACGAGGCGAAAAAAATCATTGAGCGGTTCCTACTGCCCCGCCTGCCGGAAATCGTGGAGCAACGCCTTTATCGCGATCCGAAAAGCCGTCTTCAGGAAATCGCCCAGGAAAAAATAAAAGTAACGCCGAATTACAAATTGCTTGAAGAATGGGGGCCTGACCACAAAAAGATTTTCAAAATGGGCGTTTATTTCGGCGAGGAGCTCGTTGCGCAGGGAGAAGGGTATTCCAAGCAGGACGCCGAGGTGGAAGCGGCGAAGAGCGCCATTAAGGCCAGAAACTGGGAATGAATCTCAAACGCCTGGAAATAGCGGGATTCAAATCGTTCGCCAATAAAACGGCGCTGGATTTTTCGCGCGGCATTGTGGCTATCGTCGGGCCGAACGGCTCCGGAAAGTCAAATGTCATTGACGCCGTCCGCTGGCTTCTCGGAGAAAGGGATTCACGGAGCTTGCGGAGCGGCAAAACGGAAGATTTGATTTTCGCCGGAACGCCGGGAAAACCCTCTTTGGGAATGGCGCAGGCCTCTCTTTTTTTTGATAACGAATCCGGATTTTTTCCCGTTGATTTCAGCGAGGTGTCGGTGACGAGGAAAATTTTTCGCGACGGAACCTCGCAGTATTTTTTGAACAAATCGGAGGTCCGGCTCAAGGATGTCGTTGATTTTTTCGCCCGTTCGCGGCTGGGAACGAAGGGGCTCGTCGTCATCAATCAGGGCAACAGCGATATTTTCGTAAAGGCGTCGCCTACGGAAAGGAGAATTATGATTGAGGAAGTTCTGGGCTTGCGCGAATATCAGTTAAAAAAAATAGAAGCGGAAAAGAAGCTCAAAAACACGGCTTTTAATCTGGAGAAGGCCCGGGCGATGATCGGCGAGCTGGAGCCGCATCTGCGGTCGCTCAAGCGCCAGACATCCCGCTGGGAAAAAAGGAGCGAAGTGGAGGAGCAATTAAAAGGCCTAGAATCGCGGTATTTTGCCGTCAAGGCCGGGTTGATAGAGGAAGAGCTGAAGAAAATATTTCCCTTACTTGAGGAAATTGGCCGCGATATTGAGGCCGGCCGGAAAGAAGTTCTGGCGAGCGAGAAAAAGCTCGCGGCGGTGGAGGCGGCTCGGCCGAAACAGCGTGCGGAGCTTGACGGCATTAAAGAAAAACTGGGGAATTTTTCCGAAAGCCGCCTGAAATTACAGAAAGAACTCGGCCGTCTTGAGGCCCAGCTGGACTTTTTGAGCCGCCCGCGCCGATTTGAGCTCGGCCTGAAAATGGAGGACTTCTCCAAACTGCTGAAAGAAATCCGCGAAACCATTGATGACTGTCTGAAAAAGGACGACTGGCCGAAAGCCCGCGCTTTATTGCACGGCCTGCTTCAGAAAATCAACGGCGCTTTTCAAGTGAAAAATGAAGGAGACGACGCGGAATTGCGGAGCTTGAACGGAACGAAAGAGAAAATAGTCGCCGATTTGAAATCGCTGGAAAAAGAAATCGGGGATTTGAGCGAAGCGGAAAGGCGGCTCTCGCTTGATCTGGACGGATTTAACGCGGGTTTCCGGAGCGCTTTTGGAGAACTGGAAGCCGCCAAGGAAAAACTGGCCGAAGCGGAAGTGCGCAAAAACAAACTGGCGCTTCAAAAAGAGCACTGTGATTTCCGAACGCGGGAACTGGAACAGCAAGCCGCGCAATTCGGCGGGACACTGGCGGAATATCTTCAAAAAAGCCGCGAAGACGACGGAGATTCCGGCGCCCCGTTTGACGTTTTGACCGTTGAAAAAAAGATTTTTCGCTTGCGCGGCGAACTCTCCGCCATCGGTGACGTTGACGAGGCGATTTTGAAAGAGGCGCGGGAAACCGAGGAGCGTCACGGGTTTTTGGCGGGGCAGATCGCCGATTTGGAAAAAGCGTCCGTTGACCTGGCGGCGCTCATCGGGGAATTAAACGAAAAAATCCGCGGCGAATTTTCCGGCGCGCTGAAAGCGATTGACGAGGAGTTTAACAATTATTTCCGGCTGATGTTCAACGGCGGAAGGGCGAAACTGATTGTCCAAAAAGTAGAAACGAAAAGCGTGGTAGCCGGCGAGGAGGAGGTGGAAGAAAAAATAAAAGAAGCCGAAGAGGAAATGGGCGGCAAGGAAGAATTGGGCGACATCGGAATAGAAATCAGCGTAGATTTGCCGAAAAAAAGGATTAAATCGCTCGGGATGCTGTCGGGAGGAGAGAAGAGCTTGGTTTCCATCGCCGCTCTTTTCGCGCTGGTGTCCATCAGCCCGCCGCCGTTTTTGGTGCTGGACGAGATAGACGCCGCCTTGGACGAAAAAAACACCCAGCGCTTCGCGGCTCTGCTCAAGACTTTCTCCGAGAAAACGCAGTTCATCATCGTTACGCACAATCGGGCGACGATGGAAGCGGCCAATCTTTTGTACGGGGTGACGATGGACAAAGACGGTGCGTCAAAGGTCTTGTCGCTGAAATTGGAGGCCGCTGCTTGATTTTTTATTTTAACGGGATTACTATTGATTGAATAATTTATTGTGATTGAATAATTTATTGAATTATAAAAAATGTTAGCCATTAAACTAAAAAGAATCGGCAAAAAGAAGCAGGCGAGCTACCGCGTCGTGGTGGCGGAAAAACGCTCCAAAATCGGCGGAAAATACGTTGAAGACCTGGGCTGGAGCAACCCCCACTCCGATAAATTCAACATTGACGCCGAAAGGGCGAAATATTGGATGCAAAACGGCGCGCAGCCGACCGACACCGTTTTCAACCTTTTGGTGAAAGCCGGAGCCGTTTCCGGTCCGAAAAAACCGAAAGGAAAAGCGCGAGGCGAAGCGAAAAAAGAAGGAGTGGCCGCTCCGGCCCCCGCGGCGTCTTAAGCGCGTTGACATCTTCGGGGATTTTTATATAATCGCGAAAATAAAGAAAAGGTCGAGCGAATAAGAAAGAGCATCAACAATGTCCAAAGAAGCGATTGACAAGGAATTTCTGGAATATCTCGTGAAATCCATCGTGGACCATCCGGAGGACGTCAAAGTTGAGCGAAAAGTTGACGAAATGGGCGTTTTGCTTTCCCTGAAAGTCAATTCCAACGATATGGGTCAGGTGGTCGGCCGGCAGGGCTCTACCGCCAAATCCATCCGTTCTCTTTTGAGAATCGTCGGCATTAAAAACAATGCCCGCGTCAATCTCAAAATTGAAGAGCCGGAGGGCGGGCGGCGATTTTCGCCGAGGGCCGATTCGGCTTCCGCTCCGACCGACGACCTTAAGATTTGAAACCGGCGGCGGTTTCAATCGGAAAAAAGCCGTGCTATCATGACGACAGCGCGGCTTTTTAGCGACACGATATGCTCAAGTTTGATATTATCACCATCTTTCCCGAAATTTTTGATTCTTATCTGAAAGAATCAATCATCGGCCGCGCCGTTAAGAAGCGGCTTATTGCCGTCGGCATCCGCAATCCGCGCGATTTTACGGCAAGCGGGCGCGGCAGGGTTGACGATCGGCCGTACGGCGGCGGACCGGGAATGGTAATGCAAATTCAGCCGATTATTAAAGCGGTTGAATTTGCAAAATCAAAGATCAAAGATCAAAAATCAAAAATTAAAGTAATTTTATTCTCTCCGGCAGGTAAGCTGTTTGACAATAAAATCGCCGCCAAGTTGGCGAAAAATTACGATAATCTTATTTTAATCTGCGGCCGCTATGAGGGCGTTGACGCCCGCCTAAAGCCGGTCATTAAAGGTCTGAAACTTGAAACGCTGGAACTTTCCGCGGGACCATATGTTTTAACCGGCGGCGAATTGCCGGCGATGGTTTTAATTGACGCCGTAACGCGCCGTCTGCCGGGCGCGCTTGGGAAGGGGGAGTCGGTTGAAGAAAGGCGCCTTGGCATCGGCGTGCCCGTCTACACCCGGCCGGCGGTTTTTCAATTAGAAGGAAAAAAATACCGCGTTCCGCGTGTTCTTCTTTCCGGCGACCACAAAAAAATAGAAGAATGGCGGAAGAAATTTCCGAAACAATGACGGGCGCCGTCCGTTGACATTTGCCCTCCGGAGAATTAAATTAATTAGGCATTTTCTGACAAATGGAGAGAAAAAAATCATTGCTTCTTTTGGCGCTGGTTTTCGCTTTAACGGCCGCGGCCGCCGTTTTTGTTTATCCCAAATGGCTGGGCGGAACGCATCTTCCCTGGCGGCTCGGCCTTGATTTGGTGGGAGGGGCGCATCTCATTTACGAAATTGACATGGCCAACGTTAATTCCGCCGAGCGCGAGTCGGTGGCGAACGGATTGCGCGACGTTATTGAAAAACGGGTAAACCTTTTCGGCGTCAGCGAGCCGCGAGTGGAAGTCGCCCGCTCTCTGGAGTCCTACCGCTTGATCGTTGAATTGGCCGGCATTAAAGACGTTGCCGCCGCCGTCGGTCAAATCGGCCTCACTCCTTTTTTGGATTTCCGGGAGGTGGAGCTCGGCGACGACGGCCAGCCGAAAGATTTTATCGCGACGGCGCTGTCCGGCCGTTACATTTCCGGCGCCCGGCTTGATTTTGACCAGACGACTTTCGCGCCGCAGGTGGCGCTTCAATTTAACGACGAAGGAGCGAAAATTTTTGAAGAACTTACCGCGAAAAACGTCGGCAAGCCGATCGCGGTTTTTTTGGACGGCGCTTTGATGGAAATGCCGACGGTGCGCGAAAAGATTTCCGGCGGCAAAGCGCAGATTACCGGTCAGTTTACTACGGAGGAAGCGAAAAAACTGGTTGAGCGGTTTAACGCCGGCGCCCTGCCCGCTCCGATTAATCTGGTTAGCCAGCAGGTGGTGGGGGCGAGCTTGGGGCAGGATTCCCTGAATAAGGCGATGTACGGCGGAGCGGTCGGGACGGCGCTGGTGGCGATTTTTATGATCATCTATTATCGCGGATTCGGTTTTTTCTCCGTTCTGGCGCTTTTTTCCTATATCGTTTTAACGCTCGGAGTCATGAAGCTTTTTGGAATCACGTTGACCCTTGCCGGCATCGCCGGTTTTATTCTGTCCATCGGCATGGCGGTTGACGCCAATATCCTGATATTTGAACGCGCCAAGGAAGAATTGCGCCGGGGGCTCGCGAAAAAAAACGCCGTTGAAGAGGGTTTCAAGAGAGCCTGGTCGTCCATCCGCGATTCCAACATCGCGACCATTATCAGTTCCGTTATCTTGTATTATTTTACTTCAAGCTTCGTGAAGGGGTTCGCCCTGGCGCTTTTAATCGGCGTTTTGATAAGCATGTTCAGCGCCATTACGATAACCAGGACGCTTTTAAGGGCGCTGGTCAGAAATAAATAACGATTATGAATATCATAGGACGCGGAAAAATATTTTTGTCGGTAGCGGGTCTTCTGGTCGCCGCCGGCATTGTCGCCGTTTTGTTTTTTGGTTTGAAGCAGGGGATTGATTTGGCGGGGGGGAGTTTGTGGCAGATGCGCATCGCCGCCGATCCCTCCCCCGAATCGCTCAAGGATTTTTTCCGGGAGCGGTTGTCGTTAAGCGACGCGATAATAAGCCGCGAGGCGTCCACGGACAGCTTCATCTTCAGAACCAGGGAAATTTCCGAGGCCGATCATCAGCGCTACTTGGCGGCTTTGCGGGATAATTTCGGAGAGGTTGAAGAGTTGCGTTTTGAAAATATCGGTCCGGCGATCGGAAACGAATTAAGGAAGAAGGCGATTTGGGCGGCCGTCCTGGTGCTGCTGGGCATTTCTCTGTACGTTACCTATGCCTTTCGCAAGGTGTCGTATCCCGTCAAGTCGTGGAAATACGGAGTAATCACTTTAGTCACTCTGTTTCACGACGTCATCATCCCGGCCGGTCTGGCCGCTTTTCTGGGGTGGCGGTTTGGAACGGAAATTGACACCGGTTTTATCGTGGCCCTGCTGGTTATTATGGGATTTTCCGTTCACGACACCATCGTCGTTTTTGACCGGACACGGGAAAATCTTCTTTTAAGCCGTTCGCTAAAGGTTGATTTGGGGGGCGTCGTCAACCAGAGCGTCAACGAAACGTTGGCCCGCTCGGTCAATACATCGCTGACTTTGGCTCTGGTCGTGGTGGCGCTTTATTTTCTCGGTCCGGCTTCTTTGAACAATTTTCTTTTGATTATCCTGACCGGAACGATTGTCGGCACTTATTCCTCCATTTTTGTCGCCAGCCCCCTGCTGGTCCTCTGGCATAAGTTTTCCAGAGTTTAAAGTTTAAGCGGGCGGGATCGCGCGCGTCATTTGACTTAAGTTTTCAAAGATTGTATTCTGGTTATATGCTAAAAAAGCCGATGGAAATTGAAAGGATTATCGCCGAAGCGCTGTCCGGTCTGGAGTCGCGGCAGAAAAACGTTTTGGAAAAAAGATTCGGATTGAAAAACGGGAAAGAAGCCACGCTGGCGGAGCTGGGCGAAACCTACGAAGTGACGCGCGAAAGAATCCGGCAAATTGAAGCCGGCGCCATTAAAGAGGTCCGGGGAAAAATAGGAGGCGGCCGCGGCGTTTTTGACGCCGTGAAAGATTATTTGAAAAGTTACGGCGGAGCGCGCCGAGAGGATATTTTGCTTGGCGATTTGCGCGCCCTGTTCGTTTCCGCTTCTCCTTTGCGGATTTTTTCCGCCCAGATGAAATTTTTACGCGAAGTTTTCGGGGGCATCAAGTTGTTTTCCGAAAACGACAATCTGCATTCTTTCTGGTATCTTAACGAAGAAGACAAAAAAACGGCCGTCAAGCTCGTCGGCGATCTGGCCCGAGTCCTCGCTTCCAAAAAAGAGGAGGTTATCACGCACAAGAAATTTGACTCTCTGTTCGGCAAGGCGCTGGCTCCTCACGGTCTGAAAGATTTTATCGGCTTGAATTATCTGAACATTTCCAAAAAATTCAACTCCAATCCTTTCGGTGATTTCGGCTTGTCCGAATGGCCGGAAATAACTCCGAAAAGAATGGGCGACAAGGCGTATTTGGTGCTCAAAAAAACGAGCCGCCCGATGCACTTTCGGGAATTGACCAAGGCGATAAATCTCGCGAAATTTGACCAAAGGACGGCCTATCCGCAGACGGTTCACAACGAGCTGATCAAAGACTCGCGTTTTGTTCTGGTCGGCCGCGGCTCTTATTCGCTGAAAGAATTCGGCCTTTTGCCCGGAACGGTCAAAGAGGTAATCGCGCGTTTCATTAAAAAAAGAGGGCCGATGAATTCCGGAGAAGTCGTGGCCAGCGTTTGCTCCGAGCGGCTGTTTAAAAAGAACACCGTTTTGCTGAACTTGCAGAACAAAAAACTTTTCAAAAGACTGGACGACGGCCGTTATTCGCTCATCCGCGACGCCTAAAGCCGCAAAAAAATGATTCCCGAAATCTTAAACAGCGCCGCCGAGGTTTTTTCCGCCCTTTGGTGGATTATTCTTCCCTTGGCGCTTTTTTTTGTTTTTCGCGATATTTGGCTGAAATACGTCCGCGGCGAATATCTGAAGTCGGTCAAATGGATTACGCTTGAGGTTAAAGTTTCCCGCAACATTTTAAAGACGCCGAAAGCGATGGAGCAGATTTTTTCCGCCGTCCACGCCACTTATTCTTTCGGCATCAAGCCGTTTGACAAGTGGTGGAAAGGGAAAATGGAAGATTGGACGTCTTTTGAAATGGTCGGGCATTCCGGCGGGGTTTATTTCTTCATCAGAACGGACGCGAAGTACCGCAATTTGGTTGAATCGGCCGTCTATTCGCAGTATCCCGACGCGGAAATTCGCGAAGCGGAGGATTACGTTGATCTTTTTCCGTCCGTTTTGCCGAATCAAACTTACGATATTTGGGGGTGCGATTTTATTCTGGCGCGGGAAAGCGCTTATCCCATCAGGACCTATCCGTATTTTGAGGCGACCGTGGAGGAGCAGCGGCTGGATCCGGTGGCGGCTCTGACCGAGGTAATGTCAAAACTGAAAGAAGGCGAGACGATCTGGCTGCAGATTTTAATAAGACCGACCGGCGACGCTTGGAAAAAGGAAGGGGAGGGGGTGATTGACAAGTTAATCGGGAAAAAGCCGGCGGCCAAAACCACCTTTCTTTCCGAGGTGGGGGAGTTCGTTAAAAATCTGCTGATCGCGCCTTTTGAGGAGCCGACGTGGGGCGCGAAGTCGGAATCTGCCGCCGTGGCGCCGGTTTTAACTCCCGGCGGCAAGGATATTATTAAAGAAGTGGAAAATAAAATTTCCAAAATCGGATTTGAAACCAACATTCGTTTCGTTTATATTGACAGAAAAGACAGTTTTACCCGTTCAAACATCGCCGCGATAATGGGGGCTTTTCGCCAATTCAACACGCAAAATCTCAATGCTTTCAGGCCGGCGGCGGAAACGATCACTGTCGCCAGGCATCCGTTTAAGAAAAGGAAGGAATATCTGCGGAAGCGTTTTTTATACTGGGCTTACCGTGTCCGCTATATGCCCGCCAAATTGCCGGTTTTAAACATTGAAGAATTGGCGACTATTTATCATTATCCGACGATGTACGTGGAAGCGCCGATGTTGCGGCACGTTGAATCTAAAAAAGGGGGAGCGCCCGTCAATCTGCCGATAGAATAAGCGCCGCCGATTTTATTTTTTCATAAGCGAAAACCATGAACGAAAAAATCACAATTTTAGGCCAGACCAATTTCCGCAACGCGCAGGTGCGATTCGGCATCAAGCCGGACGACCGGCGGCGGCATATGTACGTCATCGGCAAGACGGGCATGGGCAAAACGGAGCTTCTCAAAAATATCGCCGTTTCCGACATTCGCGCCGGCTACGGCATCGGCATTATTGACCCTCACGGAGAGTTCGCGGAAGAGCTTTTAAATTACATTCCCAAAGAACGGCTGGACGACGTCATTTATTTCAATCCGTCCGATTCCGATTTTCCCGTCGCTTTCAATCCGCTGGAGCAGGTCGGCGGCGAACAGCGGTTTCTTGTCGTTTCCGGCATTATGGGAGTTTTTAAAAAAATCTGGCCGGATGTCTGGTCGGCGCGGATGGAATACATTTTGAACAACGCCCTTCTGGCTCTTTTGGAGTATCCCAACTCCACCATTTTGGGCACGATGCGCCTGCTTTCCGACAAGGATTACCGTAAAAAAGTCGTTGACAATCTGCGGGACCCGGTCATTAAAAATTTCTGGGTCAATGAATTTTCCCGCTACTCCCAGAAATTTGAAACGGAAGCGGTGGCGGCCATTCAGAACAAAATCGGCCAGTTGATCGCCAATCCGTTGATGCGCAACATCATCGGCCAGCCGCATTCAACGATCAATCTTCGCAAGGTGATGGACAACCAGATGATTTTTATCGCCAATCTTTCCAAGGGGAGAATAGGCGAGGATAACTCCGCGCTTTTGGGAGCGACGCTTATCACCAAGCTTCAGCTGGCGGCAATGTCACGGGCCGACGTTCCGGAAGCGGAGCGCAAGGATTTTTATCTGACCGTTGACGAGTTTCAGAATTTTGCCACCGATTCCTTCGCCAATATTCTATCGGAAGCGCGGAAATATCGCCTGAACCTCATCGTCGGCCATCAATATATTCGCCAGCTGATTCACGACCAGAACACCAAGGTGCGGGACGCGGTTTTCGGAAACGTCGGGACACTGGTCAGTTTCCGCGTGGGGGCCGAAGACGCCGAATTTTTGGAAAAAGAATTTACTCCGAATTTTCTAGCCGCCGACCTGATTAACCTTGATAAATACAACATTTACATCAAATTGCTGATTGACGGAACTTCCCCCCGTCCGTTTTCCGCCGCCACCCTTCCCGCGCCGCCGGTTTCCGAAGAGGTTTTTCGCGACGTCATTATTGAAAATACGAGAGTCAAATACGCCACCAAGCGGGAGCTGGTGGAAAAGCGAATCGCCCAAGAATGGCAATCGGAAGATAAAATTGACGAAAGGATAATGCGGCGCGAAGAAAGGCCGCTGTCGCAGGCGCTGGGCGCCAAAGAGCCGTTCCGAAGAACGGGCATTGCCGGCGGCGGACCGCCTGGAAGGCCGTTTCCGCCCCGCCAAGACGATTTTGCGCGGGAAAAAAAGCACGTTAATATCGGCGAATTGCGGGCGGCGCTTTCGCATTCTTTGGAAAAACGGCAGGATCAAAACGGAAATCAGAACAAAAATCAGGACGGAAACCGGAGCGGAAGTTCCGACAATCAAAGCGGGGATAAAAGCTCAAACTCTCCGGAATAAGTTTCGTGGAGTAAGATCTCCGAAACTGGTTTTCCGAAACGAGTTCCCGCTTCGTTTCTCGCCGCCCGTAATAAAATTCCATGAAGCCTCCACGGACTTACGCCCGCGGTCTTCCGCGAAGGCGGATAAAATCATTGCCGCTATGACGCGTCATAGCGAATAAAAACGGCGCGACTGCCCAAAATTAAAATTTGGTCGCGGGAGAGCGCGACTCATTTATTTTCCTTCTTTGTTTCGTCCCGTTAGAAGCAGAAACGCCCCGCGGATTGCCGCGGGGATGAATGCCGGGCGGTTTTTTGTCTTGTTCTTGGTGGAACGCGGAGTTTAACGCCCCGCGCGAGCTTCTAACGGGGTTTGCGCATTTGTTTTACTTGTTTGTTTCTTTGATTATTCTTTGATTAATCGACTCCCGTAAGGGAGTCGATTTTTCGATTTTTTTTATTTTATTATTATTGACTTTTTGTTTTTGCCCGATTAAAATTTTACGGTTATATTATGTTGAGCATCAATGATTTGGAAAACGGCTCGCTGGTCGTTTTGGACGGCGACCCCTACGCCGTTTTGGAAGTCCGTCACCAGCACATCGGGCGGGGCGGATCAAACGTTCAGACGCGTCTTAAAAACGTGCGTACCGGCCAGGTTTTGGAACGCAATTTCAAACCGGCGGACGCCTTTCAGGAGGCGGAAATAGAAAAGAAAAAAACGCGCTTTCTTTACGAGCATCGCGGAACTTTTTGGTTTACCGATCCCGATAACCCGAAAAACCGGTTTTCCCTGCCGGCCGAAATTTTGGGAGATAAGGGCGGATTTTTGAAGCAGAATCTGGACGTCGTTGCCGTTGAATTTAACGGCAAAATAATCGCCGTGGAACTGCCGATCAAGATTGATTATAAAGTCGCGGAGGCGCCGCCCGCCGTTCGCGGCAACACGGCGCAGGGCGGAACGAAAACCGTCGTTTTGGAAAACGGCCTGAAAGTGAACGCTCCTTTGTTCATTAACGACGGCGACATCGTCCGCGTGAACACGGAAACCGGAGAATACATTGAACGGGTGGAGAAATCGTAAATTAATCCCCTCGCGGCTTTTTCCTTGACTCCTTGCCCCGTTTTTTCTAACCTTATTGTCAGGTATTTTAAATTATCAAAAGAAGGGGGGGCGAAGTGAAAAAGAGAAAGGAAAAAGAAAAGAACCCGGCGCGCGACCGGGAAGTTTTGCGCGACAAGGTCTTTTGGGCGATGACGCTTCTGATGTCGGTTCTCGCGACTTGCGATCGCCTGCGGACGGCCTCCAGCGCCGAGAAGGACAAGCGGTTGAGGGGATTCGGCTACAACGGATCGGTTTCCGGCGACGGGCATTGCGACGATGTCGGCCATCTGATGGTGGACGGCCATTGCGAAAGGACGCTTCACGGCGAGGAAAATCTGCGGGAAAATACGCGGCGGGAGGACCTTATCGGTTCCCGGGTGAGAATCGTGGCGACGCCCTGTATCCGTTGCGTGAAACCGCTGGTGAACGTGCCGGTGGGAGAGATTGAATATGAGGGCGAGTATCAAAACGCCCGCGGCAGCGAGTTTATTGAAAAAATCGCCGCGCGGCGGAAGGTGAAAATCGTCCGCCGCGAAATTGACTGGCCGGCGCTGTTTCAGGAGATTTTTGACCTTTTGTGCCGGCCGGGCGGGGTATTTTCCAAGAAGGGGTATCGGCTCCATATCGTCAAGGAGCCGGTTGGCGAAAACGTCAAACCGAGGAGGCGGGAATGATTGAAGGGGATGAATTGATCGGGCGAGTCGCTATCCAGAGAAAGTTGCGGTTCCTCCTGGAGATGTTCGGAGGAAAGGAAGAGGCGGCGGAGGCGCTGGGCGCCAGTCGGTCGCAGATCGCGCGCTGGATTCAATCGTCAACGCCGGACCGGAAAATGGCCGCGAAGATTGAAAATCTGGATTTTTTTTCCAGGATGATCCTTGACGGAGGGCGCCATCCGAGAGAATTGCGGCGGTACTTTGACGCGGCGCGGAAAGACGGCCGGCTGAAGACGCTTTCCGGCCGCCGGATTTCGGAGATGTTGGAAGATTTTAGAAAGTTTTCCGAAAAGGCGGTTTCCGCCTGACGGATTTTCGGGGGCGCTTTCCGCCCCCGTTTTTGTTTTTTTTGAGTAGGAGTGTAGGATTTAATCCTACACTCCTAAGGTTGCGCGTTTTCGCTTCAGGGGGTATATAAAAGGGTATAAAACGCTTTATGGTGAAAAAAGAAAAGAAAAAGGTGTTCGTGGCGCTTTCGGGCGGCGTTGATTCCAGCGTCGCCGCTTTACTGCTTAAAAAACGCGGGTATGACGTTATCGGCGTTCATATGCGGTGTTACAATTTAGACGGTTGCGGAGAAAAAGACGCCCGTGATGCCAAGAGAGCGGCCGACGCGCTGAAGATTCCTTTTTATGTTTTTAATTTTGAAAAGGAGTATAAAAAAAGCGTTGTGGATTACATGGTCGGCGGTTATCGCGCGGGCATCACCCCCAATCCGGACGTGATGTGCAACAAGGAAATCAAGTTCGGTTTGTTTTTTAAAAAAGCGCTGGAAATGGGAGCGGACTGCGTGGCCACCGGGCATTACGTAAAAATTAAAAAATCAATCCGCCAGCCGGCGGATAAAAATAAAAATAACAATTCAAAATCCAAAATAATTTATAAATTATATCAAGCCCGAGACGGCAATAAAGACCAGAGTTATTTTCTTTGGACTTTGAATCAGGAACGATTAAGGCGCTGCCTGTTTCCGATCGGCGGTTATTTGAAAAGTGAAGTGCGGCAAATGGCGCGTCGGGCCGGCTTGCCGGCGGCGGACAAAAAAGATTCGCAGGGCGTTTGTTTTATCGGCAAAATCAGCTTGCCGGAGTTTTTAAACTCTGAAATCCCCGCCAAAAAAGGGCCGGTTTTGAATCTAAAGGGCGAAAAAATAGGGGAACACGGCGGCGCTCACTTATTTACCGTCGGCCAGCGGCACGGTATAAAAATTTCCGCGAAAAAGCCGCTTTACGTCGTCAGCAAGAACGTTCGGACGAACACTTTGGTGGCGACGGAAGGAAGCGATCACCCCTCGCTTTACAAAGAAGGAGTTATCTTGAGGGGCGTGAATTTTATCAACCCCGCCGCGTCTTTCGTTTCTTCTCTAATTCGCGCGAATAGGAGAATAGCGGTAAACGGTGAAACTGGGACCAAAATGGAAGTAGAGGCGCGCGCGGGGGCGAGGATATTTGCCCGCGTTCGCTATCGCCAGCCCCTTTTTCCGGCGGAAATAAGCAAGTTAAGAAACGGTCGCTATAAGCTGGTTTTTGACAAGCCGCAGAAATTTATCGCGGCCGGCCAGTCGGCGGTATTTTACGCCAAAAGCGGAGAGGTGCTCGGCGGCGGCGTCATCGCTTAACGAAAAAACCGGCTATTTCTTTTTCTTTATTTCTTCGGCAAGCCGCTTGATGAACTTTTCCAGCTTGACGGAGCCGACATCGCCTTTTTTGCGTTTCCGGACGGCGACGCTTTTTGATTTCATTTCTTTGTCGCCGACGATGAGAAGATAGGGAATTTTTCGAATTTCACCTTCCCGGATTTTTTTGCCGACACTTTCGTTTTCGCTTCGCAGTTCGGCGCGGATGCCGTTTTCCGCCAGAGCGTCAAAAACTTTTTTGGCGTATTTCAGATGATTTTTCCCGATGGGCAAAACCGAAACTTGAACGGGCGCGAGCCAGAGCGGGAGGTTTCCGGAAAAGTGCTCTAAAAGAAGGCCGATGAAGCGCTCAAACGACCCGATTGAGGAGCGGTGGATCATCACGGGTTTTTTCTTTTCGCCTTTTTCGTCAATGAAAGACAAATTGAAGCGTTGGGGCATCTGGAAATCAAGCTGGATGGTGGCGAGCGTCCAATCGCGGCCGAGAGAGTCGGAAACGTTGACGTCTATTTTAGGGCCGTAAAAAGCGCCGTCGCCCTCGTTTATTTCGTATGCCAGCCGGTTTTTTTTCAGCGCTTCTTTGAGGGCTGTTTCGGCTTTTTCCCACAGCTTTGGATCGCCCATCGCTTTTTCCGGCTTGGTGGAGAGAAAAAAATTTGTTTTCAGTCCGAAGGTTTTGTGTATTTTCTTGATGAGCGACAAAACGTCGCTGATTTCTTTTTGAATCTGGTCTTCGCGGCAGTAGATGTGGGCGTCGTCCTGGGTGAAGGCGTAGACGCGGAACAGCCCGGTCAGGGTGCCGGAACGCTCGCGCCGGTGGAGCAGGCCGAATTCCGAAAGCCGGACGGGGAGATCTTTATAACTGCGGAGTTTGCCGGAGAAAATAAACGTGGATTCCGGGCAGTTCATCGCTTTCAGGTCAAATTTCTCTTTTTCAATTTCCAGTTCAAAAAGGTTTTCTTTGTAGTGCGCCAGATGGCCGGACGTCTCGTAAAGGATTTCTTTGACCAGAACGGGCGTTGACGTTTCCTGATAGCCGGCTTCCCGCTGGAGATCCCCGATGAATTTTTTAAGTTCGTTTACGACCGTCATTCCGTTTTGATGCCAGAAAGGAGCGCCCGGGGCGACGTCGTGGAAAGAAAACAAATCAAGTTTTTCCCCCAGCCGCCGGTGGTCGCGCTTTTCAATCTCTTTTTGAAGTTCCAGATAATCGTCCAGCTCTTTTTTGGAAGCGAAGGCGAGGCCGTAAATTCTCGTCAGCATCGGTTTTTTTTCGTCGCCGCGCCAGTAAGCGCCGGCGGTTTTGGTCAGCTTGAAAGCGTCGGGGTTTATTTCCGAAGCGTTTTGCACGTGGCCGCCGCGGCAGAGATCAATGAAAGAATCGGCCGGATTGAATTTCGGGTCGCCGATGCCGCGCGCGCCGGTGGCGTAAACGGAAAGGCCGCCTCCGGCCAGCTCTTTGATGAGTTCCAGTTTAAACGGCTGGTTTTTAAACAATATCTCCGCTTCTTTTTCACTTATCTCTTTTCCGGAAAAAATCATCCTTTGCTTGATAAGCCGTTTTATCACGTTCTCAATTTCCGGCAGTTCCTCGTTTTTCAGCGGGCGGGGCAGAAGAAAGTCGTAATAAAAGCCGTTTTCAATGACGGGTCCGATGCCGAGCTTGGCGTCGGGCATCTTTTTTGAAACCGCCATCGCCAGAAGGTGGGCGAGGGAGTGGCGGACGTTGCCGATTTGTTCTTCTTTGGCGCTTTTTTCCATCGGAAATTTCAGTGATTCATTTTTGACAATCCTTTGTCGCTGACGGGAATGCTGGCACGGGAGAGGTATTGTTTCATATCGCGGGCAAATTGCTCGTTGTTTTTTATTAGCGCCCGGACGAAATCAACACTGCTGTTTTCACCGTACATTTTCTCCAGATAGCCGATGAATTGCGCTACCTCCCCGGAGTTTTGATAATAAATCGTTTCCCCCTTTTCGTTTTTGACAGTCATTTCCGAAAGGCGGCCGTCTTTTTCGGTGGCGGTGATGAATCCTTCAAGAACTCCTTCCGGAACGGAGACCTCTCCGAATGTGTTATATGATTTTTCCATTGATTATGCGATTTGAGCGGCTTCTCCGCAGATGATTTTCGTTTCACCGTCGCGCAGCGATATCCTCCCCTTGATCATTAAAACGCCGTTTTCTTGCCAGACGTCGGGGTTTTTCGCGAGGGTGTCGGAAAAAACGAGTATTTCCATCGTCCCGCTTAAGTCCTCAATGGCGGCGAAAATCATCGGCTGGCCGAGTTTGGTGGTGATGCGCTTTATCCGCGACACGATGCCGGCGACGCTGATGACGGCTCGGGCCGGAATCGTCGCGCCCTTCGCCACGATTTCTTTTATTGATTGTACCTTATTTTCCGCCATTTTTCCAAGATGGGCGTTAAGGGGATGATCGGAAATGTAAAGGCCGAGCAGTTCTTTTTCCCAGCCGAGTTTTTCCGGCGTTCCCGCCGGAGGTGCCGTTTTCAAACGGAGCGTTGAGGCGGGAAGGCGGCCGGCAAAAAGCGAGCTTTGCGAGCTGGCGCGCGTTTTTTTGGCGTCGGCGACGAATTTCAGAATATCGTCAATGTTTTTCAGCACGGCGTTTCTTTCGGCGCCGAGCGATTCAAGCGCCCCGCTTTTAGCCAAACTTTCAAGCGATTTTTTATTCAAATCTTTGTGCTGGACGCGGTTGAGAAAACCGCCCAAATCGGCGAATGGGCCGCCGCGCCGGCGCTCCTCAATAATCGCCTCAACGATGTTCGCGCCGACGTTTTTTATCGCCAAGAGGCCGAAACGGATGTTTAATTCCTCCGGCGCGAAAAGCGCCGCGCTGGCGTTGATGTCCGGCGGGAGAACGCTGATGTCCATTTTCTTCGCTTCGGAAACAAGGACGGAAATTCGCTCAACGTCGCCTGATTCGGCGTTCAAGAGGGCGGTCATAAATTCCACCGGGAAATGCGCTTTCAGATAGGCGGTCTGATAACCGATGAGGGCGTAGCAGGCGGCGTGGCTCCGGTTGAAGCCGTAGCGCGCGAACGGCGGAAAAAGTTCCCAAATTTGGAGCGCCGTTCTTTTGTCTACGCCGTTTTCAATCAGGCCGGAAATGAGCTTTTCCCGCTGTTTATCCAGAAGCGACTTGATTTTTTTTCCGATGGCTTTGCGCAGGGTGTCGGCTTCGGCGAGAGTAAAGCCGGCGAGATCCCGGGCGATGCGCATCATCTGTTCCTGATAAACGCCGATGCCGTACGTGTTTTTCAAGATCGGCTCCAGTTTCGGATGGAGATAAGCGACTTTTTCCCGGCCGTGCTTGCGGTTGATGTAAAGGGGAATAAGCTCCATCGGTCCCGGCCGGTAAAGCGCGACCATGGCGATGATGTCTTCAAGCTCCGTCGGTTTTATTTCCTTGAGATAACGCTTCATCCCCGACGATTCCAGCTGGAAAACTCCGGTGGTGTCGGCGCGCTGGAGAAGATTGAAGGCGCTTTCGTCGTTCAAAGGAAGCGCGGAAACGTTTATTTCAACCCCCCGGGTGTTTTTTACGAGCCGGACGGTATTTTCTATAATGGTCAGGTTTTTCAGGCCCAGAAAGTCCATTTTCAAAAGGCCGAGATTTTCAACGCTGTGCATTTCCAGCTGGGTAATGATGGAATTTTCGTCTTGCGGTGAACGCTGAAGGGGGAGGTGTTCAATAAGCGGTTTTTTAGAAATGACGACTCCGCAAGCGTGAACGGAAGCGTGGCGGGCCACTCCTTCCAGCTTTTTAGCGGCGTCTATGACTTTTTTGGCGTCGGGGTCGTTTTTGTAAAGATCGCCGAGTTCGGAAACGACGGCGACGGCGTCGCTTAATCCGGAATTAAATGGGATGAGCTTCGCTATTTTATCGCAGAATCCGTAGCTTAATCCGAGGGCGCGGCCGGCGTCGCGGATGGCGGCGCGGGCGGCCATCGTTCCGAAAGTGATAATCTGGGCAACGTTATTTTCGCCGTATTTTTGCTTGACATAGGCCAGCACCTCGTCGCGGCGGGCGTCAGCGAAGTCAATGTCAATATCGGGCATCTGAATGCGGTCGGGGTTGAGAAACCGCTCAAAAAGCAGGTCGTATTTGAGCGGGTCAATGTCGGTGATGCCGAGAACGTAGGAAACCAAACTGCCGGCGGCCGATCCGCGTCCCGGGCCGACGACGATTCCGCGGTCTTTCGCCCATTGGATAAGATCGGCTACGATGAGAAAATATTCGGCGAAGCCGGTTTTTTCAATCACGCCCAGCTCGTATTCAAGACGCTCAAGGACTCTTTGGTCGCTGTCGGCGCCGGCGTATCGCCGGGGCAGGCGTTCAACGGCCAGTTCTCTGAGATGCGTGTCCGGAAAAACGCCCTCGGGAAGGGGGTAGGAAGGCAGCTGGATCTCGTTCAGTTTCAGTTCAAGGTTGCAGCGGTCGGCGATGGCGGCGGTGTTACTTACCGCTTCGGGAATGTCACGGAAAAATTCTTCCATTTGTTCCGGCGAAGTCATGGAAAAATCGTCGCCTCGTAAAGACAGGCGGTCGTCGTCGGTCAGTTTGTTGCCTGTTTGGACGGCCAGCAGGATGTCGTGGTATTCGGCGTCTTCGGGCTTGAGATAGTGGATGTCCTGGGTGGCGACGAGGGGAATGCTCGTTTCGCTCGATAAGCGGACAAGCAGTTCGCGCGCTCTTTGAGCGTCGGGAACGTTCGGATGATGGCCGATTTCCAGAAAAAAATTACCCTTGCCGAATATACCTTCGTATTCCCGCGCCGCTTGAAGCGCCTCATCGTATTTATCGGCGATGAGCAGTTTGGCGATTTCCCCGGAAATACATCCGGAAAGGGCGATAAGTCCCTCGCGGTGCTCCCGCAGGAGTTCCTTGTCCACCCGCGGCTTGTAATAATAGCCGTCAAGGTGAGCTTTAGTGACGAGCTTTATGAGGTTTTTCCAGCCGGTTTCGTCTTTACAAAGAAGAATCAGGTGGTACCTCTTATCGTCAATTTTCGCCCGTTTGTTCTGGTGGCCGTAAGGGGCGACGTAGGTTTCCACGCCCAAAATCGGCTTGACGCCCGCTTCTTTGGCCTTTTTGTAAAATTCAATCGCGCCGTAAAGAGCGCCGTGGTCGGTCAGGGCGAGGGAGTCCATTCCCAGCTCTTTGGCGCGGGAAACGAGTTCGTCTATCTTCGCCAGGCCGTCCAGAAGGGAGAAGTGGGAATGAACGTGAAGGTGGGCGAATTTCATAATAAAGAGTTGACTTTCCTACAATGATAATGTATATTTCCATTTAGTCAAAATTTCTTTGAAAAGGAGGAAAAAATGAGAAGAGGAGAGCTGGTCAGGCGGGGAATCCGGAGCTTGACCGATGAGGAATTTGACAAGCTTTTTCGTAATTTAGGAAATGATTTGGAGGTGATAAAAGATTTACGCTCGCAACTGTGCGTCTTATCCAGTGACGCCGTCCGCGCGAAATCTATTTATCAAGATTTTGATTGGGATTTTTACGAACGCTTGAGAGAATTTTCCTCTTGCGTGGCGTATGTGTACAACGCCATGCTGTCGGAAGAGCAGCGATTATTGAAAGAAGACCGGGAAAGAAAATCGCGGTCAAAAGTATCGTCATAGAAACGGAACGGAGCCGGCGTTGTTCGCCGGCTTTTTTATGCGATAATTATTGCCGTAATGGCAAAATATATCATCGGCATAGACGAAGTCGGGCGGGGCGCCTTGGCGGGTCCGGTAACCGTCGCCGCCGTCGCGTTGCCTCTCGGGTTGGAAATTAAAGGATTGAAGAGGAAGGCGAAATTTCGCGATTCCAAAAAACTGTCGCCGCGGCAGCGGGAAAGTTTTTTTAAAAAAATAAAAGAAAATAAACTGCCGTTTGCCGTTGCCGGCGTTTCTCCGAAAATCATAGACCGAATAAACGTCTCTCAAGCCGCCAATTTAGCGGCCGTCCGGGCGGTTAATAAACTAATTGCCAATTACCGATTACCAATTACGAAAATCAAGGTATTTCTTGACGGCGGCTTATATCTAAAATCAAATCTTAAATCTCAAAATTCCAACCCCCTTATTCTAAATTCCATCATCAAAGGCGACGAAAAAATTTCCGCCATCGCCCTGGCTTCCATCGTCGCCAAGGTGACCCGCGACCGCTATATGAAAAAACTCCACCGGCAATATCCTTGCTACGATTTCATGAACAATGTCGGATACGGCACGGAGCGTCACCTTAAGGCGCTGAAAAAATTCGGCCACTCCGCCGTTCACCGCCGCAGTTTCCGGATCCGTTCGTTTGCCGGAAGGAAGTTTTCGGAATAAAATTGCTTTATGATCGCCGTATTTACCGGAAACGGAAAAGGAAAAACGACGGCGGCGCTGGGCCAGGCGATGCGCGCCTTGGGAAGAGGGAAGCGGGTTTTAATGATTCAATTCATCAAGGGTCCGTGGAAAAGCGGGGAGGATTCTTTTGCCGCCAGGTTTCGTATTCCGCGCGCTAAATTTCAAATCCGGAAAATGGGGCTGGGATTTGTCGGCATTTTGGGCGACCGGCTGCCGCGCTCGGCGCACGCGGCGGCCGCCGGAAAGGCGCTGGATTGTTTCCGGCGGGAGCTCCAAAGCGGCAAATGGGATATGATAATTCTGGACGAAATAAACGTCGCCGTCCGCCTGAAGCTGGTGAAAGGCGGCGATGTTTTAAGCGCCCTTAAAAAGGTTTCGGCGGCAAAAATCGTTTTGCTGACCGGCCGTTACGCGCCGGCGGCTTTCATCAAAAAAGCGGACCTGGTCACGGAGATGCGCGAAATAAAACACCCTTTCAAAAGCGGCAAGCCGGCGAAAGCGGCGCTGGATTTTTGATTTCCGAAACGCCGATGAAAATCTACGATTTGTTTTTTTGGGCGGCCGCTTTTTTCCTGCTGGGCGCGCTGGCCGCTTCCTTCGTGAAAAGTTTCGCGCTGGCCGCCGCGGGCGTTTTGGCGGCGGCGCTTCTTTTCGCGGTTTTGAGTTTCGTCTTTGAAAAGAAAAATTTTTTCGCGTTCTCTTTTTTGATTTTTTTCGCTTTCGCCGGATTTTCTCATTATCATTTTTATTCCGCGGCGCGAAGCGGCTACGAAATAACTTTTGACAAGCGGGCGGTTTTTGAGGGCGTCGTCGTTTCCGATCCCGACCGCGGCGGCGATTATCAGAAATTCATTCTGAATCTGGAAGGCGGCCAAGCGGGGCGCGTTTTGGCGGAGGTTGACAGGTTTCCGACCGTCCGTTACGGCGATCGCCTGAAAATTAAAGGCGTCGCGAAAAAGCCGTTCTCCGATTCCTACGCCGCCTATCTTCGGAAAGATTCCGTTTTCGGAACTTTGAACGGCGCCGGATTTGAAATTGTCGCGGAAAATCAGGCGTCCAAGGCGCGGCGCGCTCTTTTTCTCCTGAAAGAAAAGGCGGAGGACAATTTCAGAGCGGTTCTGCCTTCCGAGGAGGCCGCTTTTTTGTCCGGCATCGTTTTGGGAGAGCGGGCGGAATTTTCCGAAGAATTCAAGGAAAATCTTAATTTAAGCGGAACATCCCATCTGGTGGCGCTTTCCGGCTACAATATAACGATTTTGGCGAATTTGCTTGCCGTCTCGTTCGCTTTTTTGATTTCCCGCGCCTACGCTTTTTGGCCGAGCGTTTTGGCGATCGTTCTTTTTGTCGCGATGACCGGCGCCGAGGCGTCGGTCGTGCGGGCGGCGATTATGGGGATCGTCGCTTTGGTGGCTTTGAGAGCGGAGAGAATTTACAGTTTTCGCAACGCCGTCATCTTCGCGGCGTTTCTGATGGCGGTTTTTAACCCCCTGATTTTGCGCTTTGACCTTGGTTTTCAGCTGTCTTTCGCCGCTTTGCTGGGAATTGTTTATTTAAGGCCGGCAATCGGCAATTTGTTGCGCGCCGGCGCGCGCGGCGGCGGTTTTGCGGCAAGCGGCGGATTGCTGAACTGGCGGGAAAACGCCCTGACGACCGTCTCCGCCCAGCTGGCCGTTTTGCCGATTTTAATGGTGAATTTCGGGACCTTTTCGCCGCTTTCTTTTCCGGCCAACGTCTTGATTTTGGGAATTATGCCGGTGACGATGGCGCTCGGTTTCGCGGCCGCCGCGGCCGGTTTCGTCTCTTATCACCTTGCGTTGTTTTTCGGTTGGATTGTCCATTTTTTGCTCCGGTATAAAATACTGATCATTTCCGCCTTCGCCGATTTAAGCCGCTCTTTCGTTTTGCCGGCTTTCGGATTTTCCTTCGGCGTCGTTTATTATCTTTTGCTGATTGGCTTTATAATTTATTCCAATCGGAAATTTTATGGAAGAAAAAGTTGACAAGCGTCTTATCTGGGCGATCCTTTTTTCCGTTTTTTTGAATGTTTTCGTTTGGGCGGCGGTTTTTGCCGCGGCCGGAAAAACGGAAACGGAAATTTATTTCTTGGATGTCGGGCAGGGGGATGGGGAACTTGTTGTTTTTCCGTCGGGCGCCAAGATGTTGATTGACGGCGGACCGGACGGGCGGATTGTTTCGCGGCTCGGCGAAATCCTTCCCGCCGCCGATCGCCGCATTGACGTTCTGGCGCTGACCCATCCCCAGCTTGACCATTACGCCGGATTTATTGAGGTCGCCAAAAGATATGAAATCGGGGCTTTTATTTATAACGGCCGTTTAAGCGGCGATGCTCCATTTCGGGAGTTGCTGGACGTCCTGAAGAAGAAAGGAATTCCGATGGTTATCCTCGGAGGGGGAGACAAGATAAAAGTCGGTGCCGCCGTTTTCAGCGTTCTTTCTCCGTCAGGTGAGTTTTTAAAGAGCGCCGAGCTGAATGACACGACTTTGGTAATGGCGCTGACGGAAGGCGCTTTCAAAGTCCTTTTTACGGGCGACATCGGTTTTAACGTGGAAGAATACTTGGCTGAAAAATACGACGTCAAAACGGACGTTCTGAAGGTGGCGCATCACGGTTCCCGCTATTCTTCCGGCGGAAAATTTTTAGCCGAAGCGAGGCCGAAACTGGCCGTCGTTGAAGTCGGCCGGAATTCTTACGGCCATCCGACGGAAGACGCCCTGGATCGGCTGGAAAAGGCGGGCGCGAAAATTTATCGCACCGATCGCGACGGAACGATCAGGGTTATTGTCGGTAAAGACGGCGTTCTGCGAATAGCCGTCACCGGAAAATCCAAATAATTATCGCCGTCATTTTTTTGTTTCTCTATCACGCATACGGTACTATAGTATCGTATGCGTGATAGGGTTTCGGAATCAATTAAATCGTCATTTAAGTTTAAAATGTTTGCGGAATTTAGCAGTATCCTCAATTATTTCGGCGGTGACGATTTTAATATACGGCCTTGCCAAAAAGCAATTTCCCACAAAATCAATTTCTTTTATACAAGGATACGGAGTGATAAAAACCGATTTTTGATATGTTACGCATCCGATATTTTTTAAGGCGCCGTTAATTGCGCGTCGAGCCAGTTTCTTTTCTTCGGGAATGTCAAACATAATAAGGCGCCATTTTTTATCCCACGATTTTTGAACCGGTATTTTTATTCGCGAAAGCCGATATTCCATCGCTCTCCTTTTTCCGTTGGATGTTAAAGAAAAATAATCTTCATTGCCGTTTTGCCGAATAATGAGTCCGCGTTTCTCCAATCGGTTTATGGAATTTTTTATTCTTTGGCGCTCGCGCGCATTTTTTGTCTTAAAGCATTTGAAAACTTGAATTACATTAGGAGCGATCATTGCCGTGGTGATTACTCCTACAGTAAGGAGAGTAGAAAGAATTATCTCGGCAATTTCTCCTCTGGTAAATTTTTTCATAATTACATTGATAGATATTTTTAAAAAAACATCGCGAAACGGCTTTGTTTTGCGTTTTTTATGAATTCATTGTGTCTTTTTGCGTTGTATACGTATATACTACTATAGTACCGTGTGCGTGTATAGATGCATAAAGTGATAGAGATATAAAAAATAGCGGCAAAGGAAAGTCTTGGGTTTAAAGAAAAATAGGGGCTTTCGCGCCGTTTTTTTTCGTGTTACAGTAAAAACTATGGCAAGAATCCTGGTGAAAGAAGCCGCCACCAAGGCGGGGGAAAGGGTGGAGCTTTGCGGCTGGGTGGACGCGCGGCGCGACCACGGTAAAATTATTTTTATTGACTTGCGCGACCGGAGCGGCGCCGCGCAGGTTGTTTTTCTTTCCAAAACGAAAGAGC
>CAYHUJ010000005.1:0-32846 GCA_964360035.1 uncultured Candidatus Saccharibacteria bacterium | reverse complement strand
CGTCGCCTTCTTTCCGGATATTTTCCTGAACCGGCGCCGCGGCCGCGCCGTTTTCGGAAACGTTCTCCGCCGGCGCGAGCGTCTCCGGCGCTTTCGCCGTAAAATCGGAAACGGAGCGAAGATGAAGAACAATCGCCGCGCCGATGAATAAAACCGAAATGACCGAGAGAATGATTTGTTTGCGCATGGGGGACATTATAGCAAAAATTTCTCTCCGCGCAATACTCGTTTAGTATTTAGTATTCCAAACCGAAAACCCCCGCCAAAGGCGGGGGTTTTGTTTACTCTCGCAAAGCTCAAGTTACGGAGTAAGGATGTTGCTCGTCAGGTTGGTGGAAGGCAAGCCGGAAACCGAGAAGCCGTTCACCCAGTCGTAGGTCGCCACGCTTGAAGTCGTCGTGGAGTTACCCGACCAGATGAAGTCCTCCTGACCGGCGTTATCGGCGTCAACGTTCGCCGCGGTGGTGGCGAAGGCGTAGAGGCCCGCGCTCGCACCGCTGAAGTTGTCAGCCGTATCGCTGGAAGTGTTGGTTCCGGACATGTAGGCGCTGTCGCCTTCAAGGTCAACCGTGGCGCTCGATGACGTCGCGCTCATGTTGGCAACGGTGCCGATGAGTTTGAAGTAACGAGTGCCGCCGGTCGGAACCGAGACGGCTTCCTTGGTGCCCGCCTGACCGTTCGGGTCAAAGTAGATCTCGTAGATGTCGCTGCCCGCGCCGGTTACGCCCATCGTGGTGCTGTTAAGCAATCCGCTGTTGGCGTAAGCCGCCTGCGAGAAGGACGAATCCGAGTATCCGTAGACCTGCAAGCTGGTTATCGCGAAAGTCGTCACGCCCGAAGTAGAAGTGGCGACTTTGAACGAGAATTTGTAGAGACCGACGGGGCCGGCTGAAGGAGCGGCAACCGAGAAGCGGTAAAGCTCAAAGCCCGAGCCGTTCACCAACTTGGAAGACGGCAAGGTGATATGAGCAACCGTCGGAACCGCCTTGAAGACCCTCGCGCCGTTGGACGACGTCGTGGATCCGGTCGGAGTCGCGTAGATGGTCACGCCGGAAGCCGTGCCGGTGCCGCGGGTCGCGTTACCGGCGGAATCGGCGTTGGCGCCGTCATACTCAACTTTGACCAGATGGCCGGGCCTGCCGGGTTCGGACGTTCCGATGGCCGCCAAGTCGCCCTTAACAGTCAGGGTCTTGTCGGTGTTCTTCAGAACGGTGAAACCGGACAAAGTCACGGTCGCGTTGTCGCCGGTGAAGATCGCTTCACCCACTTTCGTGCCGCCATCCCACAAAGTGACCTTGGAAAGATCCTGCGGGGTGTTGGACGAAGTGCCGCCCAAGACCAAGCCGAGCTGAGTGACATTGACATCCTCGTTCGTGGCGGTAAAGCGCAGAACGGTCAGGATGTTGTCAATCGTGTTGGCGTTGATCAGTTTGACGGCCGGGTTGGACGCATCCAAAGCGACAGCCAGCGATCCGCTGTTAGACACGGTAATCGTCTGACCGGCGTTGGTGGTGATCGTTTCGGTCACCGATTCGCCGGAAGTGACGCCGGACGAAACAACGTTCGCGGCCGCGTTCTCCAGACCCCAAGCAAAGGTGTAGGTGGTCGCCGTCGTCGTAGTCGTGGCGGCGGTATTACACTTCAAAACCAGGGTTTTGGAGGTGCCCTTCGCGACAGTCACGCCGGAATCAAAGGTGACGGCGAGATCGTCGGCGGAAGCAACCGAGTTGGCTGGATTAAGCGCGTTGGTGCCGGTGTTCAAGGCGGTCGTGCCGTCAAACAGCTGACAGTTCGTCAGGTCGTCGGCCGAATTCGCCTGTCCCATCGTTACCTGCGGTTTAATTTGAGTTACTCGGATGTCCTCGCCGGAAGCGGTGGCGTCAAACACGTAGTTGGCGAAGGCAAAGCCCTGAACGCCCGCCACGATGGTTTGCGCGACCGGAGTCGGCGAAACCGTCACCGTCATCGCCGCGCCCTTGACCGTCATTGTGTTGCCGGTCACGGCGGTAGTCGGCGAAGGAGTGATAGTGGTGCCGGTGGTTACTCCTTTAACAGTGGTCCATCCGCTCGGAGTCGTGGAAGCGGCGATGGTGTCGCCGGTTGCGAAGTCGGTGCCGGCCTTACCTTTCAAGGTAAGGGTCGTCACGCCGACCGGAAATTCCACCGTGTCGGAGAAAGTTACCGTAGCCGCGGAAGCGGCGACATCAACGGGTCCGGCCAGAATCTTGCCGCTCTGGTCAACCAGCTTGACGTTGGTGACGTCCTGCGTGCTGTTGGCCGCGCCGGTGCCGTACCAACGGGACAAACGGAAGACCATGCTGGCGACGCTGACCGCCTCGCCCTTAACCGTAACGATCCAACCGCCGAGCGGCTGGTCGCCCAGGTTGACGGCGATGTTCTGCGAAGCCACCGAGGTCGCTTTTTCAACCGTGATGGAACCGGCGCCGATAGTCACCTCAAAAGCGTCAAAGTTAGGATTGGACGCCTGCAGGGTGCCGTCGTCGTCAGTCGCCGAGTCGCCGGAATCGGTCGCCGACGGCAAAATGTCGTAGCCGTAGGTCAAACCGGAAACCTTGACGTCAGCGTAGCGGTACAAGTCAAAGTCCACGCCGCGATTGCTGCCGCTCAAAATGTCGCCTTTGATGGAAACGGTTTTGTTTTCACCTTTGGCGATGGTGATGGCGGGGCTGAATTTGGCGGTGTAGTACTTGCCGTCGGAGCTGACC
The DNA here is from genome assembly GCA_964360035.1 of uncultured Candidatus Saccharibacteria bacterium. Taxonomy (GTDB): domain Bacteria; phylum Patescibacteriota; class Minisyncoccia; order UBA6257; family JACRHY01; genus JACRHY01. The sequence goes on along the minus strand of CAYHUJ010000005.1, from coordinate 30,120 downwards.
GTCGCGTCGTAGCTCGTGCCGTCAACGACGACTTTGATGTTAGTCAAGTCGGAAGCGGCGGCGGAGCTGGACTGGTTCCAAGTGATGGATTTCAGCGAAACGTCCTCGTTAGAGCCGGCGGAAAGCTTCAAAGCGGCAAAGGTGTAACCCGTGGTGCCGACTTCTTTGGTAGCTCCCGTTCCCGGATCAATAGAACCTCTCGTGATGGTCACGGAACCGATGGACAGAGTGCTGTTAACCGTCATAACGTTTCCGACCAGCGGATAAGTCGCGCTGACGGTCGCGCCGTCGGTTTCAACGGCAACCAGGCTCAAAGAGACCAGCTGGCCATTGTAAGCATCCTGGTCGCTGTCGGAATCGCCCGCCAAGGTGATAGTCCTTGACTTGCCGGCTTTAACGACAAACGACTGCGAAAGTTTCGCCTGATGGCTGGAACCGAAGGTCTTGGCGTCTCCCATGCGGATGCCATCCTCATCAAGAGCGATGATACCGCTGAAAGCCGCGTCCTGACCCTGGCCGGTTCTTTCAACCGTGAGCGATTTGACGGTGACGTCGCTCGCACCCGCCGTAAGCACCAATTTGGTGAACGGACGGCTGGCAAACGATTCGCCGAACAAACCGGACGCCGGCTGATCAGACGCCAAAGACACCGACAAACCGGTTCCCGCGGGAACAGTCGGAGTCGTCGGGGTCGTCGGAGCGGCCGCCAAAGCGTTGACGTTCGCCCGTGTCTTCGGACCGAAGTAACCGACGGCCGGAGAAATACCCGCGGCGGCCTGATACTTTGCCAAGGCGGCCTTCGTCAAATTGCCGAAGTACCCCTTAGCGACGCCTTGCGGCATAACCAGATGGCCTTTTGATTCAAGGAAGCTCTGTAGCGCCGTAACGTCATCTCCTTTTGATCCAAGGGTGAGGTCCTTGGTGAAGTTGTACGTCGCGCCGCCTCCCATCGTGCCAAGCTGGGACTGCAAGGCGGTAATTTGAGCCAACAGGGCCGCGATTTGCGCCTGCAGGTCGGCAACGGTTTGAGCCGAAGCGACCGGCACGAGCATCGAAGCTCCTGAAAGCCACGCCGCGGTCGTCACTGAAAGCGAGACCGAAGCGATTTTTTTAGCTAAATTATTCATTTTTTATTTAATTGCGAAACCTTTTAGGAACATCAGCGTTCTTCATCGACCGGGAAGTCGCCCGAGGAGTCGCCTCTGAGCGGCTTTTAAAGTCGGCTTATGCCCTTTTTATTTTTGACCTCCGACGTTTCCGTCGGTTTTCCGACAGTAGCGTCGGAGTTTGATTTTTACTATTATTTTTTTCTGAACTCCAAACCTTCGGTAAAGATCGCTCTCCTCCGCCTCACCGCTTGTTGCGGCTCGACCTTCGGCGGCTAAAGAACAACCGCAATATCTTGAAAAAAAAACTCACTTCGTTTGAAGTGAGGCGCGGAGTTCCGTTTTATTATTACGAGACGCGAAACTCCGGACGTCAAGCCCGGAAATCGCTTCCGATCAATAACAATAAATTGGATCACCGGTTCAAGGCCTCACTCCCGAACCCTGATCTTTATTTTCTCATTCTACATTATCAAGTACGGCTTTGCCAAGCGGGCCAACGGGGAATAAATGTGGATAAGTTTTAAAATCCCCAAATTCCTTATTGTCCCTTCCGGCATTGCTCAAAATATAACGGAGAAAACGAGGAAATATTACAGCCGAAAAAACCGCCTCAACTCTCGTTTTTCGCCAGATAGCGGACAGCCGGTCCCCCGCCGATTTTCACCAATGCGCCGGCTTCGCACAGTTTCTGCAGATTGTATCTCAAAGTCCTTTCGTTAACTTCCGGAAACGCGGCGGTTAAATCCTTAATCCGGCAACCGCCGGAATCGCGAACCTTATTCAAAATGAGCGTTTTCTTAACTAAACCGACGATATTGCCGTTTTCTTCCGTTTGCCGGATTACCCGTCTATCGGGCAAATCAATCGAGTTGCCGGATTGCCGGATTTCTTCATCAACCAGCCCTGCCGATTTCCCGTTAAAACGGGACTCCGACGGCATTAGCCATCCATTCGCCCCATTGTTGCCGGATTGCCCCATTGCCGGATTTTCAGACAATTTTTCATTGCCGAATTTTCCGTTTTTTTCCGTCTGCGCAAAAAATTCCTCAAGGTCAACGTCTTCGCCGTCCGTCGCTGCCCGACGAGCGACGATATCGCCGCAGGCGGAAACGAGGTTGCCGCACTCGCGAAAAAGAACCCGCGCGTTAATCGGCTTTATTTCACCGGCCGTTTCCGCCAAGGCGGTTAACCTCTCCAGGCCGCGGATAATTTCAATATAGGCAAGGTATTCTCCTTTGGACGCGTCCGGAGCAAAAACCCTCGCCGTCAAATCAACGGCGGCATTTTCCAGCTCAATTCTCAGTTTTTCCCTTTTAACGAGAGCGCAGACGCGGAAAACCGCTTGCGCTATTTCCAGGGCTTTTTGCTTGGCGAACTCGTCCATAAAATCGGCTTCCATGATAAACCGGCAAGCGGCAAAAGGTCAATCTCCCGACGTCGGATGTCGGGAGATTTTTTGACATAGATAAAATTTCTACTTTTGCCCCTTCCGCTTCAAGGGCCCCATCGGGACGAAAAAAAGATAATCGCGAGGAAAACGGCGAAGACGGCGGCGGCGCGAAAAACGGCGGCGGACTTCAGGGCGCCGTTCAGGTGGCGCAAAGAAAAATCGCCGATGATAAAAACCGTCATCAACAATAACGCCGCGGAATTAATGAAGCCGAGGGGCAAAAGAGCGGCCGCCCAGGCCAGTTCCGCAACCGCCAACGCGGCGACGGCGGCGATTAAAAGATGGCGCCGCGGAAAATAAGGGGCCATAAAATTGAGGGTGTCCTTGAGCAGTAAAAAAGAAGCCGTAAAAACCGCGAAGTATTCAACGAAAAAATACGAGGTTTTTTCGGCGAGAAAAAACAGAGAAAAAACCGCCAAAAAAAGCAGATTGACGGCCGCGTAAAAAATCGCCGGCCGGTTGGCGAAAACGAGATCTTTGGTTCCCAGTAAAAGAACGAAAATCAGAACAAAAAACGCTATTCCCGCGGCGACAAGCCACGCGCTCTTGAGAAAAAACAGCGTCGTAACGGCGGCGCAAAGCAAAACCAGAAAAGAACCGAAGAAAGCGGGGCGTTGAATCCGGCGAAAGTAAAGCAAAAACGAAAAAAGGGCGAAAAATAAAAGCGGCCCCGCTCCCCCGACGGACGGATCGGACGCAAAGCCGCCGGCGCGGACCCAAAACAAAGCCGAGCCGAACAACGCCGCTTTAAGCGCTAATCGTAACGGCGGATTCTTTAAAGCCGATTTTAACTTTTGAACCATCTTTTATTTGGCCGCTGATAATTTTATCGGCCAGCTGATCAATGATAACTTTCTGAATAAGCCGTCTGATAGGCCGGGCGCCGAATTCCGGATCAAACCCTTTTTCAATGATGTGATTTTTAAGCGCGGCGTCAATCGCGATTTTGACGCGGCGATCGGCCAGCCGCTTCTTCACGATCTCAAGCTGGATATCAACGATTTTTCCAATATCCTTCCGCCGGAGGGGGTTAAAAACGACGATGTCGTCTATCCGGTTCAAAAATTCCGGCCGGAAAGTCGCTTTCAGCGCTTTGTTCACCCGGGAACGGGATTCTTCTTCCTGATTTTTGGCCGCTTCTTCGTCGGAAGCGGAAAATCCCAGCCGGGAAATTTCTTTGAAATGCTCGCCGCCGGCGTTGGAAGTCATCACGATAATCGTGTTTTTGAAATTCACGGCTTTCCCCTTGCTGTCCGTCAGCCGGCCGTTGTCCAAAACCTGAAGCAGGATGTTAAAAACCTCCGGATGCGCTTTTTCTATTTCGTCAAACAGAATAATGCTGTAAGGGCGATGACGGACGATTTCCGTCAGCTGCCCGCCTTCTTCATGGCCGATGTAGCCCGGCGGCGAACCGACGAGGCGGGAAACGGCGTGTTTTTCCATATATTCCGACATATCTATGCGGATCAGCGACTTTTCGTCGTTGAACATAAAATCCGCCAGCGCTTTCGCCAGCTCGGTTTTCCCGACGCCCGTCGGGCCGAGAAACATAAACGAACCGAACGGGCGGTTTTCGTCGGTCAGCCCCGCCCGCACCCGCCGCAGGGCGCGCGCCACCGATTTAATGGCTTCTTCCTGGCCGATAACCCGCCGGGATAAAATTTCCTCCATTTTTATCAGCTTCTGACTTTCCGACTCAAGCATTTTCATCACCGGAATTCCGGTCCAGCGGGAAACAACGGACGCGATGTCTTCTTCACCGATGCTTTCTTTCAAAAATTGGCTGCCGGCTTTGCGGTTTTTGGAAAAATATTTTTTCTCAAAAGCGGCGAACTCTTTTTCCGCCGCCGGCAATTCGCCGTATAAAATCTGCGCCACCCTTTCCAGATTGCCCTCCCGCTCCGCCAGCTCGCCCTCGCGGCGCAGGTTGTCAATGTGGCGGCGCAGGTTGCGGAAATTATCAAGCGTGATTTTTTCCGCCTGCCAGAGAGCGGAAAATTCGTCGTTTTCCTTTTTCAGCTCCGCCAGCTTTTTGCCCAGCGTTTTAAGCCGGCCCTCTCCTTTCGCTCCTTCTTTGGTTAAAGCCGATTTTTCAACCTCCAGACGGGTGATTTCGCGGCGCATTTTTTCAATTTCAGCCGGCAGACTTTCGATTTCCAGATGCCGGGCGGCGGCCGCTTCGTCTATCAGATCAACGGCCTTGTCCGGCAGAAAACGGTCGGCGATGTAACGGGCGGAGAGATTGACGGCGGCGACTATCGCTTCGTCGCCGATTTTTATTCCGTGATGTATTTCGTATTTTTCTTTCAGGCCGCGCAAAATGGCGATGCTGTCTTCAATGTTCGGCTCTTCCACCATAATCGGCTGGAAGCGTCTTTCCAGAGCGGGGTCTTTTTCAATATGGCGCTGGTATTCCCGAATGGTCGTCGCTCCGATGGCGTGCAGTTCGCCGCGCGCCAGAGACGGCTTCAGCAGGTTGGAGGCGTCAACCGCTCCTTCGGCCGCGCCGGCGCCGACAATGGTGTGAATTTCGTCAATAAAAAGAATGATGCGGCCGGCGGCATTTTTGATTTCTTTCATAAACGCCTTAAGACGATCTTCAAATTCGCCGCGGAACTTCGTTCCGGCGATAAGCGAACCGAGGTCCAGCATGACGATTTCTTTGTTTTTCAGCGTATCCGGCACTTCGCCGCTTATGACGCGCTGGGCCAGCCCTTCAATAATCGCCGTTTTCCCGACTCCCGGCTCGCCGATTAAAACCGGGTTATTTTTGGTCCTCCGGCTTAAAACCTGAATAAGCCGCCGGATTTCTTCTTCGCGGCCGATAACGGGATCAAGTTTTCCGGCCCGCGCCTCCTGCGTCAAATTAACGGCGTATTTTTCCAAAACCTGGAATTTTGATTCGGGTGCTTCGTCGGTTACCCGCGCCGAACCTCGCAGCCGCGCCAAAATTTTCAATGCCGCGTCCCGCTGAATTCCAAAACTGGTCAAAACCCGCTGCGCCGAAGAAGCGGTTTCCAAAATTGCCAGAAGAAGATGCTCGCAGGAAACGAATTCGTCTTTTTGCTGGGACGCTATCCGGGCGGAACGGTCCAAAATTTCCATCAGCTCCCGCGAAAGATAAAGCTGTCCGACGGTTGAACCGCCGACGATTTTAGGCAAAGAGTCCAGCTCCCGATCCAATTCCCGGTCCATTTGATGAACGTCAATTCCCGACTGCGTCAAAATCGGCCGGACAAGCGTCTGTTCGTCGTCAATAAGGCAAGCCAGAAGATGAACGGCCTTGAGTTCGCCGTGCCCCCGCTGAGCCGCCAAGTCCTGCGCGTTCTGAAGAGCTTCTTGCGCCTTGATGGTGAAACGATTGAATGGCTTCATCATTTTTGTATTTATCGCTTTTTATATCACATCTTTTGGCACTCCGCAAGCGCGAGTGCCAAATTTTATTTCTTTTTTTTAAAAATTCTCGCGATGCGCTTCAGCGCTTCGTCAATTTCACTCTCGTTCGTCGGCGCTCCGAAGCTGAAACGCAAACTTTCTGACGCGCGATCATTCTTAAATCCCAAAGCGGCGATGACATGAGACGGTTTGGAGGCGTAAGCGGAACAGGCGGCGCCGGCGGAAACGGCGATGCCGGCCAAATCCATTTCAACCAAAAGCTCCTGGGCGCGCCGGCCGGGAAAATAAACGTTTAGAATATTCGGCAAAGCCGCCGGCGGCGGCGAGATTGCCGAACTCGCCGGCGATGAGCCGAACGAAACTCCGTTTGCTTCCGCTTTCGGAAATATTTTTTGGATTCCCCGCCATAAGCGCCCGCGCAGAACGCCCAACCTTCTCCCTTCCTTTTCCCGCCGTTCCGCCGCCAGCTCCGCGGCTTTGGCGAAAGCGACGGCGCCGGCGACGTTGGCCGTCCCGCCGCGCCGGCCGAATTCCTGATCGCCGCCCGTTATTACAGGCGACAACCATCGTTTTTTTTCAAATGAGCGCGCGTATAACGCGCCGATTCCTTTAGGGCCGTAAATTTTGTGCGCCGAAAGCGTCATTAAATCCACGCCATTTTTTTCAACGCCGCAGTCCAGAAACTGGAAGGCCTGAACGGCATCGGTGTGAAAAATGGGATATTGAAAATCGCCCTTGGAGGTTAAACGCCGGGCTCTGAATGCTTTGATAATTTTGGAAATATCCGCGATCGGCTGGATGGCGCCGATTTCGTTGTTGGCAAACATCACGGAAACCAAAATCGTCCTTTCGTTCAGCGATTTTTTGAGTTTTCGCAAATCAACGGCGCCTTCGCGGCTTACCGGCAGATAAACAACCTCAACGCCGTAGCGCTCCAGATCGCGGCAGGTTTCCAGAACGGATTCGTGCTCAATCGCCGAAACGATAACACGGGGAAAAGTCCGCGTGGCGGACGCCTTGAACGCCTTAACCGCGCCGCGCAAAGCCAGATTATTCGCTTCCGTCGCCGAGCCGGTGAAAATAAGCTCGCCCGCGCCGCCGATAATTTTCAAGATTTTCTCCCTTGATTCCTCCAGAGCCGCCGCCGCTTCCTGGCCGAAACAATGAAGGGAGCCGGCATTGCCGAACTTGACGCCGAAATAGGGCGCCATCACCTTCAAAACTTTCGCGTCAACCGGCGTTGAAGCCGCGTAATCAAAATAAATCCGCTTCATTGAAGTTAATTCTAACACGACCGAAAAAATTCGGAAGACGGACGCTTAAAAAAGGGACGGCTGGGGAACGATTTCCCGCTTTAAATCAATTTCCAGCTTGATCATTTGCGGCGTATTGCGCTGGGGAATCCAAAGATAGCCCTGACTGACGGCCAGATCATAAACGTCTTTGGTAATCTTGACGTCGTTTAAGCAGTAGTCTTTCAATTCCTTCATCATTCCGTCCCTGTACAAAGTGATCGCTTCCAGGCTGTGCCGCGTCTTGCCGGCGCCGACGTTGGCCATCGCCAGATCGTTCAGACCGACGCGCCGCCCGAGGGGTTTTTCAATTTCTTCCAGAATGTCAACGTTGGCGATGGCTTTCAGATTAAACTTGAAGTATTTGGCGAGAACGGGAATGTCAAAGCGGTTGATGCTGAAGCCGATAAGCAGGGCGGCCCTTTGGAACATTTCTCCCAGTTGTCCGAATTCGCTTTCCTCAAAACAAAAATAAGCGTCCTTATCGTACGAATAAACGCCGACTACGGAAGCGTTGAGATTTTTTATGAACGTTTCGCCGCCCACGTCGGCGAAAGTGTTTTTCGTTTCTATGTCAAAAACTAATTTATCCATCGCTAAATTTAAAATGCCGATTTATTTCAGACATGCCTGTCCGCCACGGAAGAAGCGGCGTAGCTTTCCGGTTTCGTCTTGACTTCAAAATTATTGGCGCGGATCATTCCCGTAATTTCCTGAATCATCACCTTGGTCGCTCCGTTTTCGCCGACATCGGCGTGAATTTCAAAATCAAACTCCGGCAGGCGATTTTTTTCCAGGCAGGTCAAAAGCTCCCGCGCAACGTCCAAAGAAATCAAAACCTCCCTGATAATGCGGTCGCGCATCGTGTAAATCTTATCCAGCTCAACGCGCCGCCAAAAATAACGTCCGCCGTTGCCGACGCGGCGCACGACGATCGCCGTCACGAAATCGGCTCCGTGCAATCCGTCTTTCGCCGAATCGGTGCCGATAATGATTTTATAGCGCCGCCGTTCGTCGTCTTTCATAAAAGCGAGAATTTCCCGCACGACTTGCGCAACGCCAAGCCGCATCCCCAGAGAACTGCTGAAAAAAGTTTCCGTGTTCAAGTTGGTCCGTTTAAGTTATCAAGATAACCCGAAAAACCGCCGGAAGTCAATGAGTACAAGCCTCCGCGGGCTTACCGCCCGCGGTCTTCTGCGAAGGCGGATAAAAAGCGGAAACGGAGCGTCATTTCGCGCGATTTAAAAAATAAAAATTCTCAAATAATTGGGCGACCAGAACGGGACCGGCGCCGCCGGGCGTCGGCGTGTATAAAATATCGCCGCGCGAGCCGAGTTTATCGGCGGAAAAATCCCCGCGCAATTCCCCTTTTGCTCCGAAGGAACAGCCGAAATCAACGATAACGGCGTTTTCCTTGAGCATCCCCGGCTTCAGCAGTCCCGCCCGGCCGACGCCGGAAACGACGAGATCGGCCATCGCGACGCGGCTCAAATCCCCTCCTTCGTCAATCGAGCAAATGTTGCCGGCTTTTCCCATCAGCCAGACGGTTATCGGTTTACCGACGAGAAAACCGAGGCCGACGACGGCGATTTTTTTTCCTTTCAAGTCAAAGCCGGCGGCCGACAGGATTTTCTGAAGCGCGCCGACGGCAGGCGGCAAAACCGCGCTCCGGCCGGCGTAAAAAGCGCCGAGTGTCCGCTCGCTCAAAACGTCAATGTCTTTTTCCGGCGGGACGGCGTTTAAAATCGCCTGCCGGTTGAATTTTTCCGGCAAAGGAAGCTGGACGAGAACTCCGCCGACTGTTCCCTGCCGCGCGATTTCGCCGATTTTTTTCCGCAAAGCGTCGCCGCTCAACATTTCGCTCAAGCGGTAAATCCGAAAATCAACCCCCAAATCGGCGGCTGTTTTTTCTTTTTGTTTCAGGAAATTTTCCGAAGCGGCCGTTTGCGAAGAATCCGCCGAACCAACCAGAAAAGCCGCCAGTATTTTTTTCGGCGCCGGCCGAGATTTCAATTTTTCCGTGATTTCCCCCGCGATTTTTTTTCCGTCAATAATCATTTGCGCGTTTCATTGTTTAATACGGCAGCGGAAAATTTTTGAGCATTTTTCCGACTTCAATTTTAACCGCGCCCGGACGATTTTCTCCCGTTAAAATTCCGCGAATCCATCCGCCGATTTTTTCCATTTCTTTTTCTTTCATTCCCCTTGTCGTAACGGCCGGCGTTCCGAGGCGAATGCCGGAGGGACGGAACGGCGAAGCGTCGCCGAAAAGCGCGTTGCGGTTGGCGGTGATGCCCGATTTTTCCAGCCGCCGTTCGGCGGTCAAGCCGTCCATACCGAGATTTTTCAGATCAATTAGAAGAAGATGATTGTCGGTTCCGCCGCTTACCAGACGAAAGCCGGATTTTTGAAGCGAGTCCGCCAGCGCGGCGGCGTTTTTGACGATTTGTTTTTGATATTTTTTAAAAGCGGGCGTTAGCGCCTCTCCGAAAGCCCGCGCCATCGCCGCAACGGCGTTATCGTGCGGTCCGCCCTGCGTCCCCGGAAAAACCGCGCGGTCTATCAAATCGGAAATAGCCGCCCGCCGTTCTCCCGTTGCCGATTTTCTTGAAAAAATCGCCGCCGCTCTCGGCCCTCTTAAAGTTTTATGAATCGTCGTCATCACGACGTCGCAATGGGGAAACGGCGAGGGATGAAGGCCGGCGGAAACCAAACCGGCGATATGCGAAATATCGGCCAGATGATAAGCGCCGACGCTCTCGGTAATCGCCCCGATTTTCCGGAAATCTATTTTTCTCGGATAAGCCGTCGCGCCGGAAACGATGATTTTCGGCCGATGTTTTTTCGCCAGCGCCGCGAGTTTTTCGTAATCAATCAAGCCGCTCTTCGGATCGGCGCCGTATTGAACCGACTTAAAAATCTTTCCGGAAAAATTCGCCTTATGGCCGTGAGTCAGGTGGCCACCGCTGGAAAGGGAAAATCCCAGAATGTCGGATTTGAATTTTCTCTTTCCGGCGTCCGGCGACGGGGCGTTTAACAAAGCGAAATAAATCGCCAGATTGGCCGGCGAACCGGAATACGGCTGGACGTTGACGGACCAGCTTCCGGCTTTCAGCCGGAAAACTTTCAAGGCGCGCTCCTGGGCCAGCTTCTCAATCGCGTCGCAATAAACGTTGCCCGGATAATACCGCTTTTCCGGATACCCCTCCGAATATTTATTGGTCAAGGGAGAGCCCAAAAACCGCAAAACTTCCGGCGAAGCGTAATTTTCCGAAGCGATTAAATTAATTGTCGTTTCCTGGCGGCGGATTTCTTTTTTCAGCAAATCGTTGAGAAGCGCGTCTTTCATTGTCGGAAATTGCCGAAAATTAAACCAACATTCTTATTATTTTGGCGACCTTGCGGGCGTCGTGGCGGACAAATCCGCGCGGCCTTATCAGGTCGGCCGTCGCCAAAACCGGTTTCCCGGAAAGATTTTCCCCGTCGCAAACGACCAAATTGGACTTTTGCGTCGCGTATTTTTTCAGACGCGCTATCGTCGGTTTTTTGGAATTGACGACGACAAAATCCAAAACGCCTTTCCCGAGATAATCTTCCAGCGTTTTTAAAAAATCCGAAGCGCGAAAGTTTGTCGTTTCGCCGAATTTCGTCATTAAATTAACGAAGTAAATTTTCTTCGCTTTCGTCGCGACCACCGCTCTCCTGACTTCCGGAACCAGCAGATTGGGAATCAAGCTCGTAAATAAATCTCCCGGGCCGATGATGACGGCGTCGGCCGAAGTTATCGCCCTGACGGCCTCGGGGTTGGCTTTCGGCTTCGGCTCCAGCCAGATTTTTTCAATCTTCAGATGGCCGTCGTGTTTCGGAACGTCAATGTTGGTTTCCCCTTTAACGACGCGGCCGTCCGCCAGACGGGCAATGAGAGAGGCGCTTTGAAGGGTAACCGGAACCGCCCGCCCCCGCACGGCTAAAATTTTTTCCGCTTCTTTAACGGCCGCGGCGAAACTGCCGGTCAGCCGCTCCAGCGCCGCTATCATCAAATTGCCGAAGCTGTGGCCGTTTAATCCGCCGCCGCGTTCAAAGCGGTAAGAAAAAAGTTTCGCCAGCATCTCGTTGTCCGCCGTGGAAAGCGCCACCAGAGCGCGCCGGATGTCGCCGGGGGGCAGAATGCCGAATTCCTCCCGCAAAACGCCGGTTGACCCGCCGTCATCGGCCATCGTGACGATTGCCGTTACGTCAAAATCGTCCCGCAAGCCGGATAAAATTGAAAACAATCCCGTTCCGCCGCCAATCGCCGCGATTTTTCTGATCTTTTGCGTTTTCATCCGCCTTTATTATTAACGCAAAACGCCGCTCCTGCCAAGAGGATGAAACGGACGGGGCGCTACATTTTTTTCGGCTTGCTTACTCCCAGAATGTTGAAGGTATTTTCCAAAACGATTTTCGCCGCCAGCGCCAAGGCCAGCCGCGCCGCCGCTTTGCGCTTTTCCTCCCCGACGATTCTTTCCTTTTCGTAAAAATCGTGGAAAGCCCGCGCCGTTTCCAGCGAATAGCGGACTAAAATCGCCGGCGCGCGGTTTTCCGCCGCTTCCCGGACCGCCTCCGGAAACCTCGCCAAAAGGCGCATCAGGCGGAAATCCTCCGCCGTATCAAGCGGGCTCAAATCAGTTTTCGGGGGCAACTTCCGCTCCGCCGCTTTTAACTTCGCCAAAATTCCCAAAATTCTCACGAAGGCGTACTGGACGTAATAAACCGGATTTTTCAGCGAACGTTCTTTCGCCAGCGCCAGATCAAAATCCATATGCGTATCCGGCGAATACATCAAAAAGAAAAACCGCGCGGCATCCAGCCCGACTTCGTCAATCAGTTCTTTGAGAGTGATGAATTCCCCCTTGCGCTTGGACATTCTCACCTCCTCGCCGCCCCTGACCAGGCGCACCAGCTGTAAAATGATAAAGTGGATTCGATCCCCTTCCACGCCCAGCGCTTTAAGCCCCGCCTTAAGGCGCGGCGCGTATCCGTAGTGGTCGGCGCCCCAGATGTCTATCACCTCGTTAAATTTCTTCTTTTTGAATTTATTCAGATGGTAAGCCAGGTCGGGCAGAAAGTAAGTCGGCTCGCCGGAGCTCCGCACGAGCACGCGATCTTCCGTATCGCCGAAACGGGCGGCGCGAAACCACCACGCGCCGTCTTTTTCGTAAGCCAAATCTTTCTTTTTCAATTCTTCCAAAATCTCCCAGACGGCGCCCGATTCGTAAAGCGATTCTTCGGAAAACCAGGAATTAAATTTTATTTTCAGTTCCTTTTCAATAAAGCGGCGGTTTTCTTTCATTAGTTCCCGGGCCAGTAGGGAACCGGCGTCTTCTTCGCCGGCGCCTTTTTTCAATTTTAATTTCTTTATTTTTTCCGCCAGCTCTTCCGTCAGATAGCTCGTTCCTTTGCCCAAGGCCGTTTTGCCGAGCTCTCTTATCTGCGCACTGCTTTTGGCGTCGTTGACGTAATACTCCCTTTCCGCCCGCCAGCCGCAAAATTTCAAAATCTCCGCCAGGGAATCACCCAAAAATCCGCCGCGGCCGTTGCCGACGGTCAGCGGCCCCGTCGGATTGGCGGAAATAAATTCTATCTGGATTTTTTTGCCGCCGCCGCTTTTATTCCGGCCGTATTTTTCTTTCGTTTTCAAAATTGTTTTCAACTCGCCGTAAAAAGCGTCCGGCGCGATCCAAAAATTGACGAATCCGGGAGCGGCCGCTTCCACTTTTGACAAAAAACCCGGCGGGGCGGCTTTGCCGATTTTTTCCGCCAGCTCTTCGGCAACCTCCAGCGGCCTCTGCCGCCGCTCTTTCGCCAGCCGGAAAGCGACATTGGTCGCGTAATGGCCGTTTTTTTCATCGTCGGGAACGGTGATTTCCGCCGCGGCGTCCCCGGCGGCGATTTTTCTGATCAAATCGGCGATTTTTTCTTTCATCTTATTGTTATTTGTTAACAGTTATTAATAACGTTTTATCTTTATGGCCGTTTAAAAGCAGAAAGGGCGGGGCTTGCTCCATAATAACCACGGAGCGGGGGGACAAAGATATAAAAAGAAGCCTCATCAGGCCGAGCGCTCGGGCGGGAGAGCGCGATCGCCCCTCGTCCCCTTCTTGGTTTTTTTCTTGGTTTTTTCATTTTAAGATAAAAAAAAACAAAGGACAACGCCGTCCTTTGCGCGTCTTTCCAGCCAAGACGCCCGCGGGCGTCTTTATTTTTTTTACAAAAGCCATTCTCCTGAATTTCGCGATTCGGGGTATAATGAAAATATGCCGGCTATCGCGGAAAACAAAAGGGCCTATTTTGATTATATCATTGCCAAAACCTACGAAGCGGGTCTGGAGCTTTTCGGTTTTGAGGTAAAGGCGATAAAGACCGGCCGCGTCAATCTGGCCGGCTCTTACGTTATCGTCAAAAACGGCGAGGCCCTTCTCATCAACGCCGATATCCCCCCCTACCAGCCGAAAAACACCCCCGCCGACTACGACCCCCAACGTTCGCGGCGCCTGCTTTTGCGGCGCGAAGAGATAAAAGAGCTCCTCGGCGCGCGCACCGGCCAAGGATTGACAGTGGTGCCGTTAAAATTGTATAGTAAGGGCGGAAAAATCAAGCTGGAAATCGGCCTCGCGCGGCGCAAAAAGAAAACCGACAAACGGGAAACGATAAAGAAAAGGGATGTCGCGAGAGAGCTTTCTCGCTGACGAGCCGTTTCGTTATCCGGCTGATAATAATGGGGATGCCAGGCATCGACGGTTGTTTGAAATCAAGGATCGAATCAAGAGCGCGGAACTCTTTACACAATCCGTAAAATAATAAGTGCAAACTTATTCAGAAGCGCGTTTCGGCCGGCTTTAGCCGTCGCCTAATCGCGTCTTGCCCCGCTTTAAGCGGAGCCATGGGACCGCCGACGCTCGTTCTTGGCGGAAAACCCGTGTCATAACCGGCGAGCCAAGCTCCGGAAATTTTCGGCGGCCGGAGCGGGTTAAAAAGCCGAAAAAGACGGGAGGGATTTTGTCCGGCTTTGACTTTCCCGGCCTTTCACCAAACCGGCCTACGATTCGTATCAGTCCTTGGTTTGCCGACAATTCGGACGGGAGTTCAATTCTCCCCATCTCCACAATCAAAAAAACGGAACCTTGTGGGGTTCCGTTTTTTTGATTGTGGGATATTCTGAAAATAGCGCGAACTCATTTCGAGCAGAAAATGTAGCTCGGCAGGCAAGCGAGGGAAGGAGGGGGTGTGGGGGAGGAATTCCCTCGCTTGCCCGTCTCGCTCCCGCGCTTCGCGCGGAAAATTTCTGGACGATTGCTCAAGGTTTTTTCTTTTAATATATGGATAAGACCATTTCTAAAATTAGAAAATTTTTGCAAGAACGTGGTTGGGATAAGTTGAGACCTTCTGATGTCGCAAAATCCATTTCTATTGAGGCCGCGGAACTGCTTGAGGTTTTTCAATGGGATAATTTTTCCATTGACGAAACGATGAGGGATAAAGAGCGCATGGGAAAACTTAAACATGAAATCGCTGATGTTTTGATTTACACTCTTTATCTCCCAATTCTTCTTGGGCTTGATGCAGAAAAATTGATTGCGGAAAAATTGAAACACAACTCTAAAAAATTTCCCGCTAGTCTTATGAAAAAGAGGGTTGACCACTCGCATACTAGTAAAGATGTTTACATAAAAATCAAGCAAGCTTATCGGAATAATAAAAAATAATTTCCGATTACCATTTCCAAGAAGCCCGAAGGGGCTTTTTGTGTTTTCAATTTTTCCTTGATTTTTCTGCATCAATGAGTTAAAATATCTTTAGTAAACTGACCTTTTACATAGAGAGGAGCGAGTAATGAATCCATACATTGGTATTACCGACTTCACCGACTTCGGACAGGTTCAGGAGATGTCTCGGGTGTTCGCCGCCCATCTCCCGCGAGGATCGAAACGAGCGTTGCATATTGGTGTCATGATGAGCCACAAAACACTTCATGACATCCCGAGCAAGTGGCAAAATGCTTTTCCATCAAAAGAGAGAATCGCCAGCATTTTTTCCTCGGACGAAGTGTACAACTGCTTGCATTACGCGGACTACGATAACAATCCCGATCTCTGGAAAAGCCTCGCAACGGCGATTTCCTATGGTGGCATCGGCATCCATGCCATTCAGCTCGACATGGTCTGGCCGAATTCTGGCGAGATCGCAAACGGAGTTCACACTTCTCGCAAGCAAATCGAGGTTATTCTTCAGATCGGCAAGAACGCACTGGAGGAAGTCGGCAATGATCCACAGAGAGTCGTCGAACGTCTTGGTGACTACGAAGGCGTAATCCACCGCGTATTGCTCGATAAGAGCATGGGAAAAGGTCTTGGCATGGATGCCGATGGTCTTGTTCCATTTGCACGAGCAATTAGGGAAAGTTTCCCGACACTTGGAATTGGAGCCGCCGGTGGTCTCGGACCGGAAACGATTCAGTTGGTCGAGCCTCTCGTTGCGGCGTTTCCCGACTTGAGCATTGATGCACAGGGGCGGCTCCGACCGAGCGGAAATGCTCTCGATCCGATTGACTGGGGCATGGCGGGAAATTATCTTGTCAAAGCCCATCAACTCTTCGCTTAATAGCAAAGTACGGCTCTCACTCCTTGCGGGTGAGAGCTTTTTCTTATATCTTATTTGAAAGAGCAATCGTCCAGAAATTTTCCGCGCGAAGCGCGGGAGCGAGACGGGCAAGCGAGGGAATTCCTCCCCCACACCCCCTCCTTCCCTCGCTTGCCTGCCGAGCTACATTTTCTGCTCGAAATGAGTTCGCGCTATTTTCAGAATATCCCACAATCAAAAAAACGGAACCCCACAAGGTTCCGTTTTTTTGGCCGCCGGCGGAAGGAGAAATTCCGCTTTCACGGCTAAATCCTCTCCCGACGCATCAGAAGCCAGAATATAATCAGCCACAGAACGACGAACGAACCCTCAAAAACCGGACTGGTGACGGGCAGAAAAGAAGTATTGCCGGTAAAGCCGGCGCAGATAAGAGCCAGCGGACCAAAAAAAGTGGTGGCCATCCAAACAGACAGAACGATTTTGCGCGGCTCCGTTAAATTGACTATTTTCAATAAAAGACCGAACAATATCGCGCCGTAGGCGAAACTTAAGATATGATTATGGCCGGTAATGACCAGCGACTTGATGACCGGCTCGCCTTCAATCAGATAAAACCCCAGGGCGCTGAAAACGCCGATAACCGCCGCCGCGGAACCGAATAAAATTTTTTCCGAAGTAGGCATAAGTTAATAACATTGCTTAATGATATTGCTTCCAGCATAGCACAATCGGTTCTTTACAAAAAGACGGCGGGCGTGCTATAAATAATCGGAAATCGGAGCATAAACAGTAATTATTCCAAAAATTGTTTTATAAAAGAAAACAGCAATTCGTCGTTTCCAACAAAACCAACGAACAGATAACCGCGGCCGAATTGAGGGTGGTTGACGACGACGGCCAAAGCCTCGGCGTACTTAGCAAGGAAGCGGCTCTTACGCTCGCGCGGGAAAAGGGCCTGGACCTCATAGAGATATCTCCCCAAGCCAATCCTCCCGTCGCTCGTATCGCCAGTTTTGACAAATTCCGCTATCAGCAGGAAAAAGCCGCCAAAAAACAGCAGCAGGCGCAAAAAGGGCAGGAAATGAAGCGGGTGCGCGTCGGCGCCCGCACCGCCCAGAACGATTTGGACATCAAAGCCCGACAGATAAACAAGTTCCTCTCCGAGGGGCACAAGGTGGAAATCCAGCAGGTGCTACGGGGGCGGGAAAAGGCGAATAAGGACTGGGCCTTGCAAAAACTCAAAGAATTCTTAACAATAATCGAACCCGGCTACAAGATAATCAGCGAGCCGAGATACGGCGGCCGCGGATTTAACGTTACCGTCGCCAAATAAAAAAACAAGCGAAAACATGAAAAAAAGCATTTCCAAGAGGATAAAAATCACCGGCGGAGGAAAGATGATGCGCCGCAAAATGGGCCAGGGACATTTCCGTAGCAAAAAAAGCGGCAGTTTTATCCGCCTGAAAAGAAAAAATTCGGCCGTCGCCAAGTCGGACATTAAAACAATACAAAAATATGCCGCGCGTTAAACGAGGAACAACCGCCGCCAAAAAACGGCGCAAAATACTGAAATACACGAAGGGTTTTCGCTGGGGGAGAAAATCCAAAGAACGAGCCGCCAAAGAGGCCCTGCTCCACGCCTGGACGCACGCTTTTCGCGGCCGCAAAGAGAAAAAAAGAAATTACCGCCAGCTGTGGCAAGTGAACATCAACGCCGCCGCGCGGGAAAACGGCCTGACCTACGGAAAGCTGATCGCCGGACTGAAAAAAGCCGGCGTTAAATTGGACCGAAAAATTCTCGCCGAACTGGCGGAAAAAGAACCGAAAGTATTCGCGAAAATCGCGGAAAAGGCGAAATAAAGCCTCCATGGGCTTA
Source organism: uncultured Candidatus Saccharibacteria bacterium (assembly GCA_964360035.1). Taxonomy (GTDB): domain Bacteria; phylum Patescibacteriota; class Minisyncoccia; order UBA6257; family JACRHY01; genus JACRHY01. The sequence continues at coordinate 12,378 of CAYHUJ010000005.1, read as the reverse complement.
TGCCAACGGCATTCTTCATTATCTTGACGAAATCTTGACGAAATTCTCCGAAGCACCCTCCTTCGCCGCGTCGCGGTCTTCCGCGAAGGCGGATAAATAAATACCTGCGGCCGTATGGCCGCAGGTATTTATGGTTTTTCCGAAAGCTGACGAATCCGCTTTCCAAAAGCCGGCAAATCTTCCTTTATTGTTTTCCATAAAACATCTTCATCAACACCGAAATACTCGTGAATGACTTTATTTCTCATGCCGATGGCTTCATTCCAGGGAATTTCGGGATGCGCCGTCTTTATTTCTTCGGGGATATTTTTCGCCGCTTCTCCGATAACGGATAAATTTCTAACAACCGCGTCGATTGTTTTGGCGTCTTCGGCAAATTCTTTAAAAGTCAGGTTTTTCGTATACGCCTCTATTTTGCGAACGGCATCTTGGATGTCTTCGGTGTAAAGCTTTGACTCTCTTTTAGACATAAACCACTTCTTTCAAAACGTCCTCTTTAATAACCGGCTTCAGAGCTTTTTTGGAAATTAAATCGACCCTTTCGCCGAAAAGTTCGCTTAAAAAATTTTCTAACCTGATAAAATCGAAAAATCCGATCGGGCTGTCAAATTCCACCAAAATATCTACATCGCTCCCTTCTTTTTCTTCGCCTCTGACAGCAGAACCAAAAACACCTATTTTGGCAACGTGATATACCTCCCGTAAAAAAGGAAGTTGCCCGCTTATTTTTTTTAATATTTCATCCTTTCGCATATTCGCCACGATATCATAAAAATCGAAAATAGACAATTTTTCGGCCGCAATGAAGTTCCGCGGGCTTATTCGGCTTTCGTAACCGAAAGCCGTTCGCTGAGCTCGCGGCCGAAACCGCTTCTGTTGCCTACGCTCCATAGCTTCAGCAACGGAGCGAGGAGTAGGCCGCCCGTGGTATCCTTTATTGATTTACAAGACTTTACGAGGCTTAGCCTCGTAAAGTCTTGTATGGTCTTCCGCGAAGGCGGATAAAAAGATTATTTTTTGACGAAAGGCGGCCGGGGCGGAAAACGCCGAGCCGCTCCGCCGGCGGCGGGGCGGCTTTTTCCTTTAAAATGCAGGAAGTCATCGGCTAAAACGAGCGTCTTCCAATTTTCGCGGTACTTGCCTAAAATCTTCTTCGCGTCGTTGAACAAAAACCAGCCGTAGCCCTGATGCTCGTCGGAAATTTTGACGTTTTTTTCGCGCGTTTCCGCCAGAAAAATTATGACGATTTTGAAAATCGTTTCCTTTTCTTTGCGGAAAAAAAACCGCTCGTGGGTTTTGAAATTGGGGAGAATGCGCAAATCGCTCCGCCGCAGGCCGGTTTCTTCCGTTGTTTCCCTGATGGCCGCTTCCAAACTGCCCTCTTCTTTTTCCACGTGCCCTTTGGGAAAATTCCAATAACTGCCCCGATGGTAAAGAAGCAGGTATTTCGGCCCTTCGAAAGTTTTCCGGAAAACGATGAGGCCGGCGGTAATTTCCTTTTTGGCGGGCTGCCCCGCTTCCGCCGAAGAAGGACGGGAAGGCGAATGGCGCGAAAGAAACCGCTTTTTTTGCTTTTGATGCTCAATCATTGTTTCAGGTTCATCATAACAAATCGCGCCCGGCGGCGAAAGCTATTTGAGCCAGGCGAGCATTTTGGAGAGCGGCCAAGCGTTGATAACATCGCTTTTCGCCGCCCAGCCGCGCCGCGCCTGTGCGATGCCGTATTCCAGCATCGCAAAATGAGAAAGATTGTGGGCGTCGGAATCAACGGCCAAGGGCACGCCCGCTTCCACGCACATCCGGATATGGACGTCCTTTAAGTCCAGCCGGTCGCAAAAAGCGTCAATCTCCAGAACGGTTTTCGTTTCCCGGGCGGCTTTGACGATTGCTTCCATATCCAGTTCATAAGCGGGACGGCGATTTATCAACCGGCCCGTCGGGTGAAAAACGACGTCAACGTGGGGATTTTTCATCGCCCTGATCAGCCGGTCGGTCTGTTCCTTTTTCGGCAAATTGAAATACGAATGGACGGCCGCGCCGACAACGTCCAGCTTTTTTAAAATTTCGTCGGGAAGGTCAAGACGTCCGTCTTTCAAAATATCGCATTCCGTTCCCTTGAGAACCCGGAATTTTATCCCTTTTTTCTCAAATCCGGCGTTTATCGCGTCAATTTTCTTCATCTGGGCGATTATCCTTTTTTCATCCAGCCCCCGCGCCATCGCCAGCCGCTTGGTGTGGTCGGTCACGGCAATGTATTCCAGGCCGAGACGCCGCGCCTCAAGCGCCATCTCCTCAATGGAATTTTCGCCGTCGCTCCAGTCGGTCTGAACCTGAAGGTCGCCTTTCAAATCGCCGTAGCCGATCAGTTTGGGCAACCGCCCGGCCAGCGCCGCTTCTATTTCTCCGGCGTCTTCCCGCAATTCCGGCTCAATGTACGCGAGTCCCAGCGTTTCGTAAATCTCCGCTTCGTTTTTTCCGGCAATCATTTTGTCTTTCTGCGCAGTTCCGCGTTTTTTTCCGCGTAATTCCGCGACTTGAAACAAGCCGTATTCATTGAGCTTCCATCCCTTTCTCATCGCCAGTTCGCGCAGTTTCACGTTGTGATCTTTTGAACCGGTGAAATAGTTCAACGCCGCCCCGTACGATTTTTCCGGCAAAACCCGGACGTCCGCCTCAAGCCCGTTTTCCAACTGAATCATGGATTTCGTACCTCCGCGAGCGAGAACACGCGCCACTTCCGGCATGGAAACGAAACAGTCCATCACTCTTTTGGGATTCGCGGCGATGACCAGAAAATCGGCGTCGCCGATCGTTTCCTTCCGCCGCCGCGCCGAACCGGCTACTTCAACGGTTTTGACGCCTCCGACGGCGCGCAGGCGCTCTTCAATTGTTTTAATGAGCGGCGCGGCAAAACCCAGAACGAACCGCCCGCCAGATTTTTTCAAAAATTCAATCCCCTTTAGGATGTTTTCCTCGCTTTTTTCCCCGAATCCCGCCAAGCCGGCGATTTTTCCCGCCCGCGCCGCCTTTTCCAAGCCGGCGAGATTTTTTATTTTCAACTTCTCGTACAAGCGCCGGATTTTCATCGGCCCCAGTCCTTCCACCTTCGTCAACTCGGCGAGATTGACGGGCGTTTTCTTTTTCAATTCCTCGTAGTACTTCAAACGGCCGGTTTTAATCAGTTCTTCCATTTTCTCGGCGATGGAGAGGCCGACGCCGGGAATATCTTCCAGCGCTTTTAATCCTCCCTTCCCGTAAATATCCGCCGCTTCTTCGCGGAGCGTCTCTACTGTTTCGGCGGCTTTTTCGTACGCCCGCGGCTTGAAAGGAACCCCCCGCATTTCCAGATATTCGCCGATTTCGCGCAAAATCATGACAATCTCGCCGTTGGAAATGCTTTTTTTCATGATGGATTTTGCCTTTTTCGGTTTTCGCTTATCTTTTTTCTAGTTTTCGTTCGGGAATGACCTTCTCCAGCCTGTCCCGCGCCGGATAAATACGCCTTCTGAGCGTCAAAAGCCCCAACGCCGACACGAACATTAAAATGCTGGCGATGATAAAAATAGCCCGAAAGCCGAACCGGTCAATCAAGAAACCGCCGAGCACGCCGGAGATGGCGGTCGCCGCGCCGACCGAAAAAACGCTGTACACGCTCCACTCAAAACCGATGCGGAATTTGTCCAGATGCCGGGTAAAAATGGAAAACCAGGCCGGCACCGCCCAGGCCATGCAAAAACCGAAAAACGCCTGCGCCGCGAATATGTGCCAGATGTCGGTGGCGAAAAAATAAATCATCGGCACGGCGGACGCCCCCAGATAGCCGAAAAACATCGCCCAAAAGTCGTCCGTCTCCCCGTCGGTTTTATCAAGCCAACGGGCGATCGGCAGCTGGAAAAGCGATTTGACGATCCAATAAACCGCCACCGCCGCGCCGACGGCCGTAATGGTTCCGCCCGCGACGTTTTCGGAAATAAAAATGGCGAAAAAAGGCGCCAGCGTTCCCACGGCGCCGTTAAGAAAAAAATCCAGAAAAACAAGGGTTAAAATAACGCGGTTTATTTGAAAAATGTTCATTTTGATTACCTTGAATTACGAAAAGCATTTCGTAATTCAAGGTTATTATATCACCACTTTCAGTTCGCCGCCTTCCGCGACCAGCTTGGCGGTAACGCCCTTCACGGCCTCGCCTTTCAAAATTTTTTCCGCCAAAACGCTTCTTATTTTTTCGGAGATGACGCCGCGAAGCGGCCGCGCGCCGAAAACGGGGTCGTATCCCAAAGCGGCAATTTTTTTCACCGCTTCCTCGCTGACCACCAAGCTGATCCCGTGCGTCGCGGCGAGACCTTTGGCCAGCTCGGCGAGCTGAAGGCGGGCGATCGCTTCCGTGTCGGCGAGCGAAAGATTTTTAAAAACGACGATTCCGGAAAAGCGGTTGACCAGTTCGGGGCGGAAATACTCGGCCAGTTTCTTTTTCAGCTCTTCCGCGATTTCACCGGCGCCTTTCCCCGCCTCAATCGCGCTTTTAACGAAATCGGAGCGGGCGTTGCTGGTGGCGATGACTATCGTATTCTGAAAATCCACCGTCCGTCCCAGACCGTCCGTCAGCCGGCCGTCGTCAAACACCTGAAGGAAAAGATTCAGAATGTCCGGATGCGCTTTCTCAAATTCGTCCAAAAGAATCAAACTGAACGGCTTCGCGATAACAGCCTCCGTCAGAGCGCCGGCGATTTGGCCGTCGGGAGAACCGATAAAGCGAACGACGCTCTGCTTGTCCTGAAATTCGGACATATCAAAGCGCGCCATCGCCTCTTTGGAGCCGAATTGGATTTTCGCCAGAATTTTGGAGAGCTCCGTTTTGCCGACGCCCGTCGGCCCGACAAAAAGAAAAACGGCGATCGGTCCGCCCTTCCGGGAAAGGCCGCTGCGATACTCCCGCAGAGCCCGCGAAACGGCCTTGACGGCTTCTTCCTGGTCAACGAGCTCCACGTGGATAATCTCCTCCAATTTTAGTAATTTTTGCGCCTCGTCTTTTCCGACCTCCCGCAAGGGAACATTGACTTTCTTTTCCGCGACGGCGATAACGCCTTCCGCGTTCAAGGTTTTTTCCCCCTTCGCCGCCGCCGCGGCGACGGCTTCTTTCAGCAGTTCTTCGGCGCTCGCCGGCAAAAGTTTCTGGTGGAAATATCGGCGCGCCAGCGCGACGGCTTTTTTCACGGCGCCGAAACTGACGACGATGCCGTACTGCCGTTCCCACAACAGGCCGTGATAAACCAAGAGCCGCTCGGCTTCGTCTTCGCTGATTTCTTCAACGCGGATAATTTCAAAAGCGTCGGAAAAATCGCCGCGCGACTCAATGAACTGTTTGAATTCCTTGGGAAAAGTGGAACCGATAACGGAAAAATCTCCTTCAACCGCCGCCGGAAGCAGAACGTCGGCCACGCTTAAAAACGCCTCGCCGGAAGTCCGGACCAGATTATGAACGTCGGGAACGTAAAGAACGATGTTTCCGGCCAGTTTTATTTCTTCAATGATTTTATTGATTCTTTCCTGAAGCTCCGCCGGCTGGGCGCCGGCGACCAGGCCGCCGATTTGCAGAGAAACGAGACGCTTGTCAAAAAGCGCCGGCGGAACGCCGTCTTTGGCCATCTGATACGCCAAATGAGCGACAATCGTTTCCTTCCCCGCGCCGCTTTCGCCGACCAAAAGAGCATTGGCTTTTCCCGTTTTCGCCAAAACGTCCGCCAGCCGCGCATATTCTTTTTCGTGGCCGACTAAAAATCCGACGGTCTCAAGACGCGCCAAGTCCGTAAAATCCACGCTGAACTTGTCCAAAACGGGAGTCGGCCGCGCCGTCCAGGCGCGATTCATCCGCCGCGGCTTCGCCTTGAAAACGCGCGGAGCGAAACCGCCGAGCGTCGCCGGTATGGCGGAAAGTCCCCAGAAACGCTTCCGAAAACGGCTGAAAATCAGCGCGCGGCTCAAATCGCCGGCGTTGATTGAAAATAAATTGAAAATTTTCGCGATTTCGGCGTCGCCGGCCAAACTCAAGGCCGAAAACAAATCGTCCGGCTCAAGGCAATGGCTTCCCCGATTTTTCGCTTCCGAAAAAACCGCGGCCATATAATTTTCAACGCTCGCGCGCAGCTCGGGAGAAGCGGACGCGCCGGCCGTTTTTCCAAGATACTCGTCCGTTTTCCGCCGGATTTCTTCCGGCGCGACGTCCATCCTCGCCAATCCTTCGCGGATTTCTTTCCGCTCCAATAACTGCCTTAAAAGAAGAAGATAAAAATTTTTCTTTTGAAGCAGAGCGCGGTCAAAAGCGCGTTCTGTTATTTTATAAGCGGCGAGAGAAAGGTAATCGGCGGCGTTTATTTCCCCGCCCTTCGCTTCGCCGATCAGCCGCTCGGCGTGGTTGCGGTGGAAAAGCCAATCGCCGAAAAAAAGAAGAATCAGCGCGCCGAGCCAAAAAAGGCGGTTGATTCCGGAAATAAGAAAAGTCGCTCCCGCCGCCGCTAACAGCAAAAAAGCCGAGGAAGAAGCGACGCGCACGAACATTCTCCCCGCCAGCGTCATTTTCAGACGAGGGTCGTCAAAATAAATTCGCGTCTCTTTCGTTTCGCTCATCCGAAGATGATTTTATAAATGATAAAAACGGGAATCGCCATCCAGACCAGAAAAAGAGCGCCGGCGAAAGCGAGAACGACGGGATAAATCGCCAAAGCAACCGCTATCCGCAAGCCGCGGAGAACAAAGCCGAGAATATACCCCAAAACCGTGTAATCGCGGTAAAGCGGTTCGCCGAAATGGCGCAGGGTAATCCGCAAGGCGAGCGTTTTATCCAGAGAAAGCAAAACGTTCAAAACCGCCCGCCCGTAAACGAAAAAGCCGCGAACGTACCAGCGGTGGAAAAATTCCGCGACGCGGTAAAGAAAGCGATATCCCAAATAAACCAAAGAAAAGCTCATTGCTCTCATTTTAGCAGAAAAAAAACAAAAAAGCCCCGCGAGACGGAGGTGTCCGTTTCGCGGGGCGAAAATTAAATTAGGGGAAGCGGACCGCAGACCGCCTCGGCGCGCTCGCGGGAAACGGCGTAAAAGCCAACCCGCTTGACAAATCCTCTCTGCGCCTGCTCCTCAAGAGAGATAATCCTTCTCGTTTTTGAGAAAGACCGCGTTTTTGCAAAATCCGCGGTCATAGAGGCCGAAGAGCACCTCTCCGAAGGAAAGCCGTTTCTTCAATTCAGCGAAGTCGCCGGCCGGCCGCAGAGAGCGGCCGCCCTTCGCGATTCCTTCCGGAGGGTTAAAATATATTCCCATCAGTCCCCCCCCTCTTCTTTTTTCCAGCGCCGCCAAATAAATCGGCGCCGGAATGGAGAAAGCCAGCGCGACGCCCGCCGCCCGGAGAATCCAAGCGTCCGGCACCATTCCCGCCGCCATCAGCTTTTCCGCGATCGCAACCGCGGAAACGGCGGCAAAAAACATCCCCGCCACCGAAAAAATTGCCAGCGTCTTCATCGTCCCCTCCTTTGTTCGGGTTAACTCCAAAAAACTTTGTATAAAATAATACCAAAACGCGCTTCTGTCAAACGCTGATAAACGTTACTCGCGGGTCTCAAACCTGCGCATGACCAACCGCTCGGCGCGCCTTGCCGCGCCGAGCGGCAAAGAGTTTCTTCTGTAAAATCAAAGACGGCCGTTGTAGCCGCCCGCTATCCGGCTCTCAAAAAGCCGAAAAGTCAGATTTTGGCGCAATATTCTTGAATTAATCCGAGTGCATTTCGCCGCCGCAGGCGGCGAAAAGAAACTTGCCTTGGTGCAAGCTGCCGCAGGCGGCGAAGCCGCACGAATGACAATTTTCTCGCTACGCGAGATCTGGCGTAGCCATGACAAGTTTTTCTTTGGCGGCAAATTCTACTCTATCGAAATTTTTTCCATTTTCTTTGGAGACAAACTTTATCGCGGGAGAGCTCCCGACTCCAACATCCACTGAAGGTTTTTAAGAATTTCTTTTGCCGAATCGGAACATCCGAAAAAGTTGGTCTCTGGTTCATAAGGAAGCTCGATGCTCATATTCTGCTGAAGCGTTCCGTTCCGCCAAAAAACAGTCAATATCTTTTTTATGGAATCATAACCAGAGTCGTCGGAATGCGATGGGATTTCAAATTTCGCGCAATTTTCGTAAAGCCGAGTTCTATTCTCTTCAAACCAAAGCCTTCCCGCTCTATTAATTTCGTCGATTTCTTCTTGGGATTGCGGAACGGAAAGCGGCATCCGCGACCTGATATCTTCTTTGAAATTTTGCAATTGCCGTTCATAATCGGCGGCTCTATCTCTTTGTTTCACGAAATTCTTTCCCAGCCACAAAAAACACTCCTTTTCAATTTCAATGGGGTTATTGCCATCGTAGACTATTATACTTCGCACGATCCAACCGGCCTTCTCGCACTCTTCAAAAGTCGTAATTTTTGCGCTTAAGTACCCGACTATACCCGCAAGAATACCGATAATAAAAACGGGGATGAGTCCGCTGAAAACAATCTTGAACGATTTATTCATGAAAATTTTTCCTCCCCCAAAACAAAACCGCTTGATTTTTCCTTTCTGGTGCTCAATTCTAAACTTTCGTTTTTTTGACCGACCAGAGCCGCGGCGCGATGCGCCGCGGCAAAATCCGTTGGCAAAATTCCTGAAAGTTTAATACTGGTGCAAGATACTTGAATTAGTCCGAACCGCTTTCGCTCCGACGCAAGGTCGGAGCGAGGAAGTCCCCCCGCGAAAATTCGGAAAGGCGGCGGAGCCGCAAGAATGACAATTTCAAGTTTTTCTAATGAGTTAAGTTTAACTCATTTCAGTAAATTTTTCAATCGAAAATTATTGAAAAATTTACTGCTTTGGCGGCAAATTCTTTTATGAAAATTCAAATTCAAAATTGAAGAAAAAGGAAAGGCGCCGTACCCGAAGGTCGTGCGCCTGATGTGGTGGTGTACCGGGCGCCCATGGAATTACTTCTTAGGACGGTAGTACACTTCTGCGGAGAGCAGGTGAGCTCCGGAGCCGTTGCAGCGCGTTGTGGAGACCTTTACGATCTCGTACTGACCGCTGTTGATGAACGCCTCCAGTTGGCGCTGAACTTCCGCCTGTATATTGGCGTGGTCCCCTTTGGCGGTGATGAACTTGATGCGGATGCCGTCGCCAAACACCTGACTCGTCGTGGAGTCCGCTGCCTGGGGTTGGGAGAGCTCGACGGTTGTGGTCTTCGGCGGCTTGCTATCATCACATCCAACCAGAAGACCCATCGCACCAACCAGTGTGACAAGACAAAACAGCTTTTTCATTGCTCGTTCCTCCTTTCAAGGTACGGTTTGATTCCATCCAAACACCATGTCTGGATTTCATGCCATCCTATCATATCACGCCACAAAAGTCAAGAGACGGCAAGTGCCGCCTCTTGGGAGTGTTTGAAAAATTTTTCTTTTCTGCTTCTACAAAATATGGTTCGAGCCGATGTTTTTAACGAGTTCTTTTGCGGTTTTGATTCTTGCGGCTCCGCCGCCTTTCCGAATTTTCGCGGGGGGACTTCCTCGCTCCGACCTTGCGTCGGAGCGAAAGCGGTTCGGACTAATTCAAGTATCTTGCACCACGTTGGAAAAGTCAAATCCTCGCGGCGCGAAACGCGCCGCTCGGCTAGCAAATTGTACGGATTTTTCGGGACAAAAAGAAATTCCCGATTCCGTTAGAAGCAGAAAAGAAAAATTTTAATCATTAACCAAACAAAACTATGAAATACATAATCTACGCAAGGAAAAGCACAGAAGAAGATGACCGCCAAGTTCTCTCGATTGAAGCTCAACTTGTTGAGCTCAAAGAATTTGCCGCCAAAGAAAAACTTGAAATCGTCGCCTCTTTCCAAGAGGCCAAAACCGCAAAAGAACCTGGACGAATAAAGTTCGCAGAAATGTTGGCAATTCTCGAATCTGGAAAGGCGGACGGAATACTTTCGTGGCACCCCGACAGATTAGCGAGAAACAGCGTTGACGGCGGAAAGATTATCTATTTTGTAGATCGCGGCTTGATTAAGTCCCTCAAATTTCCCTGCTTCTGGTTTGAACCAACACCACAGGGTTTGTTCATGTTGAATATCGCTTTTGGGCAATCAAAATATTTTGTAAATAATTTGCGAGAGAATGTAAAACGAGGTTTGAGACAGAAAATACGAAATGGAGTGTGGCCTAGTTGGGCTCCGGTGGGATATTCTAACAATCCAAAAACTAGAGGAATTGATATTGATAGCGAGAAAGCTCCTAAAGTGAAGAAGATATTTGAAAAGTACGCCACCGGAGTATATCCACTAAACTCTCTCGCAAATTGGTGTGAAAAGAAAAACCTCTTAACAAATACCGGAAACAAAATATCTTTGAGCAATGTTCAGCATATTCTCCAAAATCCCTTTTACATCGGTTTAATGCGATACAAAGGGGAAATTTTTGAAGGAACACGCGAGCCGTTAATCTCAAAGAAACTTTTTGATAAGTGTGAGGAGGTTATGGCGAAGCGCGGCAAAGTGAGGCCGGACAGAAAACATAGTTTTCCTTTTCTTGGCCTTATGAAATGCGCCTCGTGCGGTTGCTCGATTACCGCTCAATACGCCAAAGGAAATGGGGGTATTTACACTTACTATCGTTGCACAAAAAAGCGAGGCGTATGCCAAGAAAAATATCTTGATGAAAGAAATCTCTTAGAGCAAATCAAAAACTTCCTTCAAAAAGTTTCTTTGTCGAGCCAAGACATGAAAAAAGTTTTGGCGGCGTTGGATACGGAAGAAGTACAAGCAAAGGAGCAATCACAAAGCGAGGTGGTAAATCTAAAATTACAGTTATCGCAAATTGAAACGAAGCTCCAAAAACTTTTGGATGTATATCTCGATGATGCGCTTACGCAAAAAGAATACGCTACCAAAAAGGACGCTCTCATTTCCCAAAAGGTCGAGCTTATCGAAAAAATCACCGACTTTGAGCAAAAAGGGTTGTCTTGGCTCGAACCGGCTCGTGAGTTCATAAAATCATTAAATCAAGCCGCTAATTTACTGGAGTCAGAAAATCTTTCCGAAATGACAACATTTCTTAAAAACATCGGCTCGAACCATATTTTGCGGAATCGGGAATTTCTTTTTGCCCCGAAAAATCCGTACAATTTGCTAGCCGAGCGGCGCGTTTCGCGCCGCGAGGATTTGACTTTTCCAACGTGGTGCCCTCGGCAGGAATCGAACCTGCAACGCCTCCTTCGGAGGGAGGTATTGTATCCATTCAACTACGAGGGCGAGCGGCGCCCAGCGCCAAGCCGATCGCCAGCCACAGCATAAGCCGTCCAGGCTGGAGTGTCCAGAGAAAATGATCAAAAAAACCGAGCAGTAGCAACGCCGCAAGCATCAGCGCCGGAATCATAAAAAACGAACCGCCATTCGCGAACGCCGCAAAAAGAAGCCGCCACGCGAAAAGCAGAAAAGCGAGAAATCCCAAAACGCCGATTTCCGCCGCCATTAAAAGGTAAATGTTATGGATGGGCTGCCATTGCCAGCGTTCCGCCATCCCCGATTTCCGGTAAAGCTCGTTTTTGACGGCGTAAATCACCTGATTGCCGATGCCGACGCCGAACGGCTTGCTTTTGACGATTGCCGCTCCCAGTTCGTTATACGCCAGACGGTAAACGACCGCCGGTTCCGAAGAAGAAAGCTGAACGCGGTGAAAAAGCGCGAAGCCGTAGGTCTTGCCGACAATTAAAACAAAAGCCGCCAGCAAAAACAAAAGCGCCGCCGCTTTTTTTCTCGTTTCGGCCGCCCAAAAAGAGCGGATAAGAAAAACGGCCGTCAGTAAAGCGGCAACGAACCAGGCGGCCCGCGAGAAAGAAAGCGCCAATCCCGCCAAAACGGCAAACAATCCCAGCGCGGCGGCCAGCCGCTTCGCGAGTCCCGCTATTTGTCCCGCCGGCGGAAGTTTCAGCCAAAGATAATAAAAGGAAAACAATCCCGAAAGAAGAAAAGCGGCCAAGATATTCGGATGCGGAAACGTCCCGTAAGCCCGCAGGAGCTTTCCCCCGCCGGCCAGAATTTTGGAAGCGCCACCGACAAGCGGCCCGATTTCCGGTTCGCCCAAAAATTTCAGCCCCAAGCCGCCCTGAAGAGCGAACTGGCCGAAGCCGATAAGCGACTGAACGACCGAGAGTGCCGCCAGCGTCAAAGCGACGCGCTCAAATTTGACGGTCCCGTCCCGCAGAAGCGCCGCCGCCGCCAGCGCCGCCGTAATGGTCAAAACAAGGCGGATAGCGGCGAAGAAAGACAAGAGAAGATAATCGGCCGCTAAAACGGAAAACGCGGAAAAAAGAA
>CAYHUJ010000004.1:26138-36284 GCA_964360035.1 uncultured Candidatus Saccharibacteria bacterium | reverse complement strand
AATAAAAGCGGGATTATTTCCGCCGCCTGGTCGCCGGATTCCAAAAAAATCGCCTATTTGAAACTCAATTCCGCGACCGGCGAAAATGATCTTTTTGCCCTTGACGTTTCCAAGGAAAAAAACAGCGAAGTGAAAATAATGTCTCTCGCGCTTTCCGATTACGAACTGGAATGGCCGTCGCCGGACCGAATCGTTTTAAAGCCCCGACCGTCCGCGCTTTACGCCGCTTCGCTTTTAGCCGTTAACCCGGCCAAAAAAACGGCCGCTTCCCTATCCGCTCCGTTGACCGGCCTTCTCGCCAAATGGTCGGCGGCCTTAAAACAAGGATTGCTGTTTGGCGGAGGCGAAAGAAATAATTTTTTATTCTTGACGGACGAAAACGGCTCGCCGCTGGTTGATTTATCGCGGTTTATAACCCTGCCGAATAAATGCGCCTTTGACGACGCGGCGGGAATTATTTTCTGCGCCGTTCCCAAAGAAGTGCCGGCAGATACGGTTCTCCCCGACGATTATTTCAAAAGAAAATTATACACCGATGATGAAGTTTATTCTTTCACCGCCGTCAGCGACGAATCTGGAAAAAGGCGGTTAAAGACGGAAAAATATTACGAATTTGATCCGCTGACGATTGACGCCGACAATTTGACGATTAAAAACGGGAAGCTTTATTTCATTAATCGCTACGACGAAAAAATATACTCGCTTGACTTGGGCGAGTAACGCGGCGATAAAACAGCAAAGCCAAAACAGGAAGCGCGGATTTAAAAAAGAGGTTCCTTTCCGCGCTTTTAAAGAAGCCGCACGACGATGTGCCGGTCTTTTCCTTCGCCGACGCTGTCCGTCTTGACGTCCGGCCGGGAAGAAAGCTCCATATGAATAAGCCGTCGCTCATAGGAGTTCATCGGGGGAAGAGAAACCTCTCCCGCGGTCATCAGCGCCTTGTGCGCGGCGGCCTTGGCGAGTTCCGCCAAAAGACGCTCCCGCTCTTTGCGATAATTATTGACGTCCACGAAAATCGTCCCCCAGTCGTTCTTTTTGGCAATCAGCTTCAAAACGAGCTCCAGAGAGGCCGTGAGGTGGGGCAGATGTTCCTGAATCCGGCCATCGTTAATCAGAACGGAAATTCTTTGCCGCTCGGCGTCAATGCCCACTTCGGCTTCGCTTCCGCCGTAGCCCATCAATCCCACCAGCTTTTCGGTTATTTCTTTAATTTTTTCCATTTTTCAGAGATTTATTGATAAACGCCTGTTGCCCGACGGAAACCAGCGACGTCGTCAGCCAGTAAAGCCCGACGGCGGCCGGCAGATACATTAAAATGATAATGGTCATAACGGGGCCGATGTAAACCATCTGGCGGCCGATGTTTTCTCCCAAAGACGGCTCCCCGCCGGTCTTTTTCGGCAAGGACAGCTTGCCTTGAAAAAATTGGGCGATGGCCGCCAAGCCGACTATAAGGATATTCGGATTATTCAAATCAATCAAGCCCAGAAAAGCGCTGGACACTTCCGGGGGCGCCGCCACGAAACCATACAGACTAAGAAGCGTTTTTTCGGAAATGCCCTTCAAAAAAACCGAGTAAAGGGCGATAAACACGAGAATTTGGGGAATCAGCAGAAAAAATCCGGAAAACGGATTGATTTTATTCTGGCGATAAAACTCCAAAAGCGCCTGCGCTTGCTTTTCCCGGTTGTCTTTGTGATCATCCTGGATTTTTTTAATTTCCGGACCGAGGCGCTGCATCTCCGTTTGATGCTTCATCGTTTTATGAAACAAGGGGAATAAAACGATTCGGATAAAAATCGTCAGTAAAATGATGGCCGCGCCCAAATCGCCGAAAGCGACGGTGTTGTAAATAAAAATCAAAGCGTTGAATATCGGCCGGTAAAATATTTCGTTGAATAAAGCGATCATGGAATTTGTTTTACATTTTCTTGATAAGCGCTTTCAATTCTTCGGCGATCTCCGGTTCGGATTTTTTTCCGATGGGCGGCTTGACGATAAGCAGAACATCGCGGCCGCTTTTTACGGAGGAAAGATTTGCGGCGAGATATTTTTTGATTATCCTTTTCAGCCGGTTGCGCGGCACCGATTTTTTAAAAACGCTCTTTCCGACCACGACGCCGAAGCGGCTGTTTTTCCGGTCGGTCGGGCGGATAACCACCAAAAAGCTTTCCCCGGCAAGCCGCCTTCCTTTTAAAAACGGCCTTGACGGCAGGCGGTTTTTGGACGGCAGCATATTTTATTGGGGGGTTAGTTTTTTGCGCCCCTTCGCGCGCCTTTTTTTCAAAACGCGGCGGCCGCCAGCCGAGGACATCCGTTTCAAAAATCCGAGGGTGCGGCTCCTCTTTTTCTTTTTGGGTTGATATGTAACCGACATAACAATCAGAATATCAGCAAATCGGCCGTTAAGCAAGAGCGGCGTCCGTCCGCTCGGTAATTTTTCGTTTTTTTATTTGATGACGCCCCGTTATTTTCGCCTATTAACGCGGTTAATTTAGGTTTTCCACAGACAATACACAGGTTATATTCAAAACGGCCTTTTGACGCTCTTGGAAAAGTTGTAATATGGATTTTATCGGCTGACGGCGTTATGCGCCGATTGGCGTTTCCGGAAATTGATTTTCATGTTTCTTTCCGCCTCTTGTCTTGAGCGCCCCCGAAGGAGTAAGATTTAGAAAAATTTTAAGCGACAACGGGTAATAAAAAGGGTAATAAAAAAATAATTATGAATTTAGAACAGCTTTGGCGGGCGGTCTTGGGGGAGTTGGAGCTGCAGATTTCCAAGCCGAACTTTCTTACCTGGCTTAAAAGCAGCCGCTTGACGGAAAAAGAAGAGGGGACCGCCGTCGTTTCTCTGCCGAATAACTTCGCCAAAGAATGGGTTGAAAATAAATACCACCGGCTGATTTTGGCGTCGCTCAGAAACTACGACGAAACAACCAAAAAGGTGGAGTATCGCGTCCAGCCGGTAATTTTCAAAACGGCGGCCGTCAAAACGAACATTGCCGAAGAAGAGCGGCAAGCGGCGTTTTCCAATTTCGGCGCCGATCCGGAATCGGGATTGAATCTTCGCTATTCTTTAAATTCTTTTATAGTCGGATCTTCCAATGAGCTGGCGTACGCCGCCGCCTTGGCGATCATTAAAGATATCGGGAAAAAATATAATCCTTTTTTCTTGTACGGCGGCGTCGGGCTGGGAAAGACGCACCTTATTCAGGCGATAGGCAACGAAATTAAGTCCGCTTACGACAATAAAGTGAAGGTCCGGTATGTTTCTTCGGAAAAATTCACCAACGACGTAATTTGGGCGATTCGCAACAAACGAATGGAGGATATAAAAAATAAATACCGCCTCATTGACGTTTTAATCATTGACGACATCCAATTTATCGGCGGCAAGGAAAAGACCGAGGAGGAATTTTTCCACACTTTCAACGCCCTGTATGAAAATAACAAGCAGATAATCATCTCTTCCGACCGGCCCCCGCGATCCATCCCGACCCTTGAGGAGCGTCTGAGGTCGCGCTTTGAAGGCGGCATGATTGCCGATATAAGCTATCCCGATTATGAAACGCGGCTCGCTATTTTAAAAACAAAAATCCAGGAAAGGGGCATAGATCTTGACGACGCGGTGTGCGATTTTATAACGAAAAAAATCCAGCGGAACATCAGGGAGTTGGAGGGGGTGATTAATAAAATAGTTTTTTATCAGACGACTAAAAATATCGCTGTTGACGCGAAAACGGCGGAAAAAATAATGGCGGAAATAACCCAGAGGCCGCCCCAAAACGTCAACCCGGGCGATATTATTAAAGTGGTGGCGAGTTTTTTTGAGATTCCTCACGGTGATTTAATCGGTAAAAGCCGGAAAAAAGAAATTGTGGAGCCGCGCCAGATAGCGATGTTTCTCTTAAGGGATATTCTTGACCTTTCTTACCCGTTTATCGGAGAAAAACTGGGAAATCGAGATCACACGACGGTCATTCATGCTTGCGAAAAAATCACGAAAGAAATGAATAAAAATCAGGCGATAAATCAAAAAATATTAATGATTAGGGAGCGAATATATAAAGGATGAGAACTTGTGGAAATGTTTCTGAAAACCATCACTTTAATATTGAATAAAAAATGGATAAAAAAAATATTACAGAGGTGTTTTTTAAAAAGTCCCCGGGTTTTCCCATTGAAATAATCACCCCCTGTGGAAAAATAACCGAGATGAATAAACATTAAAACCCGATTATCAACAAAATTTAACCGCACTACAACTATGAAATTAATAATATTAAAGAATAATTTAAAAGAAGGATTAGGAGCAGTAGAAAGAGCCGCTCAGGAAAGCGTCGGACTTCCGATTTTAAAAAATATTCTCATTCAAGCGGAAAATAACGGACTTAAACTGACGGCCACCAATCTGGAGCTGGCGATTTCCTGTAAGCTAACCGGGAAAATAATCAAAGACGGCGGATTGACGGTTCCGGCCGGAACGCTGTCGGCGCTGATTAATAACGTTAACAACGAAAGAATCTCGCTGGAAAAAAGGGATAACGCGCTTTTATTCAAAACGGATAATTACGACGCCGTCATTCAAGGAATAAGCGAGAGTGATTTTCCCATTATTCCGAAAATAGAAAATGAAAATGAATACCTTAAAATAAACTCCGCCGTCTTTAAAAGCGCTTTAAATAAAGTAATCAACGCCGCCCAATTTTCCGATATCCGCCCGGAAATCAGCGGAATACTCATTGATTTTCAACTGGATTTTTTAAAATTAGCGGCTACCGACA
The DNA here is from genome assembly GCA_964360035.1 of uncultured Candidatus Saccharibacteria bacterium. Lineage (GTDB taxonomy): Bacteria > Patescibacteriota > Minisyncoccia > UBA6257 > JACRHY01 > JACRHY01. Next base: position 31,497 of record CAYHUJ010000004.1, on the reverse strand, counting down.
GCTTTCGTTTAGCCGAAAAGATAATTCCATCCTCTCAGTTTTCCACGACGAATAAGCGGGGATTTAAAATAATAATCCCATTAAAAACCTCCCATGAACTTTTAAGATTACTCAAGGATGACGAGCCTCTTTTTATCTACAACGATCAAAATCAAGCGGCTTTCAAATTCGGCGATTTAGAAATAATCTCCAGACTAATTGACGGGTTATTTCCAGATTACAACCAAATTATTCCGGCGGAATTCAACAGCGAAGTCGTTGTTAATAAAAATCAGTTTATTGAAGCCCTTAAACTTGCCGGAGCGTTCAGTGGTAAGTCGCAGGAGGTGAAATTAAAATCAAAAAACGATAAAAAAGTGCTGGAAGTTTTTTCCGCCGACCACAGCGTCGGGGAAAATCATTATCTCATACCGGCGAAAATAAAAGGGGACGAATTTGAGGTCGCGTTTAACAGAAGATATCTTCTGGATGGATTGAAAAATCACGATTCGGAAAATATTATTTTCGGGGTAAACGGCGACTCTAAGCCGTCTACCGCCAAAACGCCGAACGATTCATCTTTCTTTTATCTTTTAATGCCGATTAAGTCGTGATTTATTGAAAAACGATAATTTCTTTTAAAAAAACGCGTTGAAGAGAATCCATCGCTTTAATGGTGATTAAATTTTGAAAATCTCCTCCAGTCGTCCGGAAATCGTAACGATAGCGGTAGCGGGTTCCCAACGCGCCGGAACGGGTTTCCGCCAGGGCGCCGTTAAAAAATAATTCTATTTTTACGATCGGATTCGGCGATTTAATTTCCGCGTCAACATTAATTGAATCTCCGGTGTAATCGCCGCTTTTCGGGGAAAAAACCGTTATTTCCGCGCCGGAAGCAGAAACGGCGTCGCGAACCCCCGCCACTTCCAGGTTGTAATTTTGAAAATTGGCGATATTGACCCGCGCCCACGTCAAAGCCGGAATTTCCCAGTTGGCGAACTGGGGGTCGTTTTCTGGATTGCCGGGACTTTCTCCATTCGGATCGTCTTTCTTAACGTAATAAAGAATGTCGTGAATTTGGGGAAATTGCGCGCCGTTTATTTCGTAATTAACGACATACTCCCCCTTTAAAATCGGCTTGGTCGGATAATAAGGATCGGGGGGGGTAAACGTTTCCAGCGGCAGGTTGGCGAGAGCTTTATTCATAAAATCGCTCCAAATAGGCACGGCGGCCAGAATGCTTCCCCCTTGCTTTTGCATCGGAGCGTTGTCGTTGTTGCCGGCCCAGACGCCGGCGACGAGAGACCGGCTGTATCCGATGGTCCAGGCGTCGCGATAGTCATTAGTCGTTCCGGTTTTAACCGCCGTCTCCTGACCGGGAATTGTTAATTGATTATTCGCGCCGAAAAGAGGCGTTCGCGCTTCGTTGTCGGAGAGAATGTCGTTGATCATTTTCGCGTATTGCGGCTCAATCACCTGCGCCGCCTCGTCTTTGTATTCTTCCAGTGTTTTTCCTTCGGGATTTTCAATTTTTAAAATCAGCGACTGTTTGTGCTTGACGCCGTCTTGAGCGAATGCCGAATAGGCGCCGACCATTTCCAACAGCCTCACCTCTCCGCCGCCAAGCACCAACGACAATCCGTAGCGCCTCGGATCGTTAATGGTCGTTATACCGAAATCTTGGGCGGTTTTAATCGTGTCGTCCATTCCCGCCAGATACAAAACCTTCACCGCCGGAACGTTGATTGATTGGGCGAGGGCGTTTTTGAAAGTGACCGGCCCGTCAAAATTAAGGTCAAAGTTCTGGGGATGGAAACACTCGTCGTTTTCGTTGAAAAAACTGACCGCTATCGGACAATTGGGATTATTCGGAACGAATTCGGTCGGGGCGTCAAAAACAATCGTTTCCGGCGCGTAGCCCTTTTTGAAAGCGGCGGCGTAGGCGAACGGCTTGAAGGCGGAGCCGGGTTGTCTTAGTCCCTGGGAAGCGACATTGAAGTTTCCGTCGTTGTTAACGTCAAAAAAGTCCTTGGAGCCGACCAGGGCCAGAATCTGGCCGGTTTTCGGATCTTGGGCGACCAGCGCCCCGTTTTTTCCGGAGTATAATTGAGTATTGCGGCTCACTCCGTCGGTGATGGTTTTTTCGGCAATCTGCTGAAGCTTCCAGTCCAGCGTGGTGACGACTTTTAATCCTCCGCGGGCCACCGCCTCCTCGCCGTACTTACTGGTCAAGTATTCTTTAACCATCATCACGAAATGGGGCGCTTTGATGCCGGACGATTTCGGAGAGAATTTTAATTTCGTTTTCAAGGCGCGGCCTTTTTCTTCCCGGTCAATGAAGCCGAGCTCAAACATCCGGCCGAGGACGTAATCTTTGCGTTCCAGTAGTTCGTCAACGTGACTTCCCCAGGGAGAATAATAAGTCGGGGCCTTAAGCATGCTTGCCAGGGCCGCCGCTTCCGGAAGGTTTAAATCGCGGGCGCTTTTGCCGAAGTACGTCAGCGCCGCCGCTTCAATGCCGTAAGCGTTTGAGCCGTAGGAAATCTGATTTAAGTAAAGGCCCAAAATTTCGTCTTTGGAATAAATTTTTTCCAGTTGAACCGACAACAGCAGCTCCTTTATTTTCCGCGTCAGCGTTTTTTCCGGAGACAAAAAGGCGTTTTTGGCGAGCTGCTGGGTGATGGTGGAGCCGCCCTGTGAAACCGCGCCGCTGATGGCGTTTGCCCAGAGGGCGCGCAAAACCGACCGCCAGCTGTAGGCGGGGTGGTCGTAAAAAGCGGCGTCCTCAATTGCCAGCGTTGCTTTTTTGACCACCTCCGGAATTTCCCCGAAAGGAACGACGGTCCTTTTTTCCTCTCCGTGGATTTCATAAAGAACCGTTTCGCCGCTGCGGTCGTAAATTTTAGTTGACTGGGCCACTTGCCGGCTGTCAAACTGGTCAACGCGGGGAAGGGTTTTGGCAATTCCGGCCACGGCGGCCAGGCCGAGGGCGCCGGCGCCGAGAGAAGCCAGAAATAAAAAAACCGCGATTTTGGCGATCAGCTTCTTTTTTTGACGCTTCATAAATTGGCTATTACAATAAATTATACCGAATCAATGAGAAAAACCATAAACCCGGAAAGAAATCGGGAGGCGATAAGCGACATTGTCGTCCGCGGCGTGGACGAGGCGATTGAAAAAGAGTCGCTGGCCAGAAAGCTTTTGTCCGGAAAAAAACTGCGGATTAAACACGGAGTTGACCCGACCACCCCCCGCCTCCATTTGGGGCACGCCGTAGTATATCGGAAATTGCGCGCCTTGCAAGATCTCGGGCACACGGTCGTTTTTTTAATCGGCGATTTTACCGCCCGCTTCGGCGACCCGACCGGCCGGGGAGAGTCAAGGGTTTTACGATCTAAAAAAGAAACGCTTCAAACGGCAAAAAATTACGTCGGCCAGGTGAAAAAAATTTTAAGCGCGAAAAACCTGGAAATCAGGCGCAACGGCGAATGGTACGATAAAATGTCGGCCGAGGAACTGCTTAAATTAATGGCGCGCTTTACCGCCCAGCAGACGATGGGCCGCGATATGTTTCAAAAACGGCTGAAAGAGGGGCGGGCAGTCGGTCTTCACGAAACCGTTTATCCGGCGCTTCAGGCCTACGATTCGGCGATGCTCAAGGCCGATGTCGCCGTGGCGGGCTCCGATCAGCTTTTTAACGAGATGCGAGGGCGTGATCTTCAGAGCGGATTAGGGATGCCGCCGCAGGACATAATCACGATGAAGCTTTTGCGCGGCACCGACGGGAAGAAAAAAATGAGCCAAAGTTACGGAAACGACATCGGGCTGGACGAACCGGCGGACGAGCAATTCGGCAAAATAATGTCCATTCCCGACGAGCTGATTCCGGAATATTTTGAATTGCTGACGGACGTTGATTTGAAAGAGGTGGATAAAATCGCCGCCGGCATCAGGGAAAAAACGGCCAATCCCCGCGACCTCAAAGAGCGGCTGGCCGAGGAAGTCGTCGGCTGGCTGCGCGGACCGCGGGAGGGGGCGAGGGCGAAGGAAAATTTCCGGAATGTTTTTCAAAAAAAGCTGGCGCCGGAAAAAATGCCCGTTTTCCGGGCGGAGACGGCCGAAAACTGGAAAGAAGCGCTTTTTCGCGCCGGTTTGGCGAAATCGCTTTCCGACGCCCAGCGGCTGATAGAACAGGGGGCGGTCAGCGTTGACGGCGCCGCCGTCAAGTCATGGCGGGAGGCGGTGATAATAAAAAAACCGGCGGTTTTAAAAGTCGGCAAGAGGCGCTTCGCGAAATTAATGCCGAATCTCTGACGCTTGAAAACAAAACCCGCGCTTTCTTTCAAGAAAGCGCGGGTTTTGTTTAGTAATCGTTGTTTTTGTCTTCGTTGTAATCGTAATTAAATTCGTTCGGGCTCGTCTTTTCCTCCGTTTCTTCCTCGTTTCCCCATCCCTCTTCTGCAGTTTCCCCGTTCTCCGTTTTTTCCTCGCCCTCTTTTTCCTTTTCCCATTCGTCCTCGTCCAAGTCGTCGTTTTTGGCGGCGAACGGTTTTATTTTAGTGGCCGGCATAGCGTTTATTGACTTGTAAAACGACCTTTTAATTTGACATCCGATTTTTTTCCAAAAGTATATCTTATTGTTTCAGCGTGTCAAGCTTGTGGCGGGCGGCCGCCGTCATGGCGATTGCCAGGGCGTCGCTCGCGTCGTCCAAGCCGCCGATTTTGCCGATTTTCAGAATTCGGGCGGCCATCACGGCGACGGTTTTCTTGCTGGCGCGGCCGTCGCCGGCTATCGCCGATTTCACTTCGGTCGGCGCGTATTCCAGAACGGGAATGTTTCGTTTGGCGATAGTCAGCATAATGACGCCTCTCGCCTGGGAAACGGCCAGGGCGCTTTTCTGGTTTTTGACGAAATAGAGCTTTTCCACGGCGACGAGGGCGGGCCGGAACTTATTCAAAAGGGCATTCAACTCACTCTCCGTTTTTCGCAGATCGGCGGATTTTATTTCAATGGTGCCGCAACCGGCGAAAACCCAGTCGCCGTCCTTACGGACGGCCCCCCAGCCGATGCGGCTGCTGCCCGGATCAATTCCCAAAATAACCATTTATAGTCGTTTGAATAAAATCGGTTTAAGTAAAAATTGAAAGCGAAAAATCAAGCCGCGTTGGTGATGATTTTTTGGACGTCATCCCGTTCCTCAAGCGCTTCCATAAGAGCGGCCAGCTTTTCCTTGCCTTCGGCGGAGAGCGCCTGCCGGTGCTTCGCTTCCCAGCCGCCGTTTTTATTTTCAAAAGCCCAGACGACCGCTCCCGGTTCGGCGAATTTGGCGCCGGCGTCGCTTAAGATTTTTTTCGTTTCGCTGATGGTGCGGTTGCTGTT
>CAYHUJ010000004.1:22087-26038 GCA_964360035.1 uncultured Candidatus Saccharibacteria bacterium | reverse complement strand
GTTTTTCGTCCGCCGCCCCCTTTTTATGCTTAATCGTTGACCATTTGGAGTGCCCCGACATTGTTCAATTATTATTAAACTTTCTCTTGTAAATGTAAAATTCAATCCTTTTGCGCCTTTTTATACCTTACTACAAAAGCCGCGCCTTGCTGCGTCTTACTATAAAAGTTTAATTTCCGCTGGGCGCTATGACGCGTCATAGCGCCAAATGCCATAACATTTTAATATCATTTTTGGATCGGAAAATCTTGGCAAATATCAATCTGTTTGTCCGGAGCTGTCCGCGCGGAATCTGTCGCGTGGTTTGAATATTTTGAAAACCGTCGCAAAGTCAAAAAAGTTAAAAAAGTCAAAAATTTAAAAAAAGCGCTTAAAAAAACGTAAGGCGGGTTTATGGAAATAAAAAAGCCCGGGCTTTTTTTCCAGAAAGAAAGAAAACCCGGGCGAAAATTTACGCTCTTTCCCCAACGCCATCCATGGCAAAGAGTTTGAGGACTTCCGTGTCCTCGGAGGGGGCGTCTCCCGCGAAAAGCACGCTCCAGCGGGAAACGGTCCAAGAATATGACCTCCAGCGGCAATCCATACCGCTGATCCATCCTTCCCGACAGCCGACAAGAAATTTCCGGCTGATCGCGAAGGGGCGCCCCCCCGTCTTTTTACCCACAACCGTTACGGAGGTCTCCATCACTCCGTAGCGGTTGTGGGACATCTCAAACCCGAACGATTGTCCGGGTTTGAGGCGGGCTCTGCGCCGGCCGTCGTGGATAACGGCCAACGCGCCATCCGTGGCGTTGACAATCGTGAACGTCGCGCCTATCGGCTGGCGCGGCGTTTCCGTTACTGCCCCCTCCGTGGGGTAATAACGGACGACCGTTACCGGCGGCGGGGTGGCGCACCCCGCCGCCGCGAAGACGGCAATGATCGCGGCCCACATTCTTTTTTTCATTTTTTCCTCCTGCGGCGGGGCGGGACGATCTTGTCCCACCGCCGCGTGATGGCCGCGATCAGCAGAACGATGCCGATCGCGGCAAGTGGAAAGGCCAGCGACGGCTCAAGCGGCGCCAGCGCCGTTGAGCCCGCCGCAATTATTCCTGAAACTATAAACAGAGAAGATTTTTTCATTTCTCCTCCTCTTTTTTAAGGTTCGGCTAAGTTATAGCCGATTTTTATTTTTTTGTCAAATTCATAAATTATTTATATAAGCGAACCCCTTTTTGAACAAAAGCTGACGCGCCTTGATTCGCGCCGGCAAAAATCCGCCCTTTGTTTACGGGGCGGATTTTTGCGGGAGTCGCCGCGACGGCGGTTGCGGGGCGGCCTTTTAAGCGGCCGGAGGGAATTGCTCCGATTTCCGGCCGTTGCCCACGAAAGCGTACTTGCGGTTAAGGAAGTAAGCGATGAGCGTGAGGATGGCGATAACGAGGAAGATCAGCCACGCGGCAGTCGTGAAGATTCCGGAAAAAATATCCGACAAAAGGGCGGTCAGCGTCCGCGGCCCCTCGGCGGTAATCGTCGCCGCGGCGGAGGCCTCCGGCTGGACGGCGCCGTTTTTATCGGCGTAGGAAGCCGTCGCCGTCACCGTCAGATAATTTTCGTTTTTAAGGTCCTTGGCGGTCTTCAGCTTGAAGGCGAGCGCTTTGCCGATGTTGGCGTTCAGGTCGCCGAGATTGTAAGAGAATCCGTTATCATTCGGCGTGAAGCCGTCGCCCGATTCCACGACCGTCATTTCGTCGGGAATTTCAATTTTAACGGAAACATTCTTGGCTATTCCTTTTCCACCGTTGACGACGGCCAGAGCGTAGCTGACTTCCTCACCGGCCTTGACGCGATCCGGGTTGGCCTGCAGAACCAGATTGATTTGCGGCAGTTGATCGTTCGCCGGAGCGCTCGGGTTGGCGGCCGGCGGAGCGTAAACGGGCGGAACAATATTGGGAACGAACGGAACCGTCGCGCCGTTTCTCACCGTCAAAGAATAAGAATTGGAAGCGCCGGAAACGGCGCCGGCGGCGTTGTCTTTGGAGGAAACATCCACTCTGACCACGAGAATGGAATAGGGATTCAAGCCGCTAAGCGCTCTCGTCCGGATGACGATGTCCTGCCGGCCGCCCGCGGCGATAAGCGGAAAGCGGTAGGTGATAACGTTGCCGCTGATGAGGGAAGCGCCCGGGGCTTCAAGAACGGTCAGGCCGAAAGGCAGAGTAACGGTCGCGATGACGTCGGTGGCCGGCGAAGAGCCGTTATTGAGAATGGAAACATAGTAAACGACTTCGCCGCCCGGCAGAATGTCCGTCCGATTGGCCGAAACGTTGATGGCCACCTGCGGAGCGAGAACGCTCGTGGTTACCTGATTGGAATCGGCGGAAACGAGATTGGAAGTCAGCTGGCCGCGGTTGGTCATCTGATAATTACCCGTCGCGCCGCCTTTAACGCGGGCGGTGAAGGAAATGGAATTCACCGAGGAGCCGCCGGCCAAAGTTCCCAGATTCCAGACGACGCGGTTTTGCGAAGCGTTGTAATAGCCGCCGTTGGTCGCCGAAAGGAATTCCAAATTGGAAGAAAGATAATCGCCGAGCTCCGCGCCGGAAAGCGCGACATTGCCGGTATTCGCAACATCAAAGATATAACGCAGAGTGTTTCCCGGCCAGGCGTTGTTGGAAGTTGAGCCGCCGTTCGGATAACTGACGTTCTCTACGCGCTGGTTGATGCTGACGGCCGGATTGCCGGAAACGGTTATCGTCGCTTGGGTTGACGCCTGTCCGCCCGTTCCCGAACAGGTCAGGACGTAAGAGGTTGTTACCGAAGGATAAACGATTTCCGAACCGGAAAGCGCTTTTGTTCCCGACCAGCCGCCGGAAGCCGAGCAGGAAGTCGCGTTGGCGGACGACCAGCCGAGCGTCGCGCTTTGTCCGGGAGTGATTTGCGACGGATTGATATTTAAAGTGACAGTCGGAGCGGCCGGGGCGGAAGGCGTTTCCGCGATCAGGCGCGCGCGGAAAACGACGTAGCCCTGAGTCGGCCAGCCGCCGGCGATGTCGCCGATCCGCAAGCCGGCGGCGCTGACGATTTCATTGCCGTTCTGGCCGTACGGGAGGGGCTGGGACACGGAGCTGTTTTGATTGGGATAAAAGCGCGTGGAGCCGCTTTCGTATTCCAGGCGCTGGGGCGCGCCGTTGGAAATGACGTAAGCCGTGTCGCCGAGCGGGTTGGCGTTTGACGCCCAGAGCGTCGCGCTCGGGGTGATGGAAGTGCCGTAGCCGGTCGGCAGAGAAACGCGGACTCGGGTATCATTGGCGGTCGTGCCGGAAACGGTATTGTGGTAATAAATCATAAAGCTGATGACGTCGCCGTTGTCGGCGTAAACGGTCGTCGCCCAATTGGTGGAAGAATTGGGATTCTTCGTGTAATTGGAGACCCGCAGGGTTTTGTAATCCTGCCAGTCGTTATTGAACGCCGGGGACGGCGTCTGGGCGTTTGCGGCGGGGGCGGTCAAAACCAACCCGACCAAGCTGGTCAGAGCGATCGCCATCGCGGCAATCCCGACAACTCCGAAATGAATGATTTTTTTCATATTTTTTTAAAATTATTTTAATTATTTTCTTCTTTTTCGCTCCTGCCGCTTTTTCTTTCCCTTTCTTTTTGCGGGTTTGAGCGGGAGGGCATTTGGGGCCTCCCTTTTACTTTTTTCCATCTTTCGGAAAAACTCGTGTGATAATAGTGGATTTTAAGAAATTTGTCAATACCGCTTGCGCAAAGCAATTTTTTGTGGCATTAATACCGCCAGAGATTTTGACAACGCAGCCAATAAAAAAGGAGGGGGCAAATGCAATGCTGCTATTTGGTAATGAAAATAAAACAGAGCTTGGCGTCGACGGGCGGGGCGACCGAGTCCGTTTTTCCGCAGATTGACGCGCTTTTGGGCGGCGAGACGGATTATCAGGAGGCGCTGGAATA
>CAYHUJ010000004.1:0-21987 GCA_964360035.1 uncultured Candidatus Saccharibacteria bacterium | reverse complement strand
CGCAGATTGACGCGCTTTTGGGCGGCGAGACGGATTATCAGGAGGCGCTGGAATACGTCGCGGCTCGCAAGAAGATGGATCGTTATCGCTCCATCATGGATTTCCTTTTTTGCGAACTGCATCCCGAGTGGCAGATGCCGTGCCGCCGGTATTACGCCGGCAACGGTCCGCAGCTGCGGGAACAAATTACCGCCGTCCAGCTTAAGAAATATAACGAGCGGCTTCTTGCCGCGCTGGAAGTCGCTCACGAATCCATTACGCAAAAACGGCGGGAAAGCTGGGGCGCGTATCGCGGGCGGGTGGAAATTCGTCTCGCCGCGTAGCTCTCGCAGAAAGATCCAGGCGGGCCATAATTTATGTATGGCCCGCTTTTTTGTTGTTATGGGGTCGGTTTTCCGCATTGAACATATAACTTGGCATACATCCGCGCGGCGGCGGGTTAATGGCGCGGCGCTATCGTCCGGTCATCAGCCGTAGCGCAAAGGGCGTGAAATAAGATTGAAGATGAGCGGGGGAGGTCGCGCGCGAATTATTCGCCGCAAGAGAGCGCACCGCTTCGCCAAGCGCCTCAAACTTAAAAATTAAAAGTTATCAACTTGTAAGGGGGACGCGTTTGGGATTAAATGATTTCAAATGGTTCAGGTGAAGATGATTCCCCTTGAAGAGCAGCTGGCGCGGCAGAGGCGCGAGGCCGAAGAGCGGGAGGCCCAGCGTGCCGCTTTAGGCTGGAAGCGGCCCTATCTTGATTTGTCCAAAACGCCCATTGACGTGGACGCGCTGGCGCTTGTTGATGAAAAGCGGGCGCGGGAAGCCCGGCTGGTTCCTTTTCAGGCGGCGGGAAAAGAACTCGGCGTGGTGGTGGCCGATCCCCTTTCGCCGAAAACGCAAGCCGTTATTGAAGATTTGAAAAAACGCGATTTTATCCCGATGGTTAGCGTCGTTTCCGCGAGCGGCCTGGAATACGCCCTCGGGTTTTACCGCTTTGTCGTCAAGCGGGAGGAGGGCATCACCGGCCGGGTGGACATCGCCCAGGAACGTATTGACGAGCTGGCGAAGACGCTGAAAAACCTGCCCGATTTAAAAAAAGCAATCGCCGAATTCAAAAGCCCCTACGTTTCCCAGATTTTGGAAATCGTTCTTGCCGGCGCGCTGGCCAACCGCGCCTCCGATATTCATCTGGAGCCGTCCTCCGAAAAAGCCGATTTTCGCCTGCGCATTGACGGCCTGCTGCACGAAGCGGCGGAGATTCAAACCGCCGTCTACGAATCGCTGGTGACCCGCATCAAACTGCTTTCCAATCTGAAAATAAACATTCACGACGAAGCGCAGGACGGCCGTTTTACCATCGGCGCCGGCAAAGCGGAAATTGAAATCCGCACCTCCGTCATCCCTTCCGAGTTCGGCGAAACTATCGTGCTACGGATTCTTGACCCGGCCGGTATTCACGTTACCCTCGCCGACCTCGGTCTGCGGAGCGACGATCTGAAAATCATTGAGGAAGAATTAAACAAGCCCAACGGGATGATTCTCAATACCGGCCCGACCGGATCGGGAAAAACGACGACTCTTTACGCTTTTTTGCAGACGGTTTACGAGCCGGAGAGCAAAATCATCACGATAGAAGATCCCATTGAATATCATCTTGAGGGCATTGAGCAGACGCAGGTAAATCCCGAGGCCAACTACACCTTCGCCAATGGCCTGCGTTCCATTTTGCGGCAGGACCCCGACATTATTCTGGTTGGCGAAATCCGCGATCTGGAAACGGCGGAGATCGCCATGCACTCGGCGCTTACCGGCCATCTCGTTTTTTCCACCCTGCACACCAATTCGGCCGTCGGCGCCATTCCCCGGCTTATTGATCTCGGCGTCCGTTCGTCCATCATCGCTCCCTCGTTAAACCTCATTATCGCCCAGCGCTTGGTCAGGCGTCTCTGCCAAAAATGCCGCGTTCCGGCGGAAATCGGCGCCGATTTGAAGAAGAAAATTGAAAAATTCCTCGCCGCGATGCCGCCACGGCTCAATCGCGGGGATTACAAGGAGGCAAAAGTCTTTTCTCCGAAGGGCTGCGAACAATGCAATAATTTCGGCTATCGCGGGCGGGTGGCGATTTACGAGCTTTTGCGGATAGATCCGGCCGTTGAAGAGCTGATCGCCAAAGAGCCGACCGAACTGGAAGTGGAAAAGCTCGCCTTCAAGCAGGGGATGACGACGATGCAGGAAGACGGGATTTTGAAAGCGATTGCCGGAGGAACCACGTTTGAAGAAGTGGAGCGGCTGACCGGTCCTTTGCAATGGCGGGAATAAAAAAAAGAGCGCGTATCTCTGTGGGTTTGTTCGCGGTGAAGCGATGCATTGCTCTTTTGAATTAAAATTCAAAAGAGATTAGAATTTTTTCGAGGAGTAGTCCAGCCGAAGCCAGACTGTCCTAATTCTGGAAAAAATTCCGATAACCCACAGAGATATGCGCTCTTGATAAATACAATACCCCTATATTTTCCCAATGCGGGAAATAATAGCATAAACAAGTCAGTTTGTCAACCATTCAACCCTTACCCCCCGACATTGAATAAAAACAAGAGAAAGACATTTTAACACAAATGACCAATTTAAACAAACAACCCTCCGCGGGAAACGCAGTGGACCTGGCCCTGCGCCCGGGCGGCTGGGACGAATACATCGGCCAGGCAAATATCAAAAAAAATTTGAACGTTATTTTGGGAGCCGCCAAAAAACGAAGCGAGCCGTGCGACCACCTGATGTTTTACGGCCAGGCGGGGCTCGGCAAAACGACTCTGGCGTATCTGGTCGCCAAAGAAATGGGGGCGCGGCTGCGAATTACTTCCGGTCCGGCACTGGACAAAGCCGGAGATCTGGCGGCGATTTTGAGCAGTCTGGAAGAAAACGACCTGCTTTTTATTGACGAGGCGCACCGTATCAACAAAACCATTGAGGAGGTGCTTTATCCGGCGATGGAAAACCGGAAACTTCACATCATCATCGGCAAGGGACCGGGCGCGCGGGCGATTTCTCTTGATCTGCCGCCGTTCACTTTGGTGATGGCGACGACGAAAATGAGTTTGATTTCGGCTCCCCTGCGGTCGCGCTTCGGGGCGACTTTCAAGCTGGATTATTACGATTTGGGCGATATTGAAGAAATTTTAAAGCGATCGGCGCATCTTTTGGGCGTTGATATTGATCCCGAAGCGACGAACGCTTTGGCGCGGGCTTCCCGTTTTACGCCGCGGGTCGCCAACCGGCTTTTGAAGCGGGCGCGCGACTTCGCGGAGGTGGGCGGCGACCGCCAGATAACCGTTGGCATCGCCGAGGGCGCGCTGGAATTTTTGGGAATAGACGAACTCGGTCTTGAGCCGGCCGACAGGCAGCTTTTGGAAGCGATTATCGCGAAGTTCAACGGCGGTCCGGTCGGCGTCAGCGCGCTGGCGGCGGCCCTCAACGAAGAGCGGGGAACCATTGAAGACGTTTATGAGCCCTATCTGATGAGCGTCGGGCTGATCAGCCGGACGCCGGCCGGCCGCGTCGCCGAGGCGGCGGCTTACGAACATCTGAAGATGAAAAAAAACGGGAGCCTGATTTAACGGGCCAAAATAATTTCAAGCCGCGTTTTATGGTTTTAATCAGCGAATTTTTACCCAATCCCGCCGGCAAAGACGCCGACGGCGAATGGATTGAGCTTTTTAACTCCGGAACCGAACCGGTTGATTTGAGCGGCTGGGTTTTGAAAGACGCCTCGGGAAAGAGTTTTTCTTTGGACGGCTACCGGATCGCGCCCGCGGAATATCTGGTTCTGAATTCAAAAACGACGAAAATCGGACTGAATAACGGCGGCGAAACGCTTTTTCTTTACCGGAGCGGCGACCGGAAAGACCAGGCGGAATTCAGCGGAACGGCGGGCGAAGGAATAAGCGTTTCCCGAAAAATCGGAGAAAGCGGTCTTGGCGGAGAAACCGTTTTTTCTTCTTCTCCGACGCCGGGGCGGGAGAATATTTTTGACTCCGCGCCGGTTGAAGAAGCTTTATCGCCGACGGAGCGGGCGGCGCTCCCCGAAATTCCCGTTTCCGCCGATGTTTCTTCGGCCGCCGCCGTTATCGGCGGAAGCGGAATGTGGGGAATTTTTATTTTCGCCGCCGCTTTTGCCCTTGCCGCCGCTCTTTTGGCGGCGCTCTTAATAAGGAAAATTTACAGCCGTGAATCGTGAAATAATCGGATCGCCGAAAGAAATGCGCGCGCTGGCGTCTTCGCTGGCGCGGAAATTTTGCGGGAGAAAAAAGAAAATAAAAGGCGCCTTGGTTCTGGCGCTTGTCGGTGAACTGGGGGCGGGCAAAACCGCTTTTGTTCAGGGTTTCTTGCGCGCGCTGGGCGTCCGCCAAAAAATCACCAGCCCCACTTTCGTTCTGATGAAAAAATATCCTCTGCGGCGGGGGATTTTCCGCGCCGCTTACCATATTGATTGCTACCGTCTGAAAAGCGCCCGCGAGCTTTCTTCTCTAAACTTTCAGGAAATTCTCAAAGACGCCTCCGGCATCATTCTCATTGAATGGGCGGAAAAAATAAAAAAAGTTCTGCCCAAATCCGCGGTTTGGCTGGAATTTTCCCACGGCGCCGCCGCGACGGAAAGGACGGTCCAAATACGGCGATAAGCGCGAAAACTTTGGCCTGACGTGATTTGGAAAAGACGATTGTCAACGAGTGGCAAAGCGGGAAATTGCGGTTCGGCGGATTGAGCTTGACAAGCTGCGGGGGGGGGTATTCTAAGGGAAAGAGTCGGAGAAGAGAAGAAATAAAACAATTTAAGCGGCATTATTATTAAAAATATGAGTCCAGAAAAAATTACGCCTTCGCCGGAGGAAATGAAAAGAGCGGAGGAGATGATGACGGACGAACAACGAGTAATGAGCGAGGAAAGGGAAGCAACTTCTAAAAAAGAATATGACACTTTAGAGCTGGAAAAAGGTTCTGATGAGTTTCGGAGGAAGAAGTTAATTTCAAAATATCCAGCTACAATCGATGCGATAGAGAGTTATGAGGATGCAACGGAGGAATCCGGCGGCGGAAGGAAAGCCATTTCTGTTAGAGAGGGGAGCTTTCGTGAGGTTCCGGTTATTTTTATAGATTATTATGCTTTCCCTAAATTGCTTGGCGATGATGTGATTGCTAGGATTATTATCGGTTGGCAGGGGTTGGGGGTGGGATGGCACAGCGAATATTGTGATGCAATTAAGAATTCCTTACTAGAAGATACTCTGAAAGATGCCTTTATTGAACGATATGGCTGGTAGATAATTGTTACAACTTAACCATCATTTGGTATCTCACGCTCGCGTCGTTTAAGAACGCCATGGACTTTCCGAAGCTCAACTTCGGAAGAAGCCTGCGGGTATGTTGCCCCATCGGACTTTTTGTTTTGGTTGGTTAAATCTTAAACTCAATTATCTCTCCGTCTTGCACCGCGTATTCTTTTCCTTCGGTGCGCGGGGCGCCTTTTTCGGGCGCATTGACGGCATTTTTTCGGTTTGATAGAATTTTAATATGAAAAGGGCTAAATCCAAATCATTACCTTCTGATCCGCGCCTTCCTCTTTTAATGGAGAAAGGAGAAAGCGGTTTCTATGTGGTGGAGTGTCCGCTTTTTGAGGGTTGTTATACGCAAGGGAAGACAATTGATGAGGCGTTGCGCAATATTCGCGAAGTCATAGAATTGATCTTGGAAGAAAAAAAGTCACGGCAGATTTTGAAAGAATATCATCCGCGGGAAATCAGCTTGCATACCATCGCGGTGTAATATGGCAAAGTCGCGGAGTATCTCCGGGAGACGCTTGATTAAGACTTTGGAGAATGTGGGTTATCGCGTGGCAAGACAGCGCGGGAGCCACGTTCGTTTGGAATGCCCGGGCAGAAAATCGGTAACCGTTCCCGACTACAAGGCCATAGATAAATCTCTGATCAGGAAAATACTCCGCGATGCCGAACTCTCGGTAAAGGAGTTTGAAGAATTGCGGGCAGCTTAGCAGATCGCGAGGCGTTGAAATGCTTAATCCTTATGGAAGTTCAATTTCCGTAATTGACTGTCATGGGCGAAAAAAAATGAAGCCTCCGCGGGCTTGGCCTACCCACCGAAACAACCGCTTCGGCTGCGAAGGCCGGGCGTCCGTGGTTTACCCCATCTCTTCGGCGGAATCCGCCGGAGCATCCAGCCCGCCTTCGCCGCGCCGTCGCTTTTTATTTCTCGTACTACTTGCCTGTCATTAATCTCATTGCAAACGGCACGAAATAGGATTTGAGATGGAGAGAGGAGATCTTCTGCGGTTCGTCCCCCGCGATCGATCTCAACGCTTTTGAAAGCGCGGCGAGTTCTTCCGCGCGCGGCTTCATGTCGGGCAGATGGGCTATCTCGCCCAGAATACTTTCAGCCCGCGCAAGCGCGGCTTTGGCCGCGTCGGCGTCAAGCCGTTCTTTGGCGGCAATAAGGCGCGACGCTTCCGCGCCGAGGTTTGCCATAAGAAATAATGAAGTACGGGCGGCGTTCACGCGATTTTTTCATTAACTATTTTCTTTATTCGTTTGCGAATCTCCGCGCTCCGCACTTCCATATCGGCGTTTTCTTGAGCGGGGCGAATGTTGATGAGCGAGATATACTCTATCCAATGTTCTCGTGGGCGATCAAGATACACGTTGAATCCCCAAATATCTTTTTGTTCAGAACCCCGCTCAATGAGTTTTTGGTTCGCATCAATGTGATACTCGCCACCGAAGGCAACGGTTTTCTTTTCAATATCCGCCACTCCTTTGATCATCGGAAAATAAAATTCCTTCGCGAGCTCTTTGAGTTCCGGAATTGACGTCATGCTTTCCACGACGACGATTTTCATATCGGAGAGTATAGCAAGAAACCTAAAATTTCAAAAGATTTTTAGCGACGAATCAGCCCCGACAGTGGGCTTGCGGTGGGCTTGACAAGCCGCGGGGGGGGGTACTCTGAAGGAAAGAGTCGGAAAGAAGAAACATAACAATTAAAGGCATTATTATTCAAAATATGAACTCGGAAAAATTTACGCCTTCGCCGGACGAAATCAAAAAAGCGGAGGAGATGATGACGAATAAGCAAAAAATATTAAGCAGAGAGAGAGAAGTTGCATATCATGAAGGATATGAAAGGTCTCGTGAAGAAATGAGCAGACAAAGTGAAACTCACAGAATTCTTACTATTCCAGCAAGTCAATCGTTAACAAGTCGCGAAATTAATGGAAGAATGGAAAAAATACCAGAAAGATATGTAATTATTGACAGAAAGAAAGAGGAGGCGCCATCTAGATTTGATTCAGGCAGAGGGTTTTATGAACAGCTTTTAGTTGAAGCGCTTGGGAAAGATCCTTCAAAAGAGGGGCAATTTGCCGGAGAAAACATCATGATAGAGTACGATGATGGTACTACGGAATTTATTGACATTAGCTATGGACCAGAAAAGGACGAGGACGGAAATAATTGGGCGGCTTATGGTGTGCGAAAAAACGGCGGTTGGAGTGATTTTTGGCCCGAATAACTCTTCAGAATCTTTGAGATCATAATGAGGGCGTGAGTGTCGGGTTTCCCTCGGTATTCCAGTCCGTTGTCCGAATAAATCTGCTCAACAGTATAGGGACATTCGTCAAGCACCCGTTTCAGAAATGCTTCTGCCGAATATTGCGTCTTGTCGAGAAGAATAGCAACATACAGGTCTCTAGAGAAGTCATCAATGCCGACAAACAGATATTCGCGGCTCGCGTGCGGGGCTTCTCCTTCCAGAAGCGGCAATCGTTTGGTGTTAAGATGTACCATCTCGCCCGGATACTGTTCGTTGTAACGTCGCGCTTCCTTTTTCAAACGTTCTTCCAGTTCTCGTTCGACCTTTGCTAATCGTTTCAAACCATACTGGATCGTACGAAATTATGCATTGGCGCTTCTGTGCACGCTGAAGTCTCGCTGTCTGCCCCTATGGAGTATCTTGTATACCGTGGGAGCAGACACCCGGTACTTCCGGATCAGATCGCAGACGCGAATATGATTTGTATGGTAGTCATCGTCCAGCTCTTGCCGCTGTATGGGAGTGAGCCGAGTGCGTTTGTGGATTGTCATGCTGTTTACAGTAATCCGATGGATAACTGTAAACAACGCTAGGATATATTACACGTTAAGGGTATCGGCTGCGTTGTTATAAAATCGCAGGTTGATTTCCGGGTTGGGGAGGGTCGCCAATATTTATGGCGTGCGTATATAATTGATGCAAACGGGAACGCGAGAATGGTTAAACAAGAGGGAGGATATTACGAAAGTCAATTAAAAAGCGACGTATCGATAGAGATGGATGCAAAGGAAATTCTTACTACTGTGGGGAGTCGGTTATATTAACGCGCGATGTGTACCACGGAGGTCCGACCTCCGTATAACCATCATCCAATTCGTTTCTCGGACATTTGGTATATGCTCGCGCGATGGCCGATGGCGAAAATCTTTATCGTCGTTGATTCAACGCGAAAGATGACGCGGTAGTCGCCGACGCGGAGCTTGCGGTACCCCTTGAGCGTGTTGCGGAGCGGTATGCCGAATACTTCGGGGCGGGAGCCAATCTTGGTTTCAATAGCTCCTTTGATCTTATTCCGCCACTCTTGAGAGAGCGGGGGGATGTCGCGCGCAACCACTTGTTCGTGATAAAGAACGCGATATGTTACGCCCATGCTTTTTTATGGGACGCGAAACGCGCTTCTTTTTTGTCGCGTTTTTCGGCAATCCGCGCCCACGCCCGATCTTCCTCAATTTCAAGAGCGACGCGAAGAAGCTCGGTCGCCTTGGTCGCTTGCGGGACGCGGTCGCGCTTAGCGATATCGGAGAGCATTTTTTCAAGATCGCTTCCCATGCTGATATTGAGGCGTTTTTTTGTGGTGGGCATGTTGATTATTATTAAGCGTGCTGAAAGTGTATCAAAGGTGATACACCGTTGTCAAGCGCCGCTTCGGACGGATTTCGCGCCGCGGACTTTTCGGGCAAGGAAATGATTAAATTGCCGCAAGGGCGCCGCGCTGGTAAAATCAAGAGAAGATGAAAACCCTTCTTTTGATAGACGCCAACGCGCTTGTGCATCGCGCTTTTCACGCCCTGCCGCCGCTGACGACGCCGGCGGGAGAGCCAATCGGCGCGGTTTACGGCCTGACGACGGTGATGCTGAAAATTTTCCGCGAGAAAAAACCGGATTTTATCGCCGCCGCTTTTGACCGTCCCGAGACGACTTTCCGCAAGGAAAAATACGAGCAGTACAAAATCCACCGGCCGAAAGCCCCGGACGAACTGGTTTTTCAGTTAAAAAAATCGCGCGAGCTGATGGAAAAATTCGGCGTCGCCGTTTTTGAGACGCCGGGATTGGAAGCCGACGATCTCATCGGGTCTTTGGCGGAAAAATTCAAAAAAGAGCCGGATTTGCGAATAATCGTTTTTACCGGCGATTTGGACGCTCTTCAACTTGTTATAAACGGAAAAGTCGTCGTGGAGACGCCGAAGAAAGGCGTCGGCGAAACGAAGATTTACGACGAGGAAGCGGTCAGGGAAAGATACGGCGTCCCGCCCGGACGGCTGATTGATTTCAAGGGGCTGGTCGGCGATCCGTCCGATAACATCCCCGGCGTTCCGGGAGTCGGTCCGAAAACCGCCGCCGATCTCCTCGGGCGATTCGGGACGCTGGAGGGCGTTTACGCGAATCTGGAAAAGTTTCAAAAGGGAACAAAAAAAGAACAAACGCTTTTTACCAAACTTTCCGGGCATCGCGAACAGGCGTTTTTATCAAAAGACCTGGCCACTATCCGGCGCGATGCTCCGCTGGCGGCGGAGCTTTCCGGCCTGAAGGCGCCGCCGTTGCCGAAAGAAGCGCTGGCCGATTATTTCGGGGCGCTGGGTTTCCGGAGCTTGGTCGCGAGAATAAACGGGGAAAATGGAGAAAGCGAAAAGCGGCCCGTGGAGAGCGGGGAACGAAAAGAAAAAAGCGAAAAGCGGCCGGCGGCCGGCGCCGGAGAAGGAATAAAGATCGGCGAACGGGAAAAAGAAAGCGGAAAGCGGCTGTTTTTTCTTCCCGAAGAAAGCGGCGGGGAGCCGCCGCCGAAGGAAATTCTGGAATCGCCGGAAATTTTTAAAATAGGATTCAATCTCAAGCCGTTTTTCAAAGTTCTTAAAAAGAAGGGGCTTTTTTTGAAGCCGCCGTTTTTTGACGTCCAAATCGCCGCCTGGCTGATCGGCCCCGACGGGAAAAATTTTGACTGGCAGAGCGTCTGCCTGAAACTTCTGAAAGAAAGCCGCGACGATTTCCGCTCGGCGCTGCCGGCTCTCTTTGAGGAGGCGGAGAAAAAACTGAAGGAAAACGGCCTTTCGGATTTGTTTGAAAAAATAGAAATGCCGCTTGTCAAAATTCTGGCGGCGATGGAGGAGCGGGGGATTAAAACGGACGGCGGCGCTTTAAAGTCGCTGAACGGCGAGCTGGACAAAGAATTGAAGCGGCTGGAAGAAGAAATTCGCGCCGCGGCGGGAGAAAAATTCAACGTCAATTCTCCCAAGCAGCTGGCCGAAATTTTATTTGAAAAGCTGAAAATTCCGATTAAAAGAGCGAAACGCACCGCCTCCGGCGCGCTTTCCACGGATGCGGAAAGCTTGCTGGCGATTAAGGGCGTCCATCCGATTATCGCGCCGCTTTTGGAATACCGCGAGGCATTTAAGCTGAAAACGACTTACGTTGAGCCGATTGCGGAACTGACCTCGCCGGACGGCCGCCTGCGGACGACTTTCGTCCAGACGGGAACGGCGACCGGCCGCTTGAGCTCGCAGAATCCCAATCTTCAGAACGTTCCGCAGGAATTTCGGCAGGAGTTTGAATCGCCTAAAATGGCCGGATGGATAAAGGCGTTGAGGCGTTCTTTTGTCGCCGAGGAGGGATTTTCGCTGGCGGCGTTTGATTATTCGCAGGTGGAATTGAGAATTCTGGCTTCCGTTTCCGGCGACGAAAAAATGCTGGACGCTTTCGCGCGCGGCCTGGACATCCACAAAATGACCGCGGCGCAGATTTTTAACGTTCCGCTTTCCGAAGTAACGCCGAAAATGCGCAATGTCGCCAAAACGCTTAACTTCGGCGTTGTTTACGGAATGGGACCGCTTTCTTTCGCCAAAACGAGCGGCTTGTCGCGCGACGAAGCGAAAAAATTCATCGGAGAGTACTTTGACGATTTCCCGCAGGTGAGAATTTGGCAGGAAAAAACGAAAGAGGAGGCGAAGGTCATGGGATTCGTGAAAACGGAAATGGGGCGCAAAAGGTGGCTGCCGCAGGCGACCTCTTTTCATCCGCGTTTTCTGGCCGAGGCGGAAAGGGCGGCAATCAATATGCCGATTCAGGGACTGGCCGCCGACATCATCAAGTCGGCGATGATCGCGGTGGGGCGGGAGATCGGCAAGAGGAGATGGGAGGAAAAGGTCCGCCTGCTCCTTTCCATTCACGACGAACTGCTATTTGAAATTGAAAGTGATATACTAAAAGAAGCATCTGCCGTCATCGGAGAAATAATGGAAAATATTTATCAGCTCAAGGCGCCGCTGAAAATAAAGTCGGCGACGGGCGGAAACTGGGACGAGCTGATGTCCGCTCCATCAAATGCTTAAAAAACTGGCGATTCTCAAAAACACGGCCAAGGTCTATCTCTCTCTTCCGGAGATGCGGCTTTTTTGGATTTTTCTTTTTCTGGCGGCGGTTATGCTCGCCGTTGACGTTTTCGGCATCGGGGGATCGGTGGAAGTGCCGATAAAAGCGGCGCTGTTTTTGGTTCTCGGCTCGGTGATTTTTGTCGCCAATTTGCGACTGGCGCGCTCCAATCTGGAAGTAAAAATAGAGCGCAACCAGCTTTCCTCGGTGGTGACCAATCTTAAAGACGGGATCGTCGCCTACGATCCGAATTTCAAAATTTTGATGTTTAATCCGGCCGCCGAGGAAATTTTCGGCGTCCGGGCGGCGGACGTTCTCGGTCAATATTTTGACACCGGCCGTGTGCAGGCGGCCGCTTTTCGGAGGATGGCGCAGACGATGTTTCCTTCGCTCGCGCCGATGGTCATCCCCCGCTCCGAGCCGGGCGCCTATCCGCAGATCAGCGACCTTTCTTTTGACAATCCTTATCAGGAATTGAGGGTGACGACCGTCCGCATCGCGGACGCGGCGGGAAAACTGCTGGGCTTTCTGAAAATCGTCCGCGACCGGACGCGCGAAAAAAACATTTTAAAATCCAAATCCGAATTCATCACCGTCGCCGCCCATCAGCTGCGGACGCCCTTAACCGGCATTGAATGGATGCTGGAGGAATTGAACAAAGACGCCGCTCTGCCGGAAAATTTAAAATCGCTGGTAACAAACGGCCTTTCCGCCGGCCGCCGCCTGACGGCGATGGTTAACGATCTGCTGGACGTTTCCAAAATAGAAGAGGGCCGCTTCGGTTATCAGTTTGACAACGTGGAGATAATCAGCTTTGTGGAGCAGGCGCTTTCGGGGGCGGCCGCGCTGGCGCAGGAATACGGCATCAAGATTTATTTTGACAAACCGGCCGAGCCGTCCATCGTTTTGCGGATTGACCAGCAAAAAATCGGGATGGTTCTTTCCAATCTGCTGGACAACGCCATAAAGTACAACATCAAAAACGGGGAGGTGACGGTGAAAATTGAACGTTTGGCCGACAAGCCGTTTGTTCAGGTAAGCGTCAAAGATACGGGAGCGGGCATCTCTTCCGATGATATGAAAAAGCTGTTTACCAAATTTTTCCGCGCCGAGGCGGTGGTGAGGGCGGAAACGGCGGGTTCCGGTTTCGGGCTTTATATCGCCAAAAATGTCATTCTCCGCCACGGTGGCGTCATCTGGGCGGAATCGGAGCCGGGCCGGGGAAGTGTTTTCTATTTTACCCTGCCGACCGATCCGCGGCTCATTCCGCCGAGGGAAATCGTCTACGAAGAAGAATAAATAATCCGAAAAACATTTCGTAATCCAAGGAAATTATGCCGGAATTGCCGGAAGTGGAAACGGTCGTTTCCGACCTGAATAAAAAAATCATCGGCCGGAAAATTATCGCCGTCTGGTTTGACGCTCCCAAACTGATCAAAAAACCGAAGCCGGCCGAGCTGGAGGGGGCAATCAATGGCCTGAAAATCACCGGCGTCGGGCGGCGCGGAAAAAACATTCTCATCCGCCTGACAGGAAACCGCCTGCTGCTCGTTCATCTGAAAATGTCCGGCCATTTTCTCGTCGGAAAGTGGGAAATGGCCGCGGGAAAGCCGCGAAGTCTGAACGGCGGAGCGCTCGGCGAAAAAGTCAACGGCTACATTCATTTTATTTTATATCTTGACGACGGCCGCCAGCTCGCCCTTTCCGATTTGCGCAAATTTGCCAAAATCGCTTTCGGCCAAAAAGAAGAAATTGAAAACCTGCCGGAAATCGGCCGGCTCGGGCCCGACGCGCTGGCGAAAGAGCTGACCCCCGCGAAATTCCGCGAAATCGTCGCGCGGGAAAAAAGAAAAATCAAGCAGGTTTTAACGGACCAGGAAATTATCGCCGGAATCGGCAATATTTACGCCGACGAGATTTTATGGGCTTCCCGCGTCCATCCCTTCCGTTCCGCCGCCGGCCTTTTACCGGCTGAACTGAATAAAATTTACGCCGAAACGAGAAAAATCCTTCAAAAAGCCGTCCGTCTGCGCGGCACTTCCGTCAGCGATTTTCGCGACGCGGCCGGTTTGCCCGGGCGTTATGGAAACATCCGCTTTGTCTACCGGCGGACGGGCTTGCCCTGTTTGCGCTGTCAAACGCCGATTAAGCGGCTGAAACTCGGCGGCCGTTCGGCACATTTTTGCCCGGCTTGCCAACGGCCGGCCGGAGCGCGATAATCGGAGATATAGATGATTATTTTTCTTTATGGTCCGGACGCTTACCGCCGCCGGAAAAAACTGGACGAAATAATCGCCGCTTACCGGCAAAAGCATTCGGCGCTTGCCCGCGAGCGCTTTGATTTGTCGGCGGAAGACGATTTTTGGAAATTCCGCGATTTTATCGCATCCCGCTCATTATTTGAACGGACGAAACTGGCCGTTCTTTCCGGCGTTTTTGAAAGCGCCCGCGCCAAAGAATTGCGGGACGTTTTAAAAGAAACGGCGACGGACAAGGAAACGACTGTTCTGATTTCCGAGAGCGGCAAACCGCCGCGGGAGTTCGCTTTTCTTTTAAAGGGGCAGCTCGTTCAGGAATTTCGGGAGCTGGAGCCGGCGCAGGCGGACTTTTTCATTGAAAAAGAAGCGGCGGAAAAAGGAGTCGCGCTGGACGAAGGAGCCGCCAAGTTTTTGCGGGAAATCTGCGGCGGAGATTCCTGGCGGATGGCCAACGAGCTGGAAAAACTTTCTCTGCATGGCGCGGGCGGAAAAGCCGGTCGGGAAGAAATAGCCGCCGTTTGCGGCGAACGTCCCGCCGCCGACAATTTTTTCGCGTTTTTAAATTCGCTTGGAAATTCCCGGCCGCGGGCTAAGGTGCCGCTTTTGGAATCTCTTTTTTCAAAGGGTGAAGCGGCGGCTAAAATTTTCAACGTGGCCGCCGTCCGCCTTCCGGAAAGCTGGCGCCCCAAAATGGCCGATTACGACGCGGACGTGAAATCGGGACGCTTGGATTACGAGGAGGTTCTGCTTGACTTGGCGCTTCTTTCCTGAAGCGAAGGTAGAGAGCGAGATCAGCTTTAGCGAGCTGTTTTAACGAGCCGCGAGAGGCGGGATTTAAGGCGGGCCGCCGTATTTTTTTTGATGATTTTCGCCTTGGCGGCTTTATCCACGTTTTTATAAAGCTCGGCCAGTATTTCTTTCGTTTCCGCCGGTTTGTCCGCGGCCGATTTTTTGTATTCTTTAATCGTCGCTTTCAGCTTTTTCTTGCGATTAATGTTTTGCGCCCGCCGTTTTTTGCTCTGTCTCAAGGCCTTTTGGGCCGAATGTGTTTTTGGCATGTCCGTTATCTTATCCCATCATTGGCGTTTTAGCAAGGCGGCGGATATAATAGTAAAATGATTTACAGCTTAGCGGGGCGCTTATCGCTTAAAAGAGATAAATTCGTTGTCGTGGAAAGCGGGGGCGTCGGCTTAAAAGTCGCCGTTTCTTCCGCCGCGCTGAATAGTTTGCCCGCCGTCGGTTCGCCGGTGAATTTTTTTTGCCATCTGCGCGTCAAAGAAGACGCTCTGGAGCTTTACGGCTTTTTGAGCGAGGAAGAGCTGGATTTTTTTGAGCTTTTAAACGGCGTTTCCGGGGTCGGTCCGAAGTCGGCACTGGCGGTGCTGGCGCTGGACAAGGTGGAAAATTTGGAAGCGGCTATTGCCGAGGGTAAAAGCGAACTGCTGACACGGGTGTCGGGCATCGGCCGCAAGACCGCCGAAAGAATCATTTTGGACCTGAAAGACAAAATGACGCGGGGAAGATCGGCGGAATTGGTCGGAAAAATGGAATCCGACCTTGATTTGGAAGAGGCGCTCGCGGGGCTCGGCTATCGGCGCTTTGCCGTCAAAGAAGCGATCAAGAAAATACCGAAAGAAATAAGCGGCATGGAAAGCCGTCTGCGGGAGGCGCTGAAAATTCTGGGAAACAAAAAATGAAATGCTCAATTCCCTCTATCATTTTCTGTGGGCTTTTTGGAGCGCGTTGATTTGCGGATTTCCTTCGCGGAAAATTTTCGTCGTCGGAGTGACGGGAACGAAGGGCAAAACGACGACGACGGAGCTGATCGCCGCGATTTTTGAAGCGGCCGGCCGGAAAACGGCGGTCCTGAATTCTTACCGGATGAAAATGAACGGCGACGCGGATTTGAACCGGAGCGGGATGTCCATGCCCGGGCGGGGAGCCATTCAGCGGTTTTTGCGCCAAGCGGCGCGCGGCGGCTGCGAGCTGGCCGTTCTGGAAGTCACTTCGCAGGGCGTTCTTCAGCACCGGCATCGGTTTATCCGCTTCGGCGCGGCCGTTTTCATCAATATCCACCCCGAACACATTGAGGCGCACGGTTCTTTTGAAAAATACCGTGAAGCCAAGCTTGATTTCTTCCGTCGCGCCGGTAAGGGGAGCGTTTTTGTCGTCAACGGCGACGACGGAAACTCGTTCCTTTTTCAAAAAGCGGCCGGAGGCGGAAGGGCTGTTTTGTTTTCCAAAAACGATTTGCGGGGGTTCGCCCTGTCCGACTTTTTACAAAGCGATTTTAACCGCGAAAATGCCGCCGCCGCCGCCGCTTTCGCGCGCTCGCGGGGGATAGAAGAAGAAATTATCAGAAAAACGCTGGCCGACTTCTCCGGCGTTCCCGGGCGGCTGGAATACGTTCAAAAAGAGCCGTTTAGCGTCGTTGTTGATTATGCCCATACGCCCGACTCTCTGGCGGCGGTTTACAAAACTTTGCGCGAACGGCATTTGTCCGGCGGGGGCGGATTGATTTGCGTCTTGGGCGCCGCCGGCGGGGGACGCGACAAATGGAAACGGCCGGAGATGGGAAAAATCGCCGCGGAAAATTGCGATGAAATAATTTTGACCGACGAGGATCCTTACGATGAAGATTCCGGCCGGATTTTGGCGGAGATAAAATCGGGAATTCAAAATGCGAGTTTCCCGATTCAAAATGCGCGCGAGATCATAAATCGCGAAGAGGCGATTGAAAAAGCCGTCGGTTTGGCCAAAGCGGGGGACGTCGTCGTTATTACCGGCAAGGGCTCGGAGCCTTGGATGCATCTGGAAAAGAAGCGGAAAATACCGTGGAGCGACCGCGAAGCCGTCTTAAAGGCGCTGGAAAGCAAAAAAAACAACCGGGATTGATTCAATTTGACGAAAATTTAACAAAAAAAGCGGCATCGTCGTTGATGCCGCTTGAAATCTATCCGCGCAATTTAGCGCCGCGCCGAGAACGCTTCCAGCGCTTTCGCCTTTTCGTAGCGCAGACGCTTCTCCACTCCCGCCGGCGCGAATTGATAATCGCGCAGCGCCTCGGGAATGTCCTCGGGATTGAATTCGGAGACGACGCCGACCCTCGCCTCGTTCCCGAACCAATTCGGCGAGATTTTCGCCGAATATCCCAGATAGGCGAAGCGCGTTTTTATGAATACCGGCCGGAAAACCCACCCGGGTTTTGACCGGTAATCAACGACGGGACCGGCCAAGAGGTGGTGGGGTTTAAAATCCGGCTTGTCCGGATGCGGACGGCCGAAACCCCAGAGCTTTTCGGGGCGGGGACCGCAGATGGCGCGGCAGTTTTCGTCGCGCAACAGGGTCCACTCGCAGAAGGCCTCGTTAATGTTGAGCGAGGCCGTCTGACGGGCGAGCTCGGCGAAGTCAAAGACGGCGATGCCGAGTTTTGCCGAGCCGTCCCCCACGATGTAAATTTTGTGGGTGGCCGCCAGCTCGCGGCTCCCCGCCGTTTGCCGCGGCGGAGCATGGTGGCGGAAGTCGTCGTTCCACGAAATCCCGCGGGCGATTTCCGCCACTTCCCCCGTGAAAACGAACGCCAGCTCCAGGGAAATCCCCGGCGCGACGGGGGTAAAACGTTGAAACCATTCCCTCCATTCCGTTGCCATTTTATCCTCCTCCCGGGTTAAAGAACAAAAATCACTGCGCCCATTGAAACACGCCTTTTCCGATTTGACAAGCTTTTGGCGGTGCTTTTAGAATAAGGTCAGCATTTTGAATTCGCGGACAAAAGCGAAGGAGGGACTCAATGAAAAAGAACGCGGCGATTTTATCCGTTATTTTCCTGATTTTTTCCGGAACGGCCTGCGGAAAGGCGACCGGACCGTCGGAGGGCCTGCGGGTGGAAACGGGGCGCGGGCAGATTAAGGAAATTTACTTCAATGACACGCCGGTTTTTCGCGGTAATGGCGGATACTACATTATCGGCAATTGTCCGGGAAACAGCGGCGACGGGCCGGATAACGTCATCAGCACCCTCAAGGACGGCGTAATGAGCTCCACATCCGGACATTGCCGGGAAATTCCGTTTACGATGGACGTCCGGACGGAGAGCGACCGGCAGGCGGTTATTGTGGAAATCACCATCGGTCCCGCTCCGCCGGATTACGTTTTTTCTTTGCCGTTTGACGCCGCCAAGGCGGTTTTTGACCGGTTTGAGTTCGGTGGCGCTTCTTCCTACTCCGTCGGCTGCGGCGGCGGCTGGAGCGAACGGGGCGGTTCGGGCGGCTATTTCAAGGATATTCCCGCTGATTGCGTCATCGTGGGTTTGGGCGGGGTCGGCGCCGCCCGCTCTTTTTCCGCCTCTTATCTCCAAATTTCTGGCGGCGCAATGAAAATCCGCCGGACGATTATTTCCGGCGGCGCCCGCGAGTTTCTGTTCTATAACCATCCCGGGACGAACAATATGGAAATCGGCCTTTGCTGTTCGTCTTATTATCGCCTCCGGGAGGAAATCGTTTTTTCGGCAAGCTAAAACGGGCATCGCGCCCGTTTTTATTCCTCAAAAACCCGCTTTCGTCTTTCCGCCGCGACTTTCGCTTCGGGAAGCAGGCGGGCTATTTGTTGATATAAACAAATAGAGTTTCAAAATCGGAAGTTTTGGAAACTTCGGGGTGTGTCGCAATTTTTTCCGTCGGTTGCCAATTTGGCGTAAAATGCGACGTATTCGTTATAACCACCGAGCCGCGCTTCAATTCCCGCCGCAGTTTCTTTTCAAGAGCCGGCAGGAGATCATACCAAAGATAGGCATACACCACATCGGCATCGCGTAAATCAGTTTTGAAAATGTCTTGTTTCGCGAAATTGATTTTACGCCTTAAAATCAGTCCTTTTGTCTTGGCAAAGAAAATCCGCGTCGCGCTGTCGTCTATGCCGTGAATTTCCAGACGCGGCATAATCTTTTTCAATTTTAACGATAAGTCTCCGCGAGCGCAGCCCAAGTCGTAAAAAATTTTGGCGTCCGGCTTGTATTTTCGCATCGTCGCCGCCAACGCCTTCGTCGCCCGTCTGCTTGTGGGCAGATCGTGTCCTCGGACCAAAGATTCTATCGCGAAGACGAAAAATAACAGCGTTGCCGTTGCGAGGAAGCTCAAAATAAGAAAAAGCAAAACGTAAGCCGGAAAAATCATAGATAATATTTGAAAAATGAATCAACGAGGGCGTCGGCAACATTTTGAGGGGCGCCGGACGACGGGAAAATGTGCATTTCAATGCACGGAACGCTGTTTAGCTCCAGCGCCGCGCACTGCTGGTTTTGCCACGCGCTTGAAATATCGGGGATGAGAAAATCCAGACCGACCAAGCGAATATCAAAAAACCTCGCGATATCCCTGAAAAGCCGGATATTGTCCAGATGAACCCCCTCGGTTATCTCAATAAGATCGCCGCCCAGCTTGAGAAATGAATTTTTTTGCAAATACACCGTCTCGTTTTTTTTGGGAACCGTTCGCATATCGTAATTCTTTTCCGCGAGCAATTTCATTGTCGTTTCGTCAATGACGATTTTGCACAAGGCAAATTCTTTTTTGTTCGGCTCGCCTCTTCGGGTGTCGCTGTTTTTCCTTTTCGCTAATTCTTGAATTGTAGAACGGCCGTCGCCGACGATGTTCGCGGGGACTTGCTGCACTACAGCGACAAAATCAAAATCAACAATCGTGGCTCTGCAGACGAACGAATTTTCCATAAACCTTTCAACGACAAATGCCGGAGAATAGGCGATCGCTTTATCGACGGCTTTTCGCAATGCCTCTTCGCTTCTTATATTGGTCGTAACATGCCTTGCCACCGAGCCGCCGCGCGGTTTTACGACCAGCGGAAATCCGAGCTCGCCGCTTCCGTATTCTATCGCCCAAGCTTTTTGCCAAAACCAAAAAGATTTTCCTTCGGCGATCGGGAAGCCGCCCTTTTGAAGGTGGTTTTTTGTCCTTTCTTTGCAATCGACAAACGAGGTGTCGTATTTGCCGATATGCCCGGCAACAGGCAAGCTTTCAAAACGAATTTTTCGGCTGTTTATCTCGGCGCAAAAATGATTGGTATATCCGGCCGGCCCTTTGGCGGCTAGGAATTTCACTCCTCGTTTTCTCGCTGCGTCAATAAAACAAGCCGAGCGCATTTGAATTTCGGAGGGCAAAAAATCATCCCTCATCTTTATCAGGCCGACGGATGAAAAGGTTTTTTCCAGCAAGGTATCAAAAAAAGATTCAAATTTTCTTGACAGCCTTAACTGCGGCGTCAGCGCGCCCGTTATTTCATCAAGCCACGTCTGGATGTGACAGATAGCCGGCAAGCCGCAATCTTTACAATATTTTTTGAACATACGTCAAATTTTCCGATTTTTGAATAATCTCTCCGCGCTTCGCGCGTCCCACGCTCTTGGGTCTTCTGTATCTTTTTCTACAAAACTGGTGTATCTATACAACCACGCTCGAACCTATTTTATCAAGAATTCTGAAATGGACGAACCCGCCGCCAGCCGCCGCAAAGCGGCGGGCTTTTCGGACGGCTCGCAGGCAAAAAATTTCCTCCCCCTGAACCCATCCATTTTTTGCCCGCTCGCCCAAAACTAACCCTTGCACAAAATACTGATTTATTGTATATTATTTTAATTAGAAACTCATAGTGAGTTTCTAAAAGTACATTCACAACAGAAAGGAGCCTGCGATGGCATTTAAGCTTGATGTCGTTTATATGAAGTCGCCGTTCGTGCAGGTCGTTCGGAACGGCGACTTTGCAGTGATCTGGCACTCGCTATTTGGCTACCCGAAAGTCGTTCCTGCCGAGACGCTCGAGTTTCTTGAATCGTTTTCGGAGCCGACAACGATTCATTCAATACTTGGCGATGAGTTGACCGATGAGGATCAGGAGGCAATTGAGGAACTGCTGCGGTGTTATTTTCTCGTCCCAGAGAACTTCGACGACCGGGCGTTTCTCGAAGCGCGGATGCGTGAGCGGGAAGCGGAAATCGTCAACGGTTTGTTGATTGATTATCTCGAACTCATCATGAGCGAGGCGTGCAACTTCCATTGCACCTACTGCATCCACTTCAATAATCTGGAAACTTCTGACCGCATCAACAACCCCAAGAAGTTTATGCGGTTCGATACGGCCAAGGAAACGGTGGATCAGTATCTCGAGATTCTTCGTGGACACGGAAAGCGTATCGCCGAAATCAACTTTGGCGGAGGCGAACCGCTACTGGCATGGCCGGTTATCAAGCAAGTGCTTGAATATTGCCGTGCCACTTACAGTTTGGAGTTCGAGTTTCGCTTCTCGATCAACACGAATGCCTCTCTCGTCACATCGGAGGTTGCCGAAGTTCTGAAAGAGCATCGCGTCGAGATCGCTTCCAGTCTCGATGGCCTGCGCGAAGGGAATGACCGTGTCCGACTGACGAAGTCTGGTGGCGGTACCTTCTCCAAGATCATGCGTGGATTCGATGCGTTGGCACAGGTGGGATATCCGCTTGATGGCGTTGCGGTGACAGTCACCGAAAAGAATTTCCATGAACTCAATGAATCGATTGTCGACTGGGCGACAGTTCGTGGCATGAAGAACGTCAGAATCGATATTGATGTCGTTGACATGGTGGAAATTCCGATCGAAGATGTTGTCGTAAAGCTGATGCGTATTCGGCGCTACGCGACGGCCCGAAGCGTTGATGTTCCCGGTTTCTGGTCACGGCCAGCCGAGAATCTAAACGAATCAACGCTTGAGAGCCGTGTCGCGTTCTGTGGCGCAGTCCGTGGCAACAGCATGTGCGTAGGTCCGTCCGGGAACATTTACGGATGCGGCTACAGCACAACTCAACTCGGAAGTCTCTTTGAAATCCAATCGTTTTATGCGCCCGGCACCGTCTACCATCATTTTGTGAGAGATCATCTCACTGGAGTGATGGAAATGTGCAAGGATTGTATGATCGAAGGACAGTGTGGCGGTGGATGTAATATCACGCAGGAGTTCGCTC
>CAYHUJ010000003.1:0-36392 GCA_964360035.1 uncultured Candidatus Saccharibacteria bacterium | reverse complement strand
TGCCCTTTTCGTAAACCGCGTCAACGTTGTCTTCTTTGACCGGCGCCGGCAGGCGAAGGGTCTTTACAGATTTTTTTTTGTCTTATATACTCTCCTGATATGACCGACGATACGATCAAGGCCGCCGCGCAGACGAGCGGCGAACCGCTGAACATTGAAGCGGCTGACCCCAAAACCGTGGAAATTTTAAAGGAAATGATTTCCGCGGGCGTTTTATACGGCCACAAAAAATCAAAAACGCATCCGCGGATGAGACCGTTTATTTTCGCGACCCGTAACGGCCTTGAGCTTTTTGATTTGAACGCCACCGTTGAAGCGATGGAAAAAGCGAAAGAGGCGGTGAGGAATAAAATAAAAGCGGGGGCGACGATTTTATTTGTGGCGACGCAGGCCGAAGCGAGGGAGGCGGTTGAAGAACTGGCAAAAAAAATCGGTTTCCCCCGCGTTACCAACCGCTGGCTGGGCGGTACCCTGACGAATTTCAAGACTCTTTCCAAGCGCATTGATTACATGAAGAAATTGAGAGCCGACAAAGAATCCGGCCAGCTGGAAAAATACACCAAAAAGGAGCGCGTCGTTTTAAGCCGCGAACTGGACAAGTTGTCCCTTATTTTCACCGGACTGGAAACGATGGCGAAAATTCCCGACTTGGTCGTGATTATCAACGTTAATAAACACGCCACGGCGTTAAGAGAGGCGCGGCGTCTGAAAATTCCCGTCGTCGCCGTCCTAAACAGCGACGCTAATCCGGAATCGGTTGAATATCCGGTGCCGGGCAACGACGTTTCGCGCTCCGCCATTTCGTGGTTTTTGCGCAATTTGGAAAGCGCGATTGAAGAAGGAAGAAGGGAAGTCGGCGCTTCGGCGGGGCAGTCCGCCGGCGCGGCGGAAAAAACAGCCGTCGCTCAACAGACGGTCAACGGTTAATCTAATCAATTAAAAAGTAAAATATAATAATCAATGGCCGCGAGCGATGTCCAAAAATTAAGGGAAG
Organism: uncultured Candidatus Saccharibacteria bacterium; assembly: GCA_964360035.1. Taxonomy (GTDB): domain Bacteria; phylum Patescibacteriota; class Minisyncoccia; order UBA6257; family JACRHY01; genus JACRHY01. Next base: position 35,398 of record CAYHUJ010000003.1, on the reverse strand, counting down.
CGACCGGCGCCGGAGTAATGGATTGCAAAAAGGCGCTTGAGGAAGCGACCGGCGATTTTGAAAAAGCGATCGCCGTCATTCACGAAAAAGGTCTTCTTAAAGCGGCTAAAAAAGGCGAGCGTGGCACCGGCGCGGGCGTGATAGATTCGTACATTCATAACGAGCGCGTCGGAGTTTTGCTTGAACTGCGCTGCGAGACCGATTTTGTCGCGCGCGTTGACGATTTTAAGAATTTAGCCAGGCAATTGGCGATGCAGATAGCGGCTATGAATCCCGAAAATACGGAAGCTCTGCTCGTTCAGCCGTATATTCGCGACGAGTCACTGACCATCGGCGATCTGATAAACAGGGCGATCGCGAAAATGGGCGAGAACATAAAAGTGGGCAAATTTTGCCGTTACGAGCTTTAAGGTTTTATGTATAACTTTATTCTGCAATTTGCTTTTTTCGCCGCCGTCGGTGCGATTATTTACGTAATTTCGCGGGCGGTTCCGCGGGTTAATGAAATAGAAGGAGAATCAAAAAACGCCCTTGACCGCTGGCTGGCGTCCTTGCCTCTGGAAAAAGCGGATGTTATCATCAGCGCGTCCGTTGAAAAATTTTTACGGCGGCTGAAAGTGACCATTATGCGCCTTGACAACGCCCTGAACAAGCATATCGGCAGGATAAAAGAAAAAACGGCCGCCGGTTTTTCCAGGCCGACTTTCAAGGAGATGGTGGAATCGGCGGGCGGGGAAAAGGAAAGCGAGGCGAAAATTATCCCCTCGGAACGCGGCGACGGAGAGTTAAAGCAATAGCGCGAAATGCGGCGGTGGCGGAGCGGTCAATCGCAACAGACTGTAAATCTGTCGCCCTTGTGGCTGCGCAGGTTCGAATCCTGCCCGCCGCACCAAAATCTGATTTTCGGAAAATTGACCGGCTTTTTGGTTAGCGATACCGCCCTTTAATCCCCGTTACGAATGCCGAGATAGCTCAGTGGTAGAGCAACTGTTTTGTAAACAGTAGGTCGCGAGTTCGAATCTCGCTCTCGGCTTGTTGACGTCGGTAACGGGACTGGGCTCTGGACTTTTAGCCCGAATAATTTAAGCTTATCTTAAAAAAATGCCCACGTAGCTCAGCTGGTAGAGCAACTCCATGGTAAGGAGTAGGTCAGCAGTTCAATTCTGCTCGTGGGCTCAATTGCGAATCGACGGCCGAAACGGGCCGGCCCGCCGCCGATATAAGCGAGAAAAATTGACAATTCGCTTGGCGGCGGATTATGATAAGTTTTAATTGACTATCAATGGCAAAATCAAAATACTCGGAAAACTTGATAAGGATGCGGTGCGCCGATTGCAAGCGGACGAATTATTATACGCGCAAAAACAAGAAAACTTCTACGAAAAAGCTGGAACTGAAGAAGCACTGCAAATGGTGCCGGAAAAGAACGACGCACAAAGAAAGCAAAAAATAACACAGCTTTCTTAAATTTTGCGGGGATGGGCGATTTCAAAGTGGAGCAACGATTCCGTTTGAAACGGGTTCATAGTTCAACGGTAGAACGACGGTCTCCAAAACCGTTAATGGGGGTTCGATTCCCTCTGGACCCGCCGGAGATTTGGCGGCGGAACCTTGAAAATCAAAAAGGAGGAAACAATGGGCAGATTGAGAATCAGAAAGGCTGATGTTCATTTCCGGATTATTGAAAAGAAAATAGGGAGGGCGGTTTTTCGGAAAAGAATTTACGAACTTTTAGGCGACCGGAGCGATTATCGCGTTCTGGGAGAGGCCAAAGCTCTGACTTTCCGGGGTTGTCTCTTGATCGCCGCGGACAACGTTGATAATTTTTTTGGCCGAGTTGTCGCTTATCGGTTGAATAAGGCGTCGGGAAGGTTTAAGACGGACGTTTCCTTTTACGAAAAAAGAAAGCATTAATCCCCACCGCCGAAGCAATTCGGCGGATTTTTTTTTGCGCGCGTACTTTATTGACGTTGTCGTTGCGGAGTTTTATGCTTATGGCAGTAATTTGAAAATGTCATAAACTCTCAAAGAGGAGGTCGTCGCTATGAAGATCCCGAAGATTCTTCCGTTGGTCGCCGTTTGTTCGCTATGGCTGTTTTCGCCGCCGTCTTGGGCGGCCGTTGAGCCGCAAAAACCGTCGGAGGCGCTTTCCTCGGCGCGATATCAATCCTTATTCAAGGAATTGCGGAAAAAGGGTTTCAGCCAGGCGGAAATTAACGCCGTCTTTCTGGACGAGCGCGTTCGTTTTAACGCCGAACTGGCCCGGCGGCTGAAATCAAAAATCTCCGCCAAATCGTTCAACTATTTTTCCGAGGAATTCGGCTTGCTGAATAAAGAATCGCTCGCGTCCGGAAAATACGTCGCCAATCGCTACGAATTCGCTTTTCAAAAGGCCGAAAAAAAATACGGCGTTGATCGTTTTGCCGTTTTGGCGATAATGCGGGTGGAATCGTATTTCGGAAAATATCTGGGAAACGAACTCGTCATCAATAATCTAAGCACTCTCTTTTTCCACTCCAAACGAAGGTCCGACTGGGCCAAGGGAGAGTTGGTGAGTTTGTTTTTGCTCGTTCGTGAAAGCAAGGCGGACATTTTTGAGTTGAAAGGTTCGTGGGCGGGCGCTTTTGGGCTCGTTCAATTCGTGCCTTCCAGCTATCGCTTGCGGGCGGTTGACGGCAACGGCGACGGCAAAATTGACCTGTTTGATTTTGAAGACGCCATTTTTTCCGCCGCCAATTTTTTGAAAGCGGCCGGCTACCGGAGCGGCGACGCGGCGGCGATGGAGAAGGCGATTTTTCAATACAATCACAGTCGCGCTTACGTCAAAGCGACTTTAGCTTATCGCGAAGCCATTCGCGATTACCTGAAAGAAAGGGATTCGTGATGCCGGTAACCGCGACGGAAATCGGCGCCATTCGGATGACGCTGGACGGATTGGGTATTTCCAGAAAAGATCAGGATATTTTTCTCGGCTGCGCTTCTGCGGAACTGCGCGGCGTTCCGAAACATTGGTCGGCCGTTTCCGACATTGAAGAGCGCATTTCCTATCTTAGGGTCATCGGCAATCTCATGAGCTGTCTGTTCGCCGACGGATATTCTTTAAAGAAGGAAATGGCTGTTTTATGGATGATAACGCCCCGCGACGATTTCGGCGGTCACAGCGCGCTGGAAATAATGCGTGGCGGAGAGCTGGATAATCTGAAGTTTATTTACGAAAAGCTGTTTGACGAATTGCTGAAAAGGCGTCAACGGCTTGATTTTTGAGCCGCTTTTAACGACAATAAAGCGGCTCTTTTATATTCATAATCCGGCGATCAAAACCAGCCGCGAGGAGGGTGAGATGGACGAAATCGTTAAAGGGCTGAGCGATCGGGAAAAGAAAATCTGCGACAATATCGTCGCGATGGAAAATTTGCGGCGTGCCTGGCTGGCGCTCGGCAAAACGGCGCACGATGAATTTTGCCGCGCCAGAACGGCCGATTCGAACTTTTTAATGCTGATGATTAAAGGATTTGAGCTGTCGCGCGTTTCTTTGGAGGCGATAGACGAGCAGATTAAAGTTTTGCGGTTGGAGTTGAGCGTTTACTCCACCGACGAAAGCGAGCTGCTGGGAAGATATTTCCCCCGGCAATGATTTCATCCCGCCGCAAGGTTGACTAACGGCGGGATTTTTTCCTCTTTACAAAAAAGAACTTCTTGTACGATAATTATCGCGAGATCTTTCATAATCGCATAAGCCACAACATAAGCCATAAGGAGGAGAAATGGCCAAGAAAAAGAAGGGGAATGTTGAGAACGACGGAGAAAAGCACCCTGTTCGTTTAAAGGCGCGCGACGAAATGCGCCTTGAGAGCCGGCTCGCGAAAGGCGACCGGGAATTGAAGCGCCTGAAGGCGAAGTACCGCTCCGCGCTCGGCGAACTGCACGAGTTGGAGCGTCAGAACGAAGCGCTCGTGGCCTTTAGCGGGCCGGCGGAAACGTTCAAGATCAATCCGAAAACTCCTGCCGGCGATTCGGAGTCAACCGCCTTTATGATTGCCAGCGATTGGCATATTGAAGAGCGGGTTGATCCCGGAGTCGTCAACGGTCTGAATAGATTTGATCTTGATATCGCCTGCCGCCGCGCGGCGCAGTTTTTTCGCAACGGACTGCGCTTGGTGGAAATCAACAGGCAGGCCACTGTTATCAAGACGCTGGTGCTGGCGCTGTTGGGAGATTTTTTCAGCAACGACATTCACGAGGAGCTCGCGGAAGGAAACCAGCTGCTCCCGATTGACGCGGCGAATAAGGCCCGCGAACTGCTGACTTCCGGCATCGTTTTTTTGCTGGAAAACGGGAAATTTGACGAAATCGTCATTCCGTGCCATTCCGGCAATCACGCGCGCACCACTCCGAAAACGCGCGTTACCACCGAACGGGGCCACTCGCTGGAATATATGATTTACGCGAGTCTCGCCCGGGAATTCAAAAGCGAGCCGCGCGTGAAGTTTCTGTTGGCCGACGGTTATCATTCGTACGTGGAAGTATACGGACGAACGATCCGATTCCATCACGGCCACATGATCCGCTATCAGGGCGGCGTGGGTGGCGTCTATATTCCGGTCAATAAAGCCATTTCGCAATGGAGCCGGGCCAAGCATGCCGACTTGGACGTGTTCGGCCATTTCCATCAGGCCAAGCACGACGTGAGGTTCATCTCCAACGGATCGCTGATCGGTTATAACGCGTTCGCGATTTCAATTAAGGCGGACTTTGAACCGCCGAAGCAAGCGTTCTTTTTGATAGACAGAAAGCGCGGCGTGACGATTTACGCGCCGATCATGTTTGACGACAATAAAAAGTGAGGCACCCCCGACCGTCAAGGTCGGGTTTTTTTATCCGCCTTCGCGGAGGTTTTATTTAAAATTCACCGCCTCCTTCCGGATTCCTCCTTTTTTTCTTTATTTTTGGTATAATGATAATTAATGGAGGAACTGGTGAATTATCTGGTTTCAGCCGGCTATTTGAAAACGCCTGCGATTATTGAGGCGTTTGGAAAAATCGACCGGGCCGATTTCGTGCCGGAAGATCTGAAAAGCAGGGCTTATGCCAATGAGCCGCTTTCCATCGGTCACGGGCAGACGATTTCCCAGCCGCTGGTCGTGGCTTTTATGCTGGAACTTCTGGAGCCGAAGGAAGGGGAGAACGTTTTGGAAATCGGCGCCGGTTCGGGATGGCAAACGGCTCTTTTGGCACAGTTGGGCTGCAAAGTGACGGCGCTGGAGAGAATTTCGGAGCTGCGTTTTATGGCGGAAAAAAACATCGCCAAACGCGGGTTTATTGAGTCGGGAGCGGCGAACGTCTTGCTTAGCGACGGTTCGCGCGGGTATCCGGAAAACGCCCCTTACGATAAAATCATCGCCGCCGCTTCGGCCGATAAAATTCCCGACGTTTGGAAGAGCGAACTTAAAATAGGAGGACGAATCGTGGCGCCGGTCGGCCAGAGTATCGTTTTAATTGACAAAACGGGCGCCGACGAATTCAAAACCAAAGAGTTTTTCGGCTACAGCTTCGTTCCGCTGGTCAAGGACGGCGCTATTGACACGAAACAGGAGACGCCGTAGTATTATCGCGAATCCGCAGACAACGGGCGTCCGCTTCAAAGCGAAATTGAGGCGAAACAAGTCCCGTCGAGGACGCCGAATATTTTTGGCGTTGTCCGCGGCTCAAAAGGCCGTTTTTATTTATTTAAAAAAAATATGCTGACTCGGGAAGAAAAGGCGCGGTCAATCAAAGAAAGCAAAGCGGCCGTGGAAAAAAGCCGCAATCTGCTTTTCGCCGATTTCGGCGGAGTGAGCGTGGAAGAATTGCGGAAATTGCGGCGGGCGTTTTCGGAGAAGGGAGCGTCTTTCAAGGTCGTAAAAAAGAAGCTTTTAAGAATCGCCTTGAAAGAAACCGGAGTAGATTTTGACCCGGAACGGTTTGAAGCCCAGATGGGAACGATCTTTTCTCCGCTGGAACTGAACGATGCGGCGTCTCCGCTTGCCAAGTTCGCCAAAGAAAACAAGAAATTCAAAATTCTCGGCGCTTACGATCTGGAGAAAAAAGAATTTCTTGCCGCCGAGACGGTGATGGCCGTCGGAAGTCTGCCGTCGCGGGATGTCTTACTTGGCCGGGTTGTCGGCGTTTTGGCCGGACCCATCCGGGCGTTTATGTACGTCTTGAGCGAAAAAGCGAAAGCGGCCGCGAAGTAAAAAAATCGTCATTAACATTAATCAAATAAAAAAAATGTTGGAAGAAAAAAACGTCAATGTTCCGGAGAAATTTCAGGACATTGTTGCCAAAGTGGAGAAATTGACCGTGATGGAGCTCGCCGAGCTCGTCAAGGTGCTTGAAGAAAAATTCGGCGTTTCGGCGGCGATGCCGGTAGCGGCCGCGTCAGCCGGCGGCGGAGAGGCCGCGGCGGAAAAATCCGCTTACGACGTCGTCTTGAAAGCCGTGGGAGATCAAAAGATAAACGTCATTAAGATCGTCAAAGAAGTGACGGGACTCGGCCTGAAGGAAGCGAAAGACATCGTTGACGCCGCCCCCAAAGCCGTCAAGACGGGCTTGAGCAAGGCCGATGCCGATGAATTGAAGAAAAAACTGGAAGAAGTCGGCGCGACGGCGGAATTGCAATAGAAAAGCGTTGAATCAAAATCAAACAAAAATCCCCGATAAGCGGGGTTTTTTGTTTTGCTTTTTTTTCTTTTATTTGTTATTTTTGAGATGAGCTTTGGTGAACGGGCGCGTAGTTTAATGGTAAAACGTCGCATTCACATTGCGAAGACCATAGGTCCGATTCCTATCGCGCCCACCAGAACGGGGCCTTTTTAACGATCGGGGTTTGTGTCATAATTTATAGGTAAATGCGGGAAAATTTGAATCAGGTTTTTTCGGATAATTCGGACAATGAAAATAACGACGAAAATCGCCGCCGTTTTTTTATTTACGGCGCGGGGCGTTATTCAGGGAGAGAATCGGAAGAAAAAATCAGAAGAGGGGAACAGCCGGAAAAAGCGATGCTGACCGACCGCGATTTGTGGGAATACGAAAAATTTCTTCAGATTGACGCCGGAGAGCTGGCAGGAAAAACAATTTTAGATCTCGGTTCGGGGGAGTTCCAAAAATTCGCCCGCCAGCTGGCTCATCGGTTCTCCGATACGAAAATAATCTGCCTGGACGCGTCTTTGGCGAAGCGCCACGGCGACCTTCTTCTTTCGGAAAGCCAGCGAGCGCGAAAAATGAACCTCATTTCCGCTTTGTTCACGAAATTGCCGTTTCAAAGCAATTCTTTTGACGTCGTCTTTTCGCTGTTTGGAACGCTTTACCTGACGACGCCGGAAAGCAAAAGAGTGAACATCGGGGAAATAGCGCGAATACTGAAACCCGGCGGCGCGGCGCGGCTGTATCCTTATTACGACAGGCCTTATGACGCGCCCCTGGACGAAGTTGCCGCCGCCTGCGGCGTTTCCTATGAAATAATTCCGCACTCTCCGTCTTTGCCGGCGTTGCGCGGCAAAGACCACTTTTCGGAAGCGATGCAAAAAGCCGGCGCTTACGGCAACGAGGGAATGCTTATTTTAAAAAAGCTTTTGCAGGCATAAGTCCTTCAGCGCCGCAATATTTTTCGCGGTGTTTTAAAACCGCGAAGCTTTTGCGAGTCCGACGGCCGCTGTGGAAAACTTTTGAATAAATCCGAAAAGCCGCTTCAATAAAGGCCCTTTTAAGGGCTTTTATTATTTTTGACTTTGTTGTCGCGGTGGCTTAACATTAAACAAAAGTGGGGAAGTGTGGATAACTATGGGGATAAGTGCCCGTTTTTGTCCGTTTCTGGGGATAACTTAAGCGAAGTCGGGAATTGAGAATTTAAAATTTGGAAAAAGTTTTATGTTATTGGGAGAGTATAAACACAATTTGGATGCAAAGGGGAGGGTGGCGATGCCGGCGAAATTCAGAAGCAAGATGGGAAACGCCGTTATCGTTACGCGCGGACTTGACCGGTGCCTTTTCGTTTTTACCGCGAGCGACTGGGAAGCGTTGGCGCAAAAGCTGATTTCTTTGCCGCTGGCGCAGGCGAACTCCCGCGCCTTCGCCCGGCTGATGCTGGCGGGGGCGACGGAAGCGGAAATTGATTCGCAGGGAAGGATTTTGATACCGGACTATCTGCGGCAATACGCCGATTTGAAAAAAGAAGCGGTTGTCGCCGGACTTTACAACAGGATGGAAATTTGGGACGCCGGAAACTGGAGCGCGTACAAGAAAAAAACGGAAGGCGCCTCGGACGAAATAGCGGAGAAATTGGGGGAATTGGGAATTTAGCTTTCGGCAATGCGATGACAAGAAATTTTAATCATAGCGAAGCGAGAAGATAACGAAGCCGATATGCACATCCCCGTTCTTTTAAAGGAAGCGATAAAAACACTTGACCCGAAATCCGGAGAGTTTTTCATTGACGGAACTTTCGGCGGGGGAGGGCACGCGGCGGCGATTTTGGAAAAAATCGGCCCTCGGGGAAAGCTTTTGGCGGTTGATTGGGACGCAAAAGCGTTAAAACGGGCGGAGGGCGGGTTTGGCGGCCGGCGGAATATCGTTTTGACGCGGGGAAATTACGCCGATTTGCCGGAGATTTTAAAGCGATTGGAATTGCCGAAAGCCGACGGCCTGCTGCTTGATCTGGGGTTTTCCTCGGAACAGCTTGGGGGGAGGGGCTTCAGTTTTTCAAAAGACGAGCCGCTGATAATGCGCTATGACGATTCCAAAAGCGGCGTAACGGCGGCGGACGTCGTGAACGGACTGGGCGAAAAGGAACTGGCTGACGTCATTTACAAATTCGGGGAAGAGCGGTTTTCCAGAAAGATAGCCAAGGCAATAGTGGAACGGCGAAGAAAAAAACGGATAGAAACGAGCGGGGACTTGGCGGGTATCGTCGGAGAAGCGCTTCCGAAAAACTACGAGCGGGGGCGGATTCATCCCGCGACGAGGACTTTTCAGGCGTTAAGGATTTACGTTAACGGCGAACTGGAAAATCTGGAACGGCTGTTGGGCGGTCTTGAAAAAATTTTAAAATCGGAGGGGCGCGTCGCCGTTATCTCCTTTCACTCTCTGGAAGATCGTTTGGTAAAAAAATATTTCAAAAAAATGGAAAAAGAAAAAAATTTTTTGATTTTAACGAAAAAACCGGTATCGCCGTCGCCGGAAGAAATTCGCGCCAATCCCCGCAGCCGTTCGGCGAAATTAAGGGCCGCGGCGCTGAAAAGGCCGAATTCCCCATTTTAAATTCTAAATTTTATCATTATGACCATATTTCAACCGAGAAGGGGTCTTATAAAAGAAAATGTCCGGATTCTGCTCCTGGCGGCGGCTTTGATTTTGGCCGGCACGGCTTATGTTTTTGAATACAATCAAACCGTCAGTTTGCGCCATGAAATAGAGCGGCAATCTCTTTTACTCCGCGACGGCGAACTCGCCAACGTTGAGCTGAAAAACGATTATTACCGACTGGTGGACGCCTCCGCCCTGGAAGCGGCCGCTCTGGATAACGGATTGACTCTGGACGGCAATCCCCAATACTTAAACGCGAATCAGTCATGGGCGTCCGCTTTATAATCGCGATAAGCTTTTTCGGCGTTTTATACGCCGCCTTGATTTTCGGCCTTTATAATATTCAGCTTGAAAAAGGGGATTATTATTCCGCGCGGGCGGCTTCCCAAAACCAGCCGGCCGATCTTCTGGAATCCAGGCGGGGCAAAATTTATTTTACCGATCGGAACGGAAATCTCATTCCGGCGGCGCTTAACAAGGAATTTGCGTCCATTTTCGCCGTTCCCGATGAAATCGCGGACAAGGAAAAAGCGGCGGAAATCCTCTCGCCCATCGTGGAAATTGACGCGGAAAAATTGCTGAAAATGTTTGGTAAAAAAGGCGACCTTTACGAATTATTGGTTAAAAAAGCGGCGGCGCAACAAATAACGGCCGCGAAAGAGTCGGGGTTGGGGGGGATCTACGTTGACGGCCGAATGATGCGCTACTATCCGATGGGCAATTCCGCCTCCCACCTTCTCGGTTTTGTCGGCGCCAGCGTTGATGACGAAAAAACGGCCGGTCGCTACGGCATCGAGCTTTTTTATGACGAGCGGCTTTACGGAAAAGTGAAAGGGGCCGTCGGCGATAAAATTACGAGCGCCGATTATGGCGAAGACGTCGTTTTGACCGTTGACCGCAATCTGCAGGACGAATCGGAAAAAATTCTGGCCGGACTGACGGAAAAATTTGAAGCCGAAGGAGGAACCATCATTATTGAAGAGCCGAAAACGGGAAAAATTTTGGCGATGGCCGGCAATCCCGATTTTGATTTGAATAATTACGACAAATCAAGCGTTAAATTGTTTTTAAATCCGGCGACGCAAAAAATTTACGAACCCGGCTCCGTCTTTAAAGTCATTACCATGGCGGCCGGTCTGGACTCCGGAAAGATAACGCCCGATACCGCCTATTACGACAACGGCAAGTTGACCATAAACGGCCGCACCATCAAAAACTGGGATCTTAAGGCGCACGGAAAACTGACGATGACCGGCGTTATTGAGGGCTCGGTCAATACCGGCGCTGTTTTTGCCGAACGCCGCATCGGCCACGCCCTTTTTTACGATTATTTGAAAAAATTCGGTTTTGAGGAAAAAGCCGGAGTTGATCTTCCGGGAGAATTGCCCGGAAGTTTGAAAAATCTGAAAAGCAATTCCCGCGACATTAATTTTGCCACCGCTTCTTTCGGGCAGGGCGTTTCCGTCACTCCGCTCCAATTGATCAACGCCGTCGCGGCTATCGCCAACGGCGGCGTTCTGATGCGGCCGCGCGTCAACGCTTCGCTTGAACCGACGGTTATTCGCCGCGTTGTCAGCGCGGAAGCGGCCGGACAAACGGCGAAAATGATGGAATCGGCCGTGGAAAAAGCGAAAATCGCCGCCATTCCGAATTATCGCGTGGCCGGCAAAACCGGAACGGCGCAGATTCCCGACTTTACAAAAGGCGGATACTCGGATAGTTTTATCCATACTTTCGTCGGTTTCGCGCCGGTATCCAATCCCCGGTTTATTATTCTGATAAAATTGGACAAACCGCGGGCGACGCTTGCCGGAATGACGGTCGTGCCGGCTTTCAGGGAACTGGCCCTGTTCGCTTTGAATTACTACGGCGTTTCGCCGGATAATTTAATCATTGATTGAAATGAGCGTAATTTTCGTCAATATGCTGAAAAAAATCATCAAAAATCTCGCCGCGAAAACGGTCGGGAAATTTGAGCCGGAAATTATCGCCATAACCGGAAGCGTCGGCAAGACATCGGCCAAAGAAGCCGTTCGCGCGGTCGTGAGCGAAATAAAACCGGCGCGGACCACGGCGGGAAATTTCAACAATGAAATAGGCGTGCCGCTGACGATTTTGAGCGGCTCCGAAAATATCGGCGGCAAATTTTTCTGGGGCGCGGTAATTTCGTTCTCAATCGTCAGATTGCTGCTTCCCCGCCGTTTGTTCAAGTATCCGGAAATGCTGGTTTTGGAATACGCCGCCGACAAGCCGGGCGACGTAAAATATCTTCTGGAAATCGCCCGGCCGAAGATCGGCGTCGTTACCGCCGTCGGCGAAATTCCGCCGCATGTTGAATTTTACAGCGGACCGGACGCCGTGGCGCGCGAAAAATCCAAGCTGATTGAAGATATTTCCGTCGCGGGTTTCGCCGTTCTTAATTTTGACGACGAAGCGGTGATGGATATGAAAGAGCGGACCCGCGCCAAAATAATGACTTTCGGTTTCGGCGAGGGGAGCGACGTCCGTATTTCCGCTTTTGAAAACCGCTCGGAAAACGGCGCTCCCGAGGGGGTTTCTTTCAAGCTGGAGCACGGAGGGAGTTTCGTTCCGACGCGGCTGGACGGCGTTTTCGGAAAGACGCACGCGTACGCCGCCGCCGCCGCCGCCTGCGTCGGTTTGATTTCGGGGCTCAATCTGGTTAAAATTTCCGAAGCTCTGTTAGATTACCGCTCTCCGAAAGGACGAATGGCGATTTTGGCGGGAATAAAGGGTTCCTTCATTATTGACGACAGCTACAACGCTTCCCCGCTCTCCGTCCATTCCGCTTTGGACGCGCTAAAGGAATTGAAGGCCGCGAGAAAAATCGCCGTTCTTGGCGATATGCTGGAAATCGGGCAATATTCAATCCAGGCGCATGAAACGGTCGGCCGGCTGGCGGCTAAATCAGCCGACATTCTCGTTACCGTCGGCGCGGCGGCGAAACTTATCGCCGAATCCGCCGCGAAAACCGGAATGCCGAAGGAAAACGTCGTTTCTTTTGATACGGCGGAAGAAGCGGGAAGAGCGGTTCAGGATTTTCTTCGGCCGAAGGACGTCGTGCTGATAAAAGCGTCCCGCGCCGTCGGTTTGGATAAGGTTGTGGAGGAGATTAAAGCGGCCCCTATCGTCTAGTGGCCCAGGACGCGGCGTTCTCAGCGCCGAAACCGGGGTTCGATTCCCCGTGGGGGCACATAACCAACCTCGCGCGAGATGCGTATAACCGCGCCAAAGTTTTACCGCTGAAATGAGATGATCTTCAAACTTCCGAAAATAATCAATGAAAAATATCTGATCGCGCTTTTTATCGCCGCGCTGTTTTTTTTAATTATCGGATTTTCCGCCGTTTACGTGGAGTACTCCGATCGCGCTTCTCCTCTTATCATCCACTGGGACGCCTTTCGCGGCGTGGATGCCCTCGGAACGGCCTCCGACCTTTATGAAATTTTGGCGATCGCGCTGATGGCGCTTTTGGTAAATTTATTTTTAGCATCCGCCGTTTTTGACCGGGAGCGGTTTCTGTCTTACGTTTTAGCCGGCGCCGGCCTTGTTTTCGGTATTCTGGTTTCTACGGCCGTTTTGGCGATAATAAAGATAAATTAAAGCGGACATCCTTCCTTCAACAATCTAAGGACGTCAGACGTCCTTAGATTGTTGGCGGTGTTGACAGCGCGCCGCGGTTGAATAATAATAACCGACATTATGTTTGCAGTCATAGAAACGGGAGGGAAGCAATACAGGGTCTCTTCGGAACAAAAAATCAAGGTGGAGAAATTAAACGGCGAAAACGGCGGCGCCGTTGTTTTTGACAAAATTCTGCTTTTGGCCGATGGCGAAAAGATTAAAATAGGCGCGCCTTACGTTGAAGGAGCCGGGGTTGCCGGAGAAATTTTGAATCAGGGGCGGGACAAAAAGAAAATCGTCTTTAAATATCACTCCAAAAACCGCTTTCGTAAGAAAAAAGGACACCGGCAGCATTTCACCGAAGTGAAAATCGGCAAAATCAGTTTTTAGGAGTGTAGGATTTGAACAAGCGCTCCTAATTTCTGTTTTTGAGGGCTTCTCCCAGCGTTTCTTCGTCGGCGAACTCTATTTCTCCTCCGGTCGGAAGTCCGCGTCCCAGGCGGCTTATTTTTTTCGCGTAAGGGCGCAATTCTTTGGCGATAACGGAGGCGTTGAGGTCGCCGACGGTGGTGGGACTGACGGCGATGACGATTTCGTCGGCGCTCCCGCCGAGTTCTTTTTTAATTGTTTTAACAAGCGACTGCAGGCGTCCCTTTTGGGCATTTTCAAACAGCCCTCCTTTATCAAGGCGTCCCAGCACGAGATATCGGCCGGAAAATTCTCCCGTCCGTTCCAAGGACAGCAGATCGGTTTCTTTTTCAACGATTGCGATAACGCCCGTTTTCCGGCCGCTGTCGGAGCAGATTCCGCAAAGGCCGTTTTCGTTTTCGTGGATGAAAAAACAGCGTCCGCAAACGCCGATTTTTTGAAGTCCCGCGACGGTGTCCGCGATCTCTTTGATTTCCTCCCGGCCGCGGCTTATCAGTTGAAAAGCCAGCCGCGCGGCTTGGCGGGGGCCGATTGACGGCAGGGAAGAAAAGCGGCTGATGAATTTTCTGATCGGCTCCGGCGGCATATAAGGCGGAATTATTGGATTGAATAAGTCGTGTCAATCTGCTTGAAATTCACCTTTTCGGGATCAAACTTCAATTTGACGGTGCCCAGCGGCCCGTTGCGGTGTTTGGCGATGATTAGTTCGGCCGTGTTTTGTTCTTCCGGCGCGACGCTGGAATACTCGCGGTCTTTCCGGTAAATAAACATCACGACGTCGGCGTCCTGCTCTATGGAGCCGGACTCGCGCAGATCGGAAAGGCGGGGGATTTTTACTTCCCGTTGCTCAACGCCGCGGGACAGCTGGGAAAGCGCCAAAACGGGAATGTTCAGCTCTCGGGCCAGCGATTTTAGTCCCCGCGAAATTTCCGTTATCTGCTGAACGACGGAATCGCTTGACGTTCGGGGCTGGATCATTTGAAGGTAATCAACGATGAGAAGCCCCAGCCCTTGTTCCGCCTGAAGGCGGCGCGCCATCGCCCGCATTTGAAGAATGTTCGGCGAGGGGGTGTCTTCAACGAAAATCGGCGTCCGCGACAGGCGGTCCAGCGCTTCGCGGATCATTTCAAATTCAATTTCATCCTGCAGCCGTCCGGTGCGCAGCCGCCAGAGAGGCACCTGCGCCTCGGCCGAAATCAGGCGGTCAATTACCTGTTCGCGCGACATTTCCAGTGAGAATATGCCGACCGGAACCCCTCCTTTGATGGCGGCGTGGCGGGCGATGTCCAGCGCCAGGGCGGTTTTCCCGAGCGACGGCCGCGCGCCCAAAATGACGAGATCCGATTTTTGAAAGCCGGAGAGGTAGTGGTCAAGACCGTCAAATCCGGTGGTGACGCCGCGCAGAGCGCCGTCTCCCTTGTGCAATTTCTCAATCCGTTCGTAGGCGTCTTTCAGCTCGTCTTTGACGGCGATGAATTTCTGCGGTAGCGAGCGATTGGTGATGGCGAACACCTTTTGTTCAATGTGGTCCAGGAGGTCTTCAATGTCCGAAGAGCCGCCGAACGCGTTTTCGATTATTTCCGAAGAGGCGCCGATAAGCTCGCGCAGAATGTTTTTTTCCTTGACGATTCCGGCGTAATGCTCAATGTGGGACGATGAGGGAACGGCATTGGCCAGCTCGGTCAGGTAGGCGGAGCCGCCGATTTTTTCCAGCTCTTTTCTTTTTTTGAGGGCCGAAGTCAAACTGACGATGTCTATCGGTTCGCGCCGGCTGAAAAGCTCCAGCATCGTTTCGTAAATTTTCTGATGGGCCGGTTTGTAAAATTCTTCCGGAGTCAAAGAATCGGCCACGTTGATAACGGAGTTTTTATTAACCATCATTGCTCCCAGGACGGCCTGTTCGGCTTCTATGTCCTGCGGGGGAAGTTTTGCTTTAATCATTGAAATTTAAAAAAATGTTTTTTGTGACCCTGTTTATGGCTCTGTCAGCGTTTAAGCGGTTTAATATACGGACCGGCCGCGGTGTCCTCTACGGCATATCCTAACTCTTCCAGTTTTTTTCTCAAGTCGTCGGCGGGGATAAACTGTTTATTTCTTCTCAACTCTTCCCGTTTTGCCGCCAAAGCCCTTATTTTCCGGGGAATTTCGGCCGTTTTGACTTCAATTCCGAGAATGGCGAGCTGTTTTCGGACGGAATCGCCGGCTTTTTTCGCGGCGGCGGGAGAAAGCGTCCATAAATCTTTCTGAAGCGAAGCGATAAAATCAAAAACGGCCGCCAGCGCTTTCGGGGTGTTGAAATCGTCGTCCATCGCTTTTTTGAATTCTTCGGCGAATTTCTTTTCGCCGCCGCTTTTTACGGCTCCTTTTTTTATTCCGCGATTTTTCGCCAGCCCCGTTTTTTCCAGAAACTCCCCGATGGTGCGCAGAGAATTTTCGGCGTTTTCGGCAAGCGATTCTTCGTAATCAAGAGGGGATCGGTAATGGCGGGAGGCGACCAGCATTCTTAACGCCGCGGCGCCGCGGTTCTTGAGAAAGTCCCGGATAGTGATGAAATTTCCCGAACTTTTGGACATTTTTTCGCCGCCGGCGAGGAGAAAGCCGGTATGCATCCAAATTTTCACGAACGGCTTTTTTCCGGACGCCGCTTCCGCCTGGGCGATTTCCGATTCGTGATGGGGAAATTTCAGGTCAACCGCTCCGCCGTGGATGTCGTACTGCGGGCCGAAAAATTTTTCGGCGATGGCGGTATCTTCAATGTGCCAGCCGGGACGTCCCGCGCCCCACGGCGACGGCCACGCCAATTCGCCGGCCTGCCGGTTTTTCCAGAGGGCAAAATCCAAGCGGTCTTTCTTCTCCGGATCGGGCTCTATCCGCCAGCCGCGCCGCGTTTCTTCAAGATTCTGCCGCGACAGTTTGCCGTATCCGCCGAATTTCTTTACTTCAAAATAAACGCCGCTTTTGGTTCGGTAGGCGAATCCTTTTTTCAGCAGAGCGGCGATTTGCCTTTTTATTTCTTTGAGGTGGCCGGCGGCGCGGGCGTATTTATCCACGGAAACGACGCCGAGCGATTTCATGTCTTTCAGGTATTCTTTTTCAAAGAAGCGGGCGAGGGCGAGGGGATTCTTGTTTTCACTTTTGGCGCGGTTGATTATTTTGTCGTCAACGTCGGTGATGTTTTGAAGATAGAAAACTTTGAAGCCCGAAAACTCAAGCCAGCGGACGGCGATGTCAAAAGCGACGTAGGTTCGGGCGTGGCCGATGTGGGAATAATCGTAAACCGTCGGGCCGCAGACAAAAAACTTGAGCGGCCGCTTGGAAGCCCTTACGACTTCTTTTTTTCCGCTTAAAGTGTTGTAGATTTTCATGACGGCGTCGTTTGGCGGCTTGTTTATCGTCAATTGTAAGTTATCCACACCGGCGAGGCAAGAAACGGAGACTGACCGTTTTGACTTTTGATTTTATTTTGATAACATGATCAATCATGGCCAATATCGCGACAAGGGATAAAATTTTCATTTCAAAAGCGGAATATCGCCGCCTGAAAAGACTTGACGAACGCTTCGGGGTTTTTTTGTCGTATGTGGAAAATTTAATGGACGTTCGCGAGGCCAGAAAAGAAATAAATCGGAAGAAAATAATCTCCCAAGAGGCGCTGTTTAAGAAACTCGGCTTTTGATGAAGTTTTTTTATACCCGCAAAGCCGCCAAGCAATTGGAAAATTTGCCCCATTCGGTCCAAAAACGCATCGTTGATAAAATGCGCTTTTACGCAAGCCGGGAAAATCCTTTAAAATTCGCCAAACATCTTACAAATCACCAAGAGGGCAACCGCCGTTTTCGGGTCGGGGATTATCGGCTGATTTTTGATGTTAAGAATAACGCTATTTATATTCTCAAAGTTGCCAAACGAGGCGAAATTTACGATTGAAACGATTCCCGCCTCCGTCAAGTTTCGGATTTTTTTGAAAATAATCTTGCGGTAAGTTATCCACACCGGCGAGGCAAGAACAGATTGCGATCCTCCCGCGTTTTTGATATGATGAATTTAATATGGCCGGAAAGAGCAAAGAATCAAAAAACGGAAAAACGGCCGAGGGCGCTTTCCCCCGCCGATTCGGCGTTGTTTTAGAAGACATTGATTCAAAATTGGGGCTGGTGGCGGAAGGGCATCAAGCGCTGGAAAAGAAGATTGATGAAAATCATCGCGAATTTCGCGAATTTCGGAGCGAGATTAATTATAAATTTGAGATGGTTTTTGACGAGCTGCATCTTATTCGCAACGATTTAAAAGTAAAAGTCAGCCGCGACGAATTTTTAGCGTTGGAAAAGCGCGTAATAGCATTGGAAAGAAAAAGGCCATAAACGAATCAGCATTATGCAAAAAGAAAAATCGCAAAAAGGATTTTCGCTCGTTGAGCTTATCGTTTACATCGCCATTTTCGCGGTGGTGGCGAGTGCCGGCGTTGGAATATTGACCATCGTTTTAAGAGTTCAGAGCCGCGAGACGTCTTCGGCGGAGGTGGCCCAGCAGGCGAATTTCGTAATGCAGACGATTCAGCGGCTGGTACGCGAATCCAGCTTGATTGAAATGTCCGCGGGAAGCGGCGAAACCGTTTTAAAATTGCGGATGAAAGACGCCGCCCTTGATCCAATTTTGATTTCTTCGGACACCGCCGCCGTTTATTTGAAACAGGGAGCCGGCGCCACGACGACCTTGACGAGCTCGCAGGTGAAAGTGGACGGGCTCGTTTTCCGCAAATATCAGAATCCCGGCGCGCATGACAGCGTGACGGTTGATTTGTCGCTTTCTTACAATACGGAAAATCCCCAGCAGATGGCTTCGCGGACGCTTCGTTCGGCTATCGCCCGTGTTTCCGCCGCCACTTTTGACACCGATCTGCTTCCCAACGCCGACGGCACGCTCAACATCGGCGCCTCCAATCCTCGCTGGGCGACTCTTCGTTTGTCAGACCTTCTTTATCTCGGCTCTGTCGCGAGCGACCCCGCCGGATCAAACGGCGCGATTTATTACAACACGACCGATAACGTTTTCCGCGGTTATCGTAACGGTTCCTGGAATCTTCTCGGCGGCTGGAACGCGAGTAGCACCGACATTTACAATACCAATTCCGGCAACGTCGGCATCGGAACGACGACGCCTTCAAACCGTCTTGCCGTGCAAGGCGCCATTACTCTCGCTTCAACCACGCCGAGCGCCGCCGCCAACGCTCTTTATAATCAAGGCGGCACGCTTTATTTTAACGGCAACCCCATTGCTTCAATGGTAGTCGGTTCCGAAGGTCAAGCCGTTACTTTTAACTCTTCCGGCGCGCAAGTTGCCACTTCAACGCTTTTCTTTTCTTCAAATAGCAACGTCGGCATCGGAACGACGGCGCCGGCGAGTAAACTGGATGTCAACGGCTCTCTTAATGCCAACGGTTTATTGGTTACGGAAATGAAGAATCGCCAGCAAAGTGACGTAGGGACACAGGAAACAACCACCTCTACTACATGGACCCAATTAACTACCCCTGATACCATATCTATTTCGTTAAATAAAGCCCAAGATGTTTTAATCAGTTATTCAGTTACCGCATCCAACGGTACTAGTGGGGCCAATTCTCAAATAATAGTATCCATTGATGGCGTTAATAAGGATATTATGTATGGCGAAATTTGGTCGCAGGCTGGCACAGGCGTTGTTTCTCGAGTGGCGATTATAAATCTTTCCGCCGGCAGTCACACTGTCGTGCTCAAATATTTAGTTAGCGGCGGAGGAACCAGCTCTTTCTGGAGACGCACCCTCTTGGCAATACCCCTCGGCAGTTAAAAGACGACGATGACTTTTAAGCCCTATGGAAGCTTAACATCCATAATTGACTTTTGCGGCATGAATTTGACAAGTAATTTGGGTCATGGTTGTCTTTATTAATAGAATCTTTAGTTCTTCGTTGATTTTTTGAAAGGGGGCCAACGATGAAAATTTTGGTGGTGGAAGACCATCAAAGTCTAAGAACGATGCTGGCGGCCGGATTGGCGGCTTTCGGGCACGAAGTAACGGTTGCCGCCGATGGAGAGGAGGGGATTGAAATTGTCAAAAATCTCTCCGGCGAACTGGACGCGGTGGTGACGGATCGCCAGATGCCCAAGCGCGACGGATTTGAAGTTGCGCGGTTCGTCAAGGCGCATTTTCCGGCGGTTAAAGTGGTAATGATGACCGCCGATCTCGGCGATGAGGTGGAAAGGCGGGCGTTTGCCGCCGGCGTTGACGCCGCGCTGCAAAAGCCGTTTGCGTCGCTGGAGCGGTTTGAAAATTTTCTTCGGGCGCTGGTTGAGGCCCGATGAAAATCAAGACGAAAAAAACAGGACGTCGCAACGAAGCGGCGCCTTTTTAAATCTCGCGGAATTTAATTTTGATAAGATATTAAAATTACCCGCGTTTGACTTTGATTTTTTGATTGTGATACTATAAATTTACTATGAAAAAAATTATCCAAGTTCATATTTATAAAGGCGATAAATACTATATTGCCGAGTGTTTGGATTTGCCCGTTGTTACTCAGGGGAAAACCCTCGATGAATTAGTTTGCAATCTTCAAGAAGCAATCAGCCTTCAATTAGAAGGAGAAAATTTGTCAGATTTTGATTTAGCCGCTGAACCCTCCGTTTTAGCCAATTTCGAAGTTGATTCCTTGGTTCATGCCAAAGCTTAAAATTTTTTCCGGTCAAGAAGCGGTAAAAATATTTTTTATCTTTGGTTTTTCCGTGGCTGCCCGGAAAGGCAGTCATATTAAATTAGTCAGAATTCTTTCCGACGGCGCGAAACAGACATTAACCATTCCCGGCCATCCGGAATTAGACAAGGGAACGATTAAAGCTATCTACCGTCAAGCCCCGAAGTATATTCCCGAGAGTGAATTGAAATCCCATTTTTATAGCGAATAATTTTAAATCTCGCGGAATTTAATTTCGTCAAGCCGCCCGCCGGATTGATTTTTGGGGCGGATTCGTGTTCTGATTTGAGTAAGTTCTTTGCCACTTAAGAATTCAAGGAGGCGGAAAATGGCGTCTTTTCCGAAACGCGGCGGTTTGATTGATTTTCTTTGTCTGTTTTATTTCCGGTTTTATTACGAGCGGCTGGCGCGGCAGTCGTTTCTGGCATATCGCCAGAGCGGGCTGTTTAAGCAAAGATGGCAAACAATGGGGCTCGCGCGCTCCGAGGCGATGTTTTTGGAAGAAGCGGAAGAGCATTTTGAGCGGGCGCGGAGAGAAACGCCCCTTGCCATCAAATGGCGGCTTTTCCGGGACGGCCTTTTGAAAAAGCCGGACACGCAGTATTACATTGACAATTTTCCGAAGGAGGGCTGACCATGCCGAAAACGCGAATCGCGTTTGCGTTTCTCGCCGTTTTTCTTGTTTTCTCATTTTATTTTTCCGGCGACAGCGACGCCGCCGGAACGGAAAATAACGACAAGAAGACGGCCGCCGAGTTTTTAACCGCGCTTCTCGTGGAAAACGATTTCCGGAAAGCCGAACGGTTCTCCGCCATCCCCGCAATGCCGACGGCGGTTGATTTGGAAAGAAATTACCGCGAGGACTTTGTGGCGAAATTTCGCGACGGCCTCTACAAAAAAATCGGCCGGTGGGAAAGGCGGCTGTTCAAAACGGCTGTTGATGAAAGCGCCTTTTCCGATGTTTCCGGCTTTCTTTGGGCGGTGATGATGTTTTCCGATCACGTCATCGGTAAAGAAGGCGAATTGAGCGTTTTTAACTGGATGGCGACCGCGAAAGTGAAGATTAAAAACGGCAAAGTCATCCGCCTGATCGTTGATTTTGACTCTCTTGACCGCGGATGCGTCGTTGATTATTCCGCTCCCGCTTCGCCGTAGAAGCGGGTTTTTTTAACGCTTCATTTTTCATTTAAAATTTGGTTTAATTAACGGCAAATGATTGAAAAAGGATTTTTTGAAATCGCCGTTATTTTAATGATTGCCGGCGTATTCGCGCTTATCGGGCGGTTTTTGAAACAGCCGCCTATTTTGGCCTACATTCTCACCGGAGTCATCGCCGGTCCGCTCGGATATCTGGCGCTGGACAGCAAGGAGACGCTGGAAATAATGTCGCGCATCGGCATCACTCTGCTTTTATTTCTGGTCGGCATTGAAATGAACGTTACCGGCCTGAAGAATATCGGAAAAGCGGCGGTTATTGTCGGTCTCGGGCAAGTCGCCTTTACGGCCGTCATCGGCTTTCTTCTCGCTCAATTTCTCGGCTTTTCAGTTATCGCCTCCGTTTATATCGCCGTTGCCCTGACGTTTTCCAGCACCATCATCGTCGTCAAACTGCTTTCCGAGAAAAAAGACCTGCATAGCTTATACGGGCGGCTGATGGTCGGCGTTCTTTTGATTCAGGACCTTCTGGCTCTGGCCGCGCTGGTTTTTCTGGCCGGTTTCGGCGCTTCCGGAAACAGCCCGGGCGTTTTTGATTTTCTTCTCGTTTTCCTGAAGGGGGCGGTTCTTTTTGCCGCGATTTTCTTTATGGGCAAAAACGTCATTCCCGCTTTGATAAAAACAATCGCCAAATCGCAGGAACTTTTGTTTCTGTTAAGCATCGCCTGGGCGCTGGGTATAGCGTATCTTTTTTCCTCTTCCTGGATCGGGCTTTCGCTGGAAATCGGCGGGTTTTTGGCGGGCATCGCCCTTTCGTTTTCCGCCGAGCACTTTCAAATCCATTCGCGCATCAGGCCGCTGCGCGATTTTTTCATCATCGTTTTCTTCATCGTTCTCGGCTCAACTCTCGCGCTGGGCGACATTTCCGAAATTTGGCCGACGGTCGCCGTTTTTTCCCTGTTCGTGCTTATCGGCAATCCTTTGATTGTGATGATTTTAATGGGCCTTCTGGGCTATAAAAAAAGAACGAGTTTTTTGTCGGGGATTACCATGGCCCAAATTTCCGAATTCAGCTTCGTGCTGATGCAGCTTGGCCGCGGCGTCGGCCATTTCGGAGAGAGCGAAGTTTCGCTTATCACTCTCGTGGGTATCGTTACGATTACGGGGTCCACGTACCTTATTATTTACGGCGACCGCCTTTACTCTCTACTTTCGCCGCTTTTGTCGGTTTTTGAAAAAAAACAGCCGAAAGAAAAAGCGCTGACGGAAAAGGGCTGGAAAGAGCATATCGTTCTTGCCGGCGCCCACCGTCTCGGTCAGCATCTTTTGTCCGTTTTGCCGAAAGAGGGGGTGATAATCGTTGATTTTAATCCCGATGTCGTCCAGAAGCTTGGGGGCGAGGGGTTTTACGTCGTCTATGGCGATATCGCCGACGAGGAAATCCAGGACGACATCCATATTTTTGACGCGCGGATTATCATCTCCACGGTTCCGGACGTCAACGACAATCTTTTTCTTCTGAGCCGCGTCAAGCGGCATTTCTCCGCTTCCGCCGGGCCGAAAATAATAATGACGGCGATGGAAGAATGGGAGGCGCGGCTTCTTTACGAAGAAGGCGCCGACTACGTGATTTTGCCGCATTTTATCGGCGGCCAGCAGGTGGCGCAGTTTATTTCCGAGGACGCCAACTTTGAACGCCTCGCCTTTTTGAAAAAGCGGGATTTGGACATTCTGGCGAGAACATACTGATGAATTTTCCGCGCCCGCCTTTTGGCACTCTTGACAAGAGAGTGCTAAAATTTATAATGGACGCAATGAAAGAACGCGATCGGCGCATTTTGGAACGCTCCGTTGAAGAATTCATTAGGACGGGCAGGCCGGTAAGTTCCGACTGGCTTTACGAACGGTATGATTTCGGGATAAAACCGGCGGCGATTCGGATGATTTTAAGCGACCTGACAAGCGGGGGCTGGCTGGTTCAGCCGCATGTTTCCGGCGGAAGGGTTCCCAGCGACCGCGCTTACGCTTTTTTTGCCGAACGGATTTTAGGCGATGCGGCGTCGGCCGGTTTTTTTGCCGACGGGGAGCGGATTGGCGATCTGGCGGATGATCTGCTGAAAGGCGAACGCGAACTTTTTGTTTCCCTTTTATCGCGGCAGATGAAGTCGCTCGGCGCTCTCTGCGTGGCGGAAAAAGAAGAAATTTTTAAAAAGGGGCTGGACGAACTGATTGAAAGCGTTGATTTTCCGGAACGGGGCGATTTGCGCGAAATCATCAGCGATTTTGAAAATCTGAGCGAGAGAATGAAAAAGCTGGCTGGCCGCCTGACGGACGATTTTCCGGCGCCGCGGGTTTTTATCGGGAAAAATTTTTTGACTCGCAGCGCCCAATTGGCGGCTATCGTGGATGTCTGCGTCGTCGGCGGAGAAAGGAACGTGATCGCCGTCGTTGGTTCCAAAAAAATGGATTATAAAAAAAATATCAAATCACTTATGGGAATAAAGAGAAGAATATCATTAAAAACAAAAATCAATGGAAAAAGACGATAAAAAAAACGGGGGAGCGCCGTCTTCGCCGCAAGGCGAAGGAGAAGGGAAATCCGCCGAAGCGGCGGATGAGCTTGAAAAATGCCGGAAGCAGAGCGGCGAATATCTGGACGGCTGGAAACGGGCGAAGGCGGACCTGTTGAATTATAAAAAAGACGAACTGAAACGACTTGAAGAAATCGCCAAATTCGCGAATGACGATCTGATGAGGGAATTGATCGTCGTGCTGGACAGTTTTGATTTGAGTTTGGCGGTGGCGGACGGCGATGAAAAGCGGAATAGGGGCGTTTTGATGATTCGCGCTCAACTGGAAGACGCGCTGAAAAAACGGGGCCTTGAACGCGTAGCCGTTTTGCCCGGCGATAAATTCAATCCGGCCGTTCATGAAGCGATCGCCGAAACGGACGGAGAGGGGGAGCCGGGGACGGTGGCGGAGGAAATAGAAAGAGGATATTCTCTCCGCGGCCGCGTCATCAGGCCGGCGCGGGTAAGATTATTTAAATAATTCCAAGTAAATAATTTAAAGTAAATAAAAATTAAAGAAAAAAATATGGCTAAAATCATCGGAATAGATCTGGGCACGACCAATTCGGCCGTCGCCGTCATTGAAGGAGGGGAGCCGAAAATAATTGAAAACGCCGAAGGTAACCGGACGACGCCGTCGGTCGTCGCTTTGAGCAAGTCGGGAGAGCGCCTCGTCGGCGTTTTGGCCAAGCGGCAGGCGGTGACGAATCCCAAGAACACGATATTCTCCGTCAAGCGTTTTATCGGCCGAAAATTTTCCGACAAAGAAGTCCAGCGCGACAAGGCCTGGCTTCCTTTTGAAATGAAAGAATCCGGCGAAGGCGGCGTGGAAGTGAAAATGGGCGACCGTTTTTACAAACCGGAAGAAATATCGGCGATGGTTTTGGCGAAGCTGAAGGCCGACGCCGAAGCGAAACTGGGGGAAAAAATAGAAGAAGCGGTAATAACCGTTCCCGCTTATTTTGACGATTCCCAGCGTCAGGCGACGAAAAACGCCGGCGAAATTGCCGGTTTGAAGATTCGGCGCATCATCAACGAACCGACGGCCGCGGCTCTGGCTTACGGGTTAAACAGGCAGAAAAACGAAAAAATCGTCGTTTACGATTTGGGCGGCGGCACATTTGACGTTTCCGTATTGGAAGTCGGCGATAACACCGTGGAAGTAAAGGCGACTGGCGGCGATACGCATCTGGGCGGGGACGATTTTGACAAAAAACTTATTGAATATCTCGTTTCCGAATACAAAAAAGAAGAAGGCATTGACGTTTCCAAAGACCCGTTGGCGCTTCAGCGGATAAAAGAGGCGGCGGAAAAGGCCAAGCATGAGCTTTCCACCGCGTTTGAAACCGAGGTCAATCTGCCTTATATCACCTCTTCGGCAGAGGGGCCGAAGCATTTTTTGATGAAGGTTACAAGGGCGAAATTGGAAGAATTGGTAAGGGAATACATTGACCGTTCCGTGGAGCTGACGAAAAAAACCGTTGAAGAGGCCGGGCTGAAAATCGCAGACGTCAACGAGATTATTTTTGTCGGCGGCCAGACGCGCATGCCGGCGGTCGGCGAAGCGGTTAAGAAAATTTTCGGCAAGGAGCCGCATAAAGGAATCAATCCGGACGAAGTCGTGGCGGCCGGAGCGGCGGCGCAGGCGGGCATTCTTCAGGGCGACGTCAAGGATGTTTTACTGCTGGACGTAACGCCGCTTTCTCTCGGCATTGAAACGCTCGGCGGCGTTTTCACGAAAATCATTGAAAAAAACACCACGATTCCGACCGGCAAGTCGCAGACGTTTTCCACCGCCGCCGACAATCAAACCTCCGTTGAAATCCACGTTCTTCAGGGAGAGCGGGAAATGGCGTCCGGCAATAAAGATCTGGGGAAATTCATTCTTGACGGCGTTCCGCCTTCTCCGCGCGGCATTCCGCAGATTGAAGTGACTTTTGACATTGACGCCAACGGCATTTTGAACGTTTCCGCGAAAGACAAGGCGAGCGGCAAAACGCAATCCGTCCGCATTGAAGCGTCAACCGGTTTGTCAAAAGAGGAAATTGAACGGTTGACGACGGAAGCGCGGGCGCACGCCGACGAGGATAAAGAGAAAAAAGAACTGGTGGAAGCGCGCAACGCCGCCGAAAACGCCGTGTATCTGGCGGAAAAGTCGCTGCGGGAAGCGGGAGACAAAATCGCCCCCGACTTAAAATCGGCCGTCGGCGAAAAAATAGAAAAAGCGAAAGCCGCGATCGGGGGTTCGCAAACCGCCGAGGAAATCAAATCGGCCGCTGAAGAGCTTTCTCTGGAACTTCAAAAAATCGGCGCGGCGATGTACAATAAGAACCAGAATCCGGAAAGCGAACAGACGCCCCCCGAAAACTAAAATTATGGCAGATTTTACAAGCAGCGGCGCCGGAAACAGCGCCGATGTGGACATTTCCATTTTGAAGGTCGCGACCCTGGCCGTTTTGACGGTTTTTTCCGCGCTGTTTTTCGGATGGGAATTAAGGGCTTTTTTTGACGGTGCCGGCGACTGGATTATGTTCGCGGCGTCCTCCTGCGTGTTTTTGGCCCTCTTTTTGTTGCAGGTGTTTTTCGTCAAAAATTTAAACCGGCGGATTTTCATTCTCTTTCTGGAAAGCGTCGCGATTTTCGCGTTTTTTTACGACTTTTTTTCGCAGGCGCTACTGGCGGGATTGGCGGCGGTTTTTCTCCTGCTGATCTGGGCGAATGCCGGCGGCGTAAACGACCTGAAAAACACGCTCAAGATAAATTTTTTCCGAATCGGCAGAGCGGCCTTGCCGAAAGCGAGCAACGCCCTGATTGTCGCCGCCTGCGCCGTTTATTACGTTTATATGAGCGGAACGGGCGGATTTTTTCTGAGCGAAAAAGCGCTGGGAGAAATCCTGGCGCCAACGTCGGGGATGATTGCCTATTTTATTCCCGGGTTTGACATTAACAGCCCCATTGATAAAATCGTGGCGGATTTTTCCCTGAAAAGCGTGGAGGGCGACCCCCGTTTCGCCGCGTTGCCTCAAGAAGTCCGTCGTCAGCTGACCGGTGAAGCGTCCGGACAACTCCTGGTCCAGATTTCGGATTTTTTGGGAGTTAAAATAAGCGGCGGCGAGAAACTTGACTCCCTTTTGTATCGGGCGATGGAGAACGGATACGCGGGTCTTTCGCCGGAAAATAGAACGATCGTTGTCTGGTCGGTTATTCTTTTACTGGCTCTGACGCTGAAAGGATTCGCGATTTTCGCGGTGTGGGGAGCGGAAATTGCCGCGTTTCTGGTTTACGAGGTTTTGCTCGCTCTCGGCGCGTTCATTATCGTTTTGGAAAGTCGCAGCCGCGAGATCGTCATTTTAAAATAATTTTCAAGCGATTTTTTTATGGATTATTACAAAATTCTGGGAATAAACAAAAGCGCTTCGGACGAGGAAATTAAAAAAGCGTATCGCAAGCTGGCGCATCAGCACCATCCGGACAAAACCGGCGGCGACGATAAGAAATTCAAGGAAATAAACGAAGCGTACCAGATTCTTTCCAACGGGGAAAAGCGCGCCCAATACGACCGTTTCGGCCGCGTTTTTTCCGGCCAGCCAGGCGGCGGATTTGATTTTTCCGGCGGTCCCGGTTTCGGCGGTTTTTCATTTGATTTCGGCGGCGAAGGATTTGATTCTTCCAATCTCGGCGATTTTTTTGACGCTTTTTTTGAAGGACTTGGCGTAAAGCAAAAACGGCGCACTTATCGGCGCGGCTCGGACATGAAAATAGCCGTGGAATTGACTTTGGAGGAGGCGTTTAGGGGCGGAAAGAGAAATATCGGAATTGAATCCCTTGTTTACTGCGAAAAATGCGGCGGCAAGGGGCACGACCCGAAAGCCGGCTTCGTAAAATGCGCTTCCTGTGACGGCCGCGGCGAGATTCGCGAAACCCGCGACACCTTTTTTGGAAATTTTTCCCAGGTGAGGGCTTGCGAAAAATGCCGGGGAACCGGCCAGACGCCGAATAAAATATGCCGTTCCTGCGACGGCGGAGGAAGAGCGAGGGGCGCGAGAAATATTGAAATAAATATTTTTCCCGGAATTGACAACGGACAGATAATAAAAATCGTCGGCGGCGGAGAAGCCGGCGAAAACGAGGCCGGCTTCGGCGATCTTTACGTAATCGTGAAAATCCCGCCTCATCCCGTTTTCGCGCGCAAAGGGGACGACCTTTTCGCAAGGAAGGAAGTCGGATTCTTGGACGTTCTGCTCGGCGGCAAGATTGAAGCCCCGGCCGTTTCGGGAGGCGGAGTCGTTTTTGAAATTCCCGCCGGCTTCAATCTCAAAGAACCGGTGAAAATAAAAGGAGCGGGAATGCCAAGCACGAAAGGCGGCCGCGGCGATCTCTTTGTTGAGCTTGAAGTGAAAACGCCCAAACATTTAAATGCGAAAGCCCGGGCGATTCTGGAAGAATTAAAAAAGGAGCTCCTAAGTTAATTTATACTGCCTGATTTTTCTAAACTTCGCCTCGCGACGAAAATCAATAAAAATCATCTGAAAAGCATTTCGTAATTCAAGGCAAAAAAATGGAATTTTATCTTTTGGCGGCGATTATTCTTTTCCTTGTCGGCGGTTTTGCCGCGCTTTTTGTTTTGCTGAAAAGAGCGGCAAAAAAACCGGAAACCGGCGACGGGACCCTCCTGCTTTTACAAAATCAAATGAACGAAATCGCCCGGACGCTTGACGTCAAGCTGGGCCAGTCGGGCGAGGCGATGCAGCAGCAGATGCGTCACCAATTCGGAGAAAGCGTGAAGATTATAAAAGACGTGACGGAGCGGCTGGCGAGATTGGACGAAACGAACCGGCAGGTCGTCAATTTCGCCGACCAGCTGCAAAACCTGCAGGACATTCTGAAAAATCCGAAACAGCGGGGCATTTTGGGGGAGTATTACCTTGAAACCGTTTTAGAAAACGTTCTGCCGCCACGCTCTTTTAAAATGCAGTACGCTTTCCAAGACGGCGTCATCGTGGACGCCGCGATTTTCGTGCGCGATAAAATCATTCCCGTTGATTCAAAATTCAGCTTGGAAAATTACAACCGGCTTTTGGAAGAGCG
This sequence comes from uncultured Candidatus Saccharibacteria bacterium, assembly GCA_964360035.1. GTDB lineage: Bacteria > Patescibacteriota > Minisyncoccia > UBA6257 > JACRHY01 > JACRHY01. The sequence goes on along the minus strand of CAYHUJ010000003.1, from coordinate 6,439 downwards.
CAACGAAACGGAGCGGACAAAATTGGAAACGGCTTTCCGCAACGACCTTAAAACGAGAATTGACGAAACGGCCAAGTATATCAAACCGGAGGAAGGCACGATGGATTTCGCTTTTATGTTCATACCCGCCGAGGCGGTTTATTACGATCTGCTTGTCAATAAAGTGGGGGCGATCAAATCGGAAACGCGCGACCTGATCCAGTACGCCGCCGGCGAAAAGCGCGTGATGATTGTTTCCCCCACGACCTTTCTGGCGTATCTTCAAACGGTTTTGCAGGGGTTGAAAGCGCTTCAGATTGAAGAATCGGCCAAAGAAATCCGAAAACGGGTCGGCGATCTCGGCCGCCATCTTTTGAATTTTGATTCTTATTTCAAAAAACTCGGCGGACATTTGGAGACTTCCGTAAATATGTACAACAGCGCTTTTAAGGAATTCCGGCAGATTGACAAGGACGTTTTGAAAATCGGCGGCGAAGCCGTCGGTATTTCTTCGGAAGAAATAAAGAAAATTGACGGAAGCGATGCCTGAAAAAATAACCGAAATTCTCGGATTTTATTCTCTTTTAAATCGCCCGCTGACGCTGCCGGAGCTCCGGCGCGCCGTTTCCGAAAACGGCGAGGCCTCTTTTTTATCAATACTTGAAAAACTGGACGGGCTTGTCCGAAGCGGCGCCGTTTTCCGGTCGCAGGGGTTTTACGCCGCGAAGCCGTTTGACGTTTCGGATCGGAAATTTCAGGACGTTCTGGCGGATAAAAAATGGAAAGTTTTTTTGAAGCGAGCCCGTTTTTTTTCGCTGGTTCCTTTCGCCGATTTTGTTCTGGGAGGCGGCTCAATGTGCCTGGGCAACGTCGGCGGCCGTTCCGATTTTGACGTCGTAATTTTCGCCCGCCGGAACCGGATTTTTACCGCCCGCTTTTTCGCCGCTCTGGTTTTCGGTTTGTTCGGTTACCGCCGCAAGAGAATAATGACGCATGACGAGGCCGCCGATAAAATTTGCCTGAACCATTTCGTCACCGCGGCGTCTTTTGGCGCCGGAAAAAACGGCAATATTTACCAGCGGCAGCTTTTTAAAAATTTAGTGCCGCTTTGCGGCTCCCCGGAGATTTTAGGGAATCTTTTCGGAAAAGAACGGTTTAACGATCTGCGTTTCCGGCCGGCCGGCCGCTTCGCGCCGAAAAAAGCCCCGGAGGCGGCTTTGGGGGGAACGGCGGGGGATTGGCTGGAGAAATTGCTAAAAAAAATTCAGATTCTGCGTATTGAAAACAGTTTAAAGAAAGAAAAAACCGGCTATGCTCCGCGTTTTAAATACACCGACGAGGAACTGGAATTCCATCCGGATAATAAAATAGAGGCGAAACTGACAACGCGTGATTTGTAAAAACCGCGAAGTTTGACATTTGCGCTTTTCGGCGGCGGTTGTTATTATAAAAGCAGTTTTTCAATAATTGCCATTGTTGCCGCGCTTTTTAGAGGGGGGGACGAATGGGCTACGGAGAGCGAAATCCCGCGGAAGAAAAAGTAGTGCAGGCGCTGGAAATTTTAAAAACGGAAAATCTGATTGTCGGTTTCCGCCGCTCCGCCAAAAACGGCCATCTGGATTCCAACGGGATAGATTTCCTCATTTTTTTGGAAGAGAATCTCGTTCTTCCTCTTCAAGTCAAGTCGTCTCCCAAAAAGCTCGGGTATCATTACCAGAAATACCCGTTCATAATGGCTCTCGCGGCGAAAGAAAAGCACGATGTCGCCGACGTCAAGAAGGTCTTGCGAAAAATAATCAAAAACGTCCGGGCGAACATCGGTACGTTCCATCTTTTCATAATGCGGAAAGCGGAACCGGCCCCTTGAAACACGGGGGCTTTTTTTACCGTTTTTGGAAAGGGGAAGGGGAGTATTGACAATATTTTTCCAATGACTAAAATTGACCATTAAGAAGTGGCACTCAACGGTCGGGATTGCCAAAATGTTAAAAACCAATTATTTTTAATTTAACGAAAAAAATAGATGAATTTTAAACCATTGTCGGATCACGTCTTTTTGGAAGCGATTGAAGAAGAACAGAAAACCAAATCGGGCATCGTGCTCCCCGACACGGCGGAAAAGCAAAAGCCGGTCAAAGGAAAAGTAGTGGCGGCCGGTCCGGGAAAACTGAATGAAAAAGGGGAGCGCGTCGCGATGTCGGTCAAAGTCGGCGACGTCGTGCTTTTTAAGAAGTACGGCCCGGACGAAGTGGAGCTGGACGGCAAGAAGTATCTGGTCGGCGACGAGGGCGACATACTCGCGATTTTGGAATAAATTTCCGAATTGCCAATTAACGTTTATATTTTGAATTAATATCATGGCTAAACAAATTTTGTTCAACGAAGACGCGCGGGCGTCAATGAAAAAGGGGATAGACAAGCTGGCCGACGCGGTTCGGATGACTTTGGGGCCGCGGGGGCGGGCGGTCGTCCTGGAAAAGGGCTTCGGCGCCCCGCAGGTGACTTTTGACGGCGTAACGGTCGCCAAGGAGATAGAGCTGGAAGACAAATTTGAAAATCTCGGCGCCGATTTGATAAAACAGGCCGCCGATAAAACCAACGATAACGTCGGCGACGGCACCACGACCTCCGTCGTTTTGGCGCACGCCATCATTGACGAGGGCGAAAAGGCGATCCGCGAAAAGGGATTCAACGTCATTAATCTGGCCGAAGAGCTGAAAAAAGCCGGAAAAGAAATCATCAAGGAACTGGAAGCGCAAAAAGAGCCCATTGACGACAACAAGCGGATAAAAGAAGTCGCGACTCTTTCCGCCAAGGATCAGGAGATCGGCGGCCTTATCGCGGAAGTGATGGGAAAAATCGGCCGCGACGGAGTGGTCACCATTGAGGATTCCAACACCATCGGCAATTCTTACGAATTGGTTGAGGGTATGCAGTTTGATCGAGGCTACGTTTCTCCTTATATGATCACCAATCAGGAAAAGATGGAGGCGGCGCTGGAAGATCCTTATATTCTCGTAACCGACAAGAAAATCTCCGCCATCGGAGAGCTTCTTCCTTTGCTGGAAAAAGTGGTCCAGGGCGGAAAAAAAGAATTGGTAATCGTGGCCGACGAAGTGGAGGGCGAAGCGCTGGCGACTTTGATCGTCAATAAGCTGCGCGGAATTTTCAATGTTTTGGCGATTAAGGCGCCCGGTTTCGGGGACAGGCGAAAGGAAATGCTCCAGGACATCGCCGTCGTTACCGGCGCGGAATTCATTTCCGAGGATTTGGGGAAAAAACTGGAAAATGTCGCCGTTTCCGATCTCGGCCACGCTCATAAAGTTATCGCCGACAAGGACAACTCCGTTATTGTCGGCGGCAAAGGCGATAAAAAAGCGATTGAGAGCCGCGTCAGCCAGCTTAAATCCCAGATAAAATCCGTCACGTCCGAATTTGACAAGGAAAAACTTCAGGAGCGGCTCGGTAAATTGGCCGGAGGCGTCGCCGTCATTAAAGTCGGCGCGCCGACGGAATCGGCGCAGAAGGAACTGAAGCAGAGAGTTGAAGACGCCGTTGCCGCCACGCGGGCCGCGATGGAGGAGGGCATCGTCCCGGGCGGGGGTATCGCTCTTTTTAACGTGGTCGCGGAAGCGGCCGCGCGCGGCGATTCGGAAAATGCCGCGGTATCCGAATACGCGAAGTTTATTTTGAGAAAAGCCCTGGAAGCGCCGATTTCCGCCATCGCGAGCAACAGCGGAGAGACCCCCGGCAAAATCCTTCAGGATTTGAGAAAACAAAAAGCATCGTTGAAAGGCGCGGAAAAAACATGGCTCGGTTTTAACGCCGACGCCAACAAAGTCGGCGATTTGAAGCAGGCGGGCATCGTTGATCCGCTTAAGGTCACCAAAACGGCCTTCGTCAATGCTTTGTCGGTTGCGAGCAATTACCTTATCATCGGCGCGGCGGTAACCGACATTCCGGAAAAGAAAGAAAAACTCGCCGGCGCGGGAGGGCATATGCCGGAAATGTACTGATTGGATTTGCCGCGTTAGAAATGCTATGTTTGAAGTAATTAAAATAATTTAAAAATATGGCTGCTTATATGACGCCGTTAAATATCATTTACGCCGTTTTGGCCGTTGTCGTTTTGTGGTTGGTTTTCACTTACAATTCGCTGGTGCGACTGCGCTACCGGGTGCGGGAGGCGCTTTCCGACATTGACGTTCAGCTGAAGCGGCGGTTTGACCTTATTCCGAATTTGATAGAGGCCGTCAAGGGCTATATACAGCACGAGAGAGGCGTTCTGGAAAACGTTACCAAAGCGCGCGCGGCCGTGGCCGGCGCGGCGGGTGGGCCGCTGGAACGGGAGAATTCCGAAAACGTTTTGACCAACACCCTAAAAACGCTTTTCGCGGTGGCGGAAAATTACCCCGACCTTAAAGCCAATGCTAATTTTTTGGACCTTCAGCGCGAACTGGCCGACACCGAAAACAAAATCCAGGCGGCGCGGCGCTTCCACAACGGCAATGTCAGGGATCTCAACACCAAAATAAGCGTGTTTCCCGTCAACTTGGTCGTCGGTCTTTTCGGATTTCACGAAGAAAAATTCTTTGAGGCGGAAGCGGAAGAAAAAGAAGCGGTGAAAGTGAAATTTTAGCGATTTTATGGTTAAAACGAAAACCAAAATAACAAAAAAGAAAAACGGCGGCGAGCGCGACCGCTTCACGGTTGTTTTGGAGGCGATCCAATCCGACTTTCAAGTTTTTGGAGAAAAATTGGATTTTATTGACGTCCGTCTGGATAAAATAGACGTCCGCTTTGACGGAATAGACGGCCGTCTGGATAAAATAGAGGCTTCTTTGGAGGATATTAAATCCGAAATTGCCGATTTGAAAATGCGATTACTTAGCAAGGCCGATTTGGATAAACTACAAAATTTGGAAGAGCGGGTTAAGCGGCTGGAAATCGCTTTGGCGCAAAAAAAGGCGTGAGAATATGACGCTTTATACCCACAAAGATTCCAATATCAGAAAAACCTGGATGTTTTTCGCGCTTTTTTTTACGTTGATTATCCTTTTCGGGTGGGCGATATCGGGCTATTACGGCGATCCGACGATTCTTTACGCCGCCGTCGTTTTCAGCGTTCTGATGAACGTTTTGAGCTACTGGTTTTCCGACAAGATCGTTTTGGCGATGACCCGCGCCGAACCAGTGGAGAAAAAAAACGCGCCGGAGCTTTACAATATCGTTGAAAATCTGGCGATAACGGCCGGTTTGCCGATGCCGAAAGTTTATCTCGTTCGCGAAAAATCGCCCAACGCTTTCGCCACCGGCAGAAGTCCCAAACGCGCCGTCGTCGCGGTGACGGACGGCCTTCTGGAGCGGCTTGATCGCTCGGAGCTTGAGGGGGTAATCGCGCACGAACTTTCGCATATCGGCAATCGCGACATGCTGCTTTCCACGGCGGTCGTGGTGATGGCCGGCTTTATTTCCATCATTTCCGATATGTTTTTGCGTTCTCTTTATTTCGGCGGCCGGCGCGACCGCGACGGCGGGGGAAACATTTTCGCGATTTTGGCGATTGTCGGAGCGGTTTTGGCGCCCATCGCGGCGATGCTTATTCAATTGGCTATTTCGCGCAAGCGGGAATTTTTAGCGGATGCTTCCGGCGCTCTGCTGACGCGCTATCCGGAGGGTCTGGCGCGGGCGCTTGAGAAAATTTCCACCGACCGGACGCCGATGCGTTCCGCCCGCAACGCCACGGCGCATTTGTGGCTGGACGATCCGTTTAAGGGTAAAAACAAGACCTCGTTTTTTCACAAGCTTTTTATGACTCATCCGCCGGTTGAAGAAAGAATAAAAGCATTGATGGAAATGAGCGTTTAATCGTTTTCAAATTAAAAGGTCGCGCAACATTAAGTCAAAACATTCAAAATTTTTATGGAAAAACAAGAAAATAAAAATAAGGATATTGAAGAAAATAAGCTTTGGGCGGTGGTCGCTTATCTGGGAATTCTTTTTGTTTTGCCTCTTTTGCTCAAAAAAGACAGCGAATACGCCCAATATCACAGCCGCCAGGGCCTCGTGCTGTTTATTTCCGCCGTTATTTGGGGCATTGTCAGCGCCGTGCCGTTTATCGGCTGGTTCATTATAATGCCCATAGGAGCGGTTTTTTTCTTTGTTCTGTGGCTTATCGGGATAGTCAACGCCCTTTCCGGCAAGGCAAAGCCCTTGCCGCTCATCGGCCGGCTGGGAGAGAAATTCAAGATATAGATTTTTTGGGAAAAATCGGTTATAAAGAAAACGGGATTAAAACCCCGTTTTCTTTAATGGAGGCGTCGCATAGTGGTCTAGTGCGGTTGCTTGGAAAGCAACTATGGGAGAAATCCCATCGGAGGTTCGAATCCTCCCGCCTCCGCCAGAAAGGATTTTGCAAATGCGAGTTGCCCGCCTCGCTTCGCTCGGCGGCTAATTTGTA
>CAYHUJ010000002.1:50414-60756 GCA_964360035.1 uncultured Candidatus Saccharibacteria bacterium | reverse complement strand
TTATTGAAAATTGAAGCTTTTTATGGGATACTGGGCGTAATTCGTCTCATGCCCGCCATTTACAGAAAATACCGCCCCAAAAATTTCCAGAATCTGCTCGGCCAGGAAGTCGTCGCTCAAATAATCCGCAACGCCGCCAAAAGCGACCGCATTTCCCACGCCTATCTTTTTTACGGCCCTCGCGGCACCGGAAAAACGACGACGGCGCGGCTTATCGCCAAAGTGGCCAATTGCGAAAAGCGCCGGCTGGATTCTGATTTTCACCGGGCCGGCGAGCCGTGCAATGATTGCCGCGTTTGCCTGGAAATTGATGCCGGCCGGGCATTGGATGTCGTGGAAATAGACGCCGCTTCCAACCGCGGCATAGACGAAATGCGCGACCTTAAAGACAGCGCGAAGCTCTCCCCTACCTCCTACAAATTCAAGGTCTTTATCATTGACGAAGCGCATCAGCTGACGAAAGAAGCCGCCAACGCTCTTTTAAAAACGCTGGAGGAACCGCCGGCGCACGTTATTTTGATTTTAGCCACCACCGAGCAGGAAAAAATTCCCGTCACCGTCGCTTCCCGCGCCCAGTGCTTCACTTTTAAAAAAATACCCGTTCAAATTATCGCTTCTAAACTGAAAGAAATCGCCGCCAGCGAAAAAATAAAAATCGCCGACGGGGCGTTGGAACTTATCGCCGCCGCCGGCGAGGGCAGTTTTCGCGACGCCGAATCGCTGTTTGAGCAGGTCGCTTCTTTCGGCGGCGAGCTTGACATTGCCGGCGTGGAGCGCGTTATCGGCCGCGCCGGATTTTCCAAAGTCGCCCTTTTGGCGAGTTTTCTTTTGAAAAACGATATTGACGGGGCGATGAACTGCGTTGAAAAAATCGGCGAAGAGGGGTATAATTTAACGCAGTTCAACAAAGATTTGATCGGTTATCTGCGGCGCGCGGCGGCATTGAAATTCTCTCCCGCGTTGGAAAATTTATTTCAAAACGAACTGACAACGGATGAATTAAAAACAATGAAAGATCACGCGGCGCTGTTTGACGAAGTGAAGCATTTAAACCTGCTGAAATCGCTTATCCGGGCTTATTCGGAAATGCGTTACAGTCCGCTCGCCATCGCGCCGCTGGAAGTGGCGATAATAGAAAACTTAAAGAAATAACAAAACAATAATAAAAAACAAGGTCGCGATTAAAAAAAAATAAATTAAATAAAATAAATTAAATAAAATATGAAAAAAATTTATCGGTTCTTGGGCAAGGCGGCGGTATTGGCGATTATTTTGGCTTTTTCGGGAATAGCTTCGGTTTCCCGGGCGGAACCGGAACAAGCGGCAAGAAAAATTGTCGTTTTTAAACCGGGAGTTGAGGAATCGGAAAAAGAAGCGGCGATCGGCAAGTCCGGAGGAAGAAAAATCAAACCTCTTCGCTTGATTAACGGAGAGGCGGTTTTGCTTTCAAAAAACGCCGAGAGGGCTTTATCTAAAAATTCGGATGTTTTAAGAATTGACGACGACGTCGTAGTTGAGGCGCTGGCCAAGGCCGGCGCGACTCAGCCGCCCCAAACGCTTCCGTGGGGAATAAACCGCGTTGACGCCGAGCTTGTTTGGCCCTCGGGTAATTCCGGCGACGCCGTTAAAGTCGCCGTCGTTGATACGGGAATATCCGCTGACCATCCCGACCTTAAAAATAACATCAAAGGCGGTTACAACGCGATTAATCCGCTCAAGAGCTGGAATGACGACAACGGCCACGGTTCGCATGTGGCGGGTATTATCGCCGCTTTGAATAACGCCATCGGGACGGTTGGCGCCGCTCCCCTCGCCGACCTTTATGCCGTGAAGGTTTTGAACCGGCAGGGCTCGGGTTATCTTTCCGATATTATTGAGGGGCTTGACTGGGCTATCGCCAATAATATGCAGGTCGTCAATATGAGTTTGGGAACTTCGTCCGACATTCTTTCTTTCCGCGAGGCGGTGCAAAGAGTAAGCGCGGCCGGAATCGTGCAGGTGGCGGCTGCCGGCAATAGCGGCGGCTCGGTGGGTTATCCGGCGGCTTATCCCGAGGTCATCGCCGTTTCCGCGACCGACAGCGGCGACGCTTTGGCTTCTTTCTCAAGCCGCGGGCCGGAAGTTGACCTGGCCGCTCCCGGTGTCGGCATTTACTCCGCTTATAAAGGAACGGGGTACGCTACGCTTTCCGGCACTTCAATGGCCGCGCCGCACGTGGCCGGTTCCGTCGCTTTGGTTTTAAGCGTACCGATAAGCGTCGCCTATGACGCGGACTTTGACGGCGTCTGGGATCCGGCTGAAGTTCAGCAAAAACTTCAGGATCGCGCCGTTGATTTGGGGGTCTCGGGCTTTGACAATCTTTACGGCTGGGGGTTAATCAACGCTTTCAACGCCGTTCAGCCGTAACCTTTACGATTAAATAAAATCGTGCCACAATAAGCCCGACGCAATCGGGCTTATTGTGGGCTTATTGATTGGAGTCATTGATTGTGCCGGGTCGTCTAATGGTAGGACATCGCCCTTTGAAGGCGAGTATCGGGGTTCGAGTCCCTGCCCGGCAGCTATCCTTCGCCAAGGCTACGGAATAACAAGTTATCCTTCGCCACGGAATACATTTAATACAGGATTAAAAATGCTTATTGACGACGTAAAAATCAGCGTTGCGGCGGGAAGCGGCGGTAAGGGCGCGGTGGCTTTTAATGCGATTCTCAAGAACCTCGGGCCGACCGGCGGTTCGGGCGGGCGCGGCGGCGACGTTCTGGCGGTCGGGGTATCGGATATAAGCGCTCTCAATCAATTCCGTTTCAAGAAGCAATTCAAAGGAGAAGACGGCTTGGACGGCCGCGGGCAATTCCGCGACGGACGCGACGGCAAAGAGCTTTTGCTTAAACTTCCCGTGGGAACCGTTATTCATAATTTAACGACTGGCGCCGACTCCGCCGTGGAAAAAATCGGCGAGCGGACGCTTATCGCGAAGAGCGGTTTGGGCGGGCGCGGTAATTTTCATTTCCGTTCGTCGCGCAACGTTTCACCGAAGCAGTTTCAACCCGGCCTTCCCGGCGAAAGTTTTGAATTCCGGCTGGAGCTTAAGCTCATTGCCGACGTGGGCTTCGTTGGCCTTCCCAATGTCGGAAAGTCCAGCATGTTAAACGCGCTGACGAGAGCGACGAGCAAGGTGGCAAACTATCCTTTCACGACGCTGGAGCCGAATTTAGGCGCGTATTACGAGCTTATTCTCGCCGATATTCCCGGGCTTATAGAAGGATCTTCAAAAGGCCGCGGATTAGGGATAAAATTTCTCCGCCACATTGAACGCACGCGCATTTTGTTCCATTTCATTTCCGCCGAATCCCCCGCTCCCGCGAAAGATTACGAAATAATCCGCGGAGAGCTTGGCGCCTACAAGGCGGCGCTTCTCAAAAAACCGGAATATCTTTTTCTCACCAAAAGCGATCTCGTTGACGATGAATCGCTCGTGGAGAAATTAAAAACGCTCAAAAAAATACGGCCGAACGCCATCGCTGTTTCCGTGCGGGATATTGAAAGCATCAAAAAGGTGGAAAAAATTCTGAATGCCATTAAGGCGGAAAAATAGGCAAAAAAACGCCCCGTCTTCATCTTTGAAAACGGGGGGCGATGTTCAGTAATAATGGCGATGGCAGTGCCGTCGTCCTCTTTCGTTATAATAACAATGCCAGTGCCATCTCTGAAGCTCGGGAGTGTGATAACGGGGGGTGTGTCGTAATTCGGATAATAACCGTAGGACGGCGTCGTCCTTATTACAAGCGTTCCGCATCCCGAAACGACCGTTGCCATAACAATTATTGCACCCAGTAGCCACCTTCTCATCTCCTCCTCCTCCTTTTGTTTTTTACGCCGCTATTGCTTCTTTGATTAAAAGACAAAAAATACGGAAATTCAAAGAAGCTAAATACGGCGAAACTGGCGGCGCTGGGAAAGCGAGCGGTAATGGCGCGGACGTTGTCCCGATCCGCCAAGATGGCTCCGGGAAGCGGCGGGGCGCCGCGGAGGATAATCGGGGTGAAACGTTTTTTCAATGGAAGGCCGTTCCGGCGGAAGTTCGGGAAGCTGTGAAACGGGCAGGGTTTTTCTGATCAGGCGTTCAATGCCGCGCAGTTCATACCGTTGTTCCGGCATCACGAAGGTGATCGCCCGTCCGCCGGCGCCGGCGCGGGCCGTGCGGCCGATGCGATGGACGTAGTCCTCGGAATTGGTCGGCATATCGTAGTTTAAGACTATCCCGATTCCGACGACGTCAATACCCCGCGAAGCGATATCCGTCGCGACAAGCACCCGGTATTTTCCCGATTTGAAACCGTCAAGGGCGTCGCGGCGCTGGGAAAGCGAGCGGTTGGAATGTATTTCGGCGGCGCTGTGTCCCATGGCGCGAATCATCCGCGAGAGCCGGGCCGCTCCGTATTTTGTCCGCGTGAAAATAAGCGTCGTTACCGGATACTGCTCAAGAAGCTTGTCCAGCAGGCGGTTCTTGGCCTCCCGATGAACGACGAAAATTTCCTGCGTTACGCGCTCCGCCGTTGTGCCGGCCGGAGCGATTTCTATCCTGATGGGCAGTTTCATGTGCGCGGCCGCCATCTTCATTATTTCGGACGGCATTGTCGCGGAAAAAAGCATCGTTTGCCGGCTGGCCGGAAGCGCCTGGAAAATTTTCTGAATTTGCGGCGCGAAGCCCATATCAAGCATCCGGTCGGCCTCATCAAGAACGACGACGCGGACGTCGTCAAGGCGAAGAGTCCTCTGATTCAGGTGGTCAATGAGACGGCCGGGCGTCGCGATGATAATGTGGGGATTTCTCGCGAGAGCGTGTATTTGCGGACCCAACGCGAGACCGCCGATAAGCACCGCCGTTTTAAGGCCGAAACCGTGGCCGACGCGTCGCAGGGATTCGTCAACCTGAAGAGCCAGTTCGCGCGTCGGAAGAACCACAAGTCCCCGTCCTTTTACTTGAGCCAACCGCTGAATCATCGGGATTCCGAACGCCAGCGTTTTGCCGGTGCCGGTTTGCGCGATGCCGACGATGTCCTTGCCTTGGATGGCGGCCGGAATCGCCTGCCGCTGGATGGGCGTAGGCGTTGAATATTTAAGACGCGAAAGCGCTTCAAGAAGCGTCGGGGCGATGCCCAGATCGGAAAATGCCGGAGTTACCGATTCTTTGGTTTGATTTTTCATTATAAGCGGCGGGTTCGTTGTCAATCCATTATACTTCCATTTGAGAAGAAAGAAAAGCGGCGTTTAAAGCCGGCGCGCTTTGGAGCGTTCATTTTCGGTCAGGTATTGCTTGCGCAAACGGATGCTCTCGGGGGTAATTTCCAGATATTCGCTGTCGGACATAATTTCAAGCCCCCGTTCAATGGTTAACGTGTACGGCGTTACCAGATCAATCGCGTCGTCCGCGCCGGCCGCGCGCATATTGGTGAGCTGTTTGCCTTTGGTCGGATTAACCGTCATCTCTTCGCCTTTGGAGGTGTTGCCGATGACCATACCCTCGTACACATCAATTCCTGGACCGATATAAAGCGTTCCGCGCTCCTGAAGATTCCAAAGCGCGTAGCCGAGCGCTTTGCCTCCGGCCATTGAAACCATTGAACCGATGGCGCGTTTTTTGATTTCTCCGGCATAAGGACGAAACCCTACAACGCGCGAGGACATAATTCCCTCGCCTTTGGTGTCAATGACGAATTGGTTGCGGTAGCCAAGCAGGCCGCGAGTCGGGCCTTCAAACGAAAGTCGCGCTGTCGCTTCGTTAAGATTGATGTCGCGTAGAAAAAATCCGCGCGTGCCGAGCCGTTCTATCACGATGCCCTGATATTCGCCCGGCGTGTCAATGATAACTTCTTCAAACGGTTCAAGCTTTACGCCGTTTTCTTCGCGGGTGATAACCTGCGGCTGGGAAACCTGAAGCTCGTATCCTTCACGACGCATATTTTCAAGCAGAATGGCGATATGGAGTTCGCCGCGGCCGAACACGCGGAAACTGTCCGTGTCCGAAAACTCCACGCGCAGTCCGACGTTTATTTCAAGCTCGCGTTCCAGCCGTTCCCGCAACTGGCGGGAGGTTACGTACTTTCCCTCTTTTCCGGCGAAGGGAGAATTATTAACCAGGAAGTTAAGGGCGATGGTCGGTTCGTCAACGGCGATCGCCGGCAGAGGCCGGGCGTCGGCGTTCGCGGCCACCGTTTCGCCGATGTCAATGTCCGGCAATCCGGCGATAAGCGCGATATCGCCGGCGTCCGCTCTTTCCGCTTCCGTTTTCTGCAACCCGTTGAAAGTGAAAATTTTGGTTATTTTGCCGGAGCGTGTTTCTCCGCCCGGCTTTTTAATGAAAACGTTCCGGTTCGCGGCAATGGCGCCGTCATAAACGCGCCCCACGGCGAGACGACCCAGAAAATTGTCGTATCCGAGATTGAACGGCTGAAAACGAGATATTGCTTCGGCGGAAGCGGAAGCCGTGCCGGAAGCGGAGGGAACATGGGAAAGAATAGTTTCCAGAAGCGGCGTCAGGTCGCTTGATTCATCGGAAAGTTTGAGCTTGGCGACGCCGGAGCGGCCGATAGCGTATACTACGGGAAAATTCGCCTGTTCGTCACTCGCGCCGAGTTCCAGAAAAAGCTCCAAAACCTGCTCTTCACAGCGCGCCGGATCGGCGGCCGGCTTGTCTATCTTATTGATGACCACAATCGGCTTGAGTCCCAGCTCAAGAGATTTTTTCAAAACAAAGCGGGTTTGCGGCATCGGACCCTCTTGGGCGTCCACCACCAGCAAGACCGAATCAATAGAACGCAGGACACGCTCCACTTCGGAGCCGAAATCGGCGTGCCCGGGAGTGTCAACGATGTTAATTTTCGTGCCGCGATATTGAATGGCGGCGTTTTTTGAATAAATAGTAATGCCGCGCTCTTGTTCAAGCGCGTTGGAGTCCATTGAAATCCCCTCTTCCTTGACGGCGCCGGTCTGGCGCAATAAAGCGTCGGTCAGAGTGGTCTTTCCGTGGTCAACGTGGGCGATGATGGCGATGTTTCTGATTTCCATAAAAAAAGCCCTCGCGAGCCGAGATGCCCCGAGAGGCAGTTGAGATAATACAAGAAAGAAAAAAAATCGTCAATGCGTCCGCTAACGACGTCGGACGTCGGTAAATTCGGGGCGTTAGATTTTTTACCGACGCTTTGATAAAATGAAGCAAAACAACCAAAGGTCGTTAAAATGCAAAAACAATGAAAAAAATCGTTGAAAGGCCGGAAGTAAAACTTCTGCTTTCCTGCGGCGGAAAAGATTGTTGCACGGACGTGAAAGTGTACGCCGACCGTGTTGAGCTTACCGGCAAAGGAAAGACGCGCGGAAAAATCGTTATGCCGCGGAACGAATTTGAACTGTTGAAGGAAAAAATCGGCGCCGGCGAGTTGTAAACGCCGCCGCGCGCCGCGACAAAAACAAAAAGACGGGAAAATTTCCCGTCTTTTTGTTTTTTTTACTCTCCTACACCCTAAGATAGCGCCTGATGACGATGACGCTGGAGATGATTCCCAATCCGATTCCGAAAAACAGCTGATAGCCGAGCAATTTGACGAAATTGTCGCTTAAATAAGCCGTCAGATTCACCTCGGGAATGAAAACGCCGATATAGGGAGAGGCGAATTTAATTATAGGAACCATGATCAGCAGGCTCGCGACTCCCGATAAAACGCCGTAGATAACGCCTTCCACGATATAAGGGCCGCGAATGAAACCATTGGAAGCGCCGACAAGCCGCATAATGCCGATTTCGTCGCGGTTTGAATAAATCGCCAGCCGGATGGTGTTAAACGTCACCAAAACGGCCACGGAAGCGAGAAAAACCGCCAGCGCGACGCCCACTTTATTGCTTGTTTCTATGATGGCGACAAGCCGCTCAATAACCGTCTGATTTTGGGCGAAAGTAACTTTGTCAACGCTGGTTTTCAAAGAATTGTCTTCAAGGTAAGAAGCGATAATGCCGTACTCCCTCGGATCGCGGGCTTTGACGTTAAGCGACGCCAAAAGCGGATTACTGTTCAATTCTTCAACCGCCTGCGAAATAGTCGCGTCGTCCGCGTGCCGCTCTTTAAAAATATTCAAAGCATTTTCCCGCGATATGTATTCAACGTCCTTCACCTCCGCCAGGCCTTCCAGCGACCTTTTCACTTTTAAAATGGAATCCTCGGACGTTTCCGGTCTGAAATAAACGCTGATGTCTATCCGGTCCTGAAGCGACGAAAGAACCCGCTTGGCGACGAAGCCGAACATAATTACGCCCTCTATCACCACCAGCGCCAATATCATTATCACCATGGTCGCCGTTGATAACCAGCCGTTCCGCCAGAAATTTATGATTCCGTATTTGATAATTCTATATAAAGCAGTAGCCATTTTGTTTGTTTATTAATTCGCCGGCCGGAAAATTTACGCCAGCATATAACGGCCGTTTTCCTCGTCTCTGATTATTTTACCGTTATCAACGCTGATAACCCGCTTTCCCAAAGTATTAATGATGTCTTTGTTGTGGGTTGCCAGAATGACGGTTGTTCCCAGAGAATTGATTTTCAGGAGAATTTTTAAGATTTCCCACGTGTTGATGGGGTCAAGATTTCCCGTCGGTTCGTCGGCGATAATGACGTCGGGACGGTGAATCATCGCCCGCGCTATCGCCACCCGCTGTTTTTCCCCTCCGGAAAGCTCGTGGGGAAAATTGCCGCTTTTTTGATCCAATCCGACCATGTCCAGCGCCTGCGGAACAAGATCGTCTATCTCGCTTTGCGGCTGTCCGGCTACTTCCAGCGCGAAAGCGATGTTTTCGTAAGCGGTTTTACCGGTCAAGAGCCGGAAATCCTGGAAAATGACGCCGATGTGTCTCCGGAAAGCGGGCATTTCCCGCATTTTCAGCTTATTTACTTCGTAAGAGCCGAAAAGAACCCGTCCCTTTGTCGGTTTTTCTTCGCCGATGAGAAGTTTTATCAAAGTTGATTTTCCGGCGCCGGATTTGCCGACCAAAGAAACGAATTCATTTGGATTTATTTTCAAATTAATTTCCTCCAGCGCCGCGGAGCCGCTGTTGTATATTTTTGAAACATCCTGAAAAGCGATCATGACGGTTATAATTTTAACTCCGCTTCAATGAATTTATCAAGGCCGCCTTCCAGAACGTCGTCAACCTGCGTCGTTTCAACGTTCGTCCGGTGATCTTTCGCCAGTTTATAGGGATTTAAAACGTAGGAGCGGATCTGGTTTCCCCATTCCGGCTTCACTTTCGTCCGCAGCTGGCTCAATTCGCGGCTGCGCGTTTCCTCCATCAGTTTAATCAGTTTCGCTTTAAGCAAGCTCATCGCCCGTTCGCGGTTTTGTGCCTGCGATCTTTCCACCTGCGAGGCGACGGTCAAGCCGGTCGGCAGGTGCGTGACTCTGACGGCGGTTTCCACTTTATTGACGTTCTGTCCGCCCGGGCCGCTTGACCGGTAAAGATCTATTTTAAGGTCATCGGCGGGAATAACCAGTTCTTTTTCCACTCTCGCCAGATCGGGAACGACTTCCACCAAAGCGAAAGAGGTGTGGCGCAGCTGTTTCGCCGAAAAGGGAGAAATGCGGACAAGCCGATGGACGCCCGTTTCGTTCTTGAGATAGCCGTAAGCGCAGGACCCGCTGATTTCAATGACCTTATCTTCAATCATCCGCGTTTTGAATCCCCGGTTTTCGCAGTATTTAACGTACATCCGCGCGAGCATATTCGCCCAGTCTTCGGCGTCTTCTCCGCCGGCGCCGGAGTAAACGGAAAGCACGGCCGATTCTTTGTCGTATTTGCCGGTGAACAGGGCTTCCGTTTCCAGCCGCGACAAATTCTTTTTCGCCTGATAAAATTTTTCTTCGCGGAAATCTTTCTCAAGCGCCGCGACGTCCGCTTCCGCTTTTTCGCAGCGCCCCAAAAAATCCCGCAATTCGCCGGCTTCTTTGTTTTTCTGTTCCGCCAGCTTGGGATTCTTCCAGAGATCCGGGTCGGTCAGCTGATATTCCAGATCTTTGAGATAATTTTTTTTCGCGGCGACGTCAAAGCCACCCGCCTAAGCGGCGGGCGATCTCTTTAAGTTCCTCTATTTTTTGCTGTTGTTCTCGCATGAGCCGATGAGAGGAGTTGAACCTCCAACCTCTCCCTTACGAAGGGATTGCTCTGCCATTGAGCTACATCGGCGCCGGGCGTCAAATTGATTGTTTAAGATTATAAAGGGTATTCATATCGCGAGGCAAGGCCGATCTGTTTCGGGGTAAAAAAAGGCGCCCGCTGATGAACGGCGGGCGCCGA
>CAYHUJ010000002.1:0-50314 GCA_964360035.1 uncultured Candidatus Saccharibacteria bacterium | reverse complement strand
CAAAGAACTAATTGGCCGGCGGGGGCGCCGGTCCGCCGCCTCCGCCGCTGGGCGGCGGCGAACTGCCTCCTCCGCCGCCGGAGCCGCCCCCGGAACCGCCGGAGGGCTGCGACGATCCCTCGCCGCCACCCCCCTTCTTTTCCGGCGCCTTCTCCTCCTTCTTCGGAGGTTCCGGCTCCGGGTCGGTCGGACAACTCCGACCGCATCCGCTGACGGCGATTGCCGCCGTCAGCGTGAAAGCGATCAATGTCGCTTTCTTCATTTCTATCACCTCCTTCCTTTTGGTTTTTGGTTGGCCCTTTAAATCGCTCGGGAAATCATAACAACTCCGGCTTATTTTGTCAAATTCAAAAAATCGCCGGCTGTCCGTCCGTTGCCGGCGGCTAGCCGTGACGGATTACCATAACGTCGCCGTCATTAACGACATAGTCCTTACCCTCCAGGCGCAGCCAGCCCTTTTGCTTGGCGCCGTTCCAGCTTCCGGCTTCCAGCAGTTTTTCCCAGCCGATAACTTCGGCGCGGATGAACTTTTTTTCAAAATCGGAATGTATCGCTCCGGCGGCTTCCGGCGCTTTGGCGCCTCTTTTTATCGTCCAGGCCCGCGTTTCTTCCTCACCGGTCGTCAAAAAACTTATTAAATCCAGAATCCGATACGCCTCCGCTATCAACCCGCTCAAATCCGCGTCTTCCCCGCTTAAATCAACGACGACGAAAGAAGCTTCCAGCGCTTTGATTTTCTCCTTCAGTTCTTCCGAAACGTCGTCCGCCTTGCCGTTTAAAAGATAAATCTGCGGTTTGGCGGTCAAAAGCTGGAGATTCTTGACGAAGGGATCGGTGGAAAATTTTCCGGCCAATTCGCCGTTGTCCAGAACGTCGCGGACGGCCTTGAGCGACTTTACTTCTTCAACGGCTTCCTTTTTCCCGGTTCGCGCTTCCGCCTCCGCTTTTTCCAGCCGCCGATCCACCGTTTCCAAATCTTTGAGAATCAGTTCGGCGTTGATTATTTCCAAATCGCGCGCGGGATTGACGGTGTTTTCCACGTGAATGATTTCCTCGCTCTTGAAACAGCGCAAAACTTCAACGACGGCGCTGACTTCACGGATGTGGGAAAGAAACTGATTTCCCAGTCCTTCTCCTTTGCTGGCGCCTTTCACCAGTCCCGCGATATCGTAAAACTCCACCACCGCCGGAACGGTTTTTTTTGACTTACTCATCGCCGCCAGTTTTTTCAGGCGCTCGTCCGGAACGGGCACGACGCCGATGTTCGGGTCAATGGTGGCGAAAGGATAATTGGCGATATTGACGCTTTGCTTGGTCAGCGCCTTAAAAAGGGTTGATTTGCCGACGTTGGGCAGGCCGACGATGCCGATGGACAAGTTCATTTTATTTTATTGCTTAAAATCAAAACACCGCTAAATCATCACTTTGAAAAGTTTCGACTTGCTTTTGGCGCCTTTGGCGACGAAAACCGCCGACTTGGAAACGCCGAAGTGGCGGGCCAGCGCTTTGGCGATCGCCTCATTGGCTTTACCCTCTTTCGCCGGAGCGGTAACATGGACGGTCAGGCCGTCTTTTTCTTCAATGATTTGATTTTTCTTGGCGTTGGCGCGCGCGTTGACTTTAATAAGCATAACTTTGAGATAATATACCCGCCGTCAAAACCGCGCAAGCTATCTCGCAAGTCATTTCTATAATGTTCAATCTCCAATCTTACGAGGCTAAGCCTCGTAAGATTGACGGGGATGTTTATTTGTTATTTAATATTGACATCGGTTCTTTGACATAACCTTTTTTTTGGAAGGAGAAAAAATGGCCGAAAAAATTCGGCACTATTTCACGATTTTTAGACCGCTGGGACGCGGATTGAAGCGCGTTGGAGGACGCTTTTTGTGCCTCCATTACTGGGAGTACTTTTGGGAGGGTTTTTACCGCTGTCAAAAGTGCGGCGGTAAAAAGGAGGAGAAGGAAAATCCTCTCCCAATTCCCAAGCGACTCTCCAATTGGGAGAGGGCCCTGCGCCGCCGGCGCAGCGGGAGTTTGAAAAGCAAATAGGAGAGGGGGGCGATTGACAACCCCCTTGTCTTTTCCCATAATTTAAAAACCGGGCGGGGCCGCATGCCGACGCGCTTTGCGGTTAACCCGCAAAGAAAATCCGGTAAAAATCCGGACGCCTGGACCAAATTCAGTTCTTTCATTCCGATCGCCCCTCAAAGAGGGGCTCTTTTTTTGTTAAAAAAATCCCCGAGTTGTTATACTCGGGGAAAAGCAGGGCGACGGTTATTTTTTATTTTTCTCCAGCTCTTTTTGGACCAGTTCTTCCACGCGCTCATCGGAAAGGTGCGGCAGTTGTTGTTTAATAAATGCCCTCGAGGCTTCTTTCGGGGATAGCCGCGTTTCTTGTGTCCCTTGGCTGCCGGAAACAGGCGCGGACGTTTCTTGTCCGATTCCGCTCATATTAATTATTCCGCCGGTTTTTTTTTCTGCTTGGCCGACACGACAATCAAAATCATGTTCGCCGACATAACCGCAATACTGGCAAGGATGCGGATTTTTTTCTTCTGGTTTTAAAGGGCAACCGACTCCATGGTCGCCGACAAGTCCGCAAATGCGGCACGGTTCCGAGGGTATCCTTGGCGTCGTTGGCTCCATTGTTCCAATGTAGCAAAAAGCCGTGTTATAATCAAGGATAATATGAATAAACTATCAAATCGCCTGTCCGTCGCGGTTATCGTTTTTCTGCTGGCCGTTTCGCTGATTTTAATGCTTAACGCCTCTTTCGGCGATTCGGCGATTATGGACGAGCTGGCGCATATTCCCGCCGGCTACGGCTACGTTAAATATTTTGATTACCGCCTCAATCCCGAACACCCTCCCCTCGTCAAAATCGCCGCCGCCCTGCCGCTCGCGTTTATGGATTTGAATTTTCCCGCCGATAAGCCGTCCTGGACCGAAAATATCAATGACCAGTGGGTCGCGGGAACCCAGTTTTTATACGAATCGGGAAACGACGCCGATAAAATAATCAACTGGGCGCGGCTCGGGCCGATACTTCTGACGCTTCTTTTGGCGGTTTTGATTTACGTCTGGTCGCGGGAGCTTCTCGGCTCCGTCTGGGCGCTTTTACCGGCGTTCCTTTTCGCTCTTTCGCCGACCGTTTTGGCCCACGGCCACTATGTGACGACCGACATAGGAGCGGCGCTGGGCGTTTCGCTCGCGCTCTATTTTTTCGTGAAATTTATCCACTCGCCGTCGCGCAAGCATCTGGTTTTCGCCGGCGCCGCGTTCGGCATAGCCCAGCTTTTGAAATTTTCCAATGTTCTTCTGATTCCTTATTTTTTCTTTCTGATGGCGGTTTTTTATCTGGCAAGCGTGAAGCGCGACTGGCGGGAGACGGCTCCCGGAAAATGTTTGCGGCGTTTTTGCATCCGAGCTCTGCGTTACTTCCGGTCGGTTCTCGTCATTTTCGCCGTCGGACTTGCCGTCATTTACGCCGTTTATTTCATTACAACCGTTAATTACCCGGTTGAAAAACAGGCCGCCGACACGAAGTTTATCCTGACTTCTTTCGCCAACCGGCCGGATGTAAATTGGGAATCGTGCGATCCGTATTCCGGCGTTGATTTAAAACGGCGCATCCGCTGTCTGGCGGAAATAAACATCTGGATGGCCGGCAATAAAATTCTGCGGCCGATCGCCGAATACGCGCTGGGCGTCCTGATGGTGATGCAAAGAACAGTCGGCGGCAATACGGCTTATTTTCTCGGCGAGGTTTCTTCCGCCGGCTGGTGGTATTATTTTCCCGTCGTTTTCCTTATGAAAGAGCCCCTTCCCTCTCTTCTGCTCATCGCCGTTGCCGCTCTTTTCACCATCGGCGGCTTTGCCAAAAAAATAAAAACCAAAAATCTGAAAATCAAAACCTTTTTTGATTATTTGGGAACGAATTTCGCGGAATTTTCAATGATCGGTTTCGTGGTTTTTTACTGGCTTTACAGCATCAACGGCAAACTGAACATCGGTGTCAGGCATCTTCTCCCCACCTTGCCGTTCATTTACATTCTGACGGCTTCGGGAATCAAGAGGTGGATTTTCGCGACGCCCTTAAACGCTTCGCTGAAAGGATTAGCGGCGAAAATAGCCGATCTCACCGCCGCTCTTTTTAAATTATCGCTGAAATCGCTCTTTGTTTTCCTCTTGCTTATTTGGTACGCCGCGGAAACTCTTTTCGCCTCTCCGAATTTTCTGTCTTATTTCAACGAATTTTCCGGCGGTGTTTTCGGGGGGTACCGCCACGTCGTGGATTCCAATTACGACTGGGGGCAGGATTTGAAACGGTTAAAGGATTTCGCCGATAAAAACGGCGTTGAAAAAATTGCCGTTGACTATTTCGGCGGCGGAAATCCCAAATATTATCTCGGCGAAGAGAGGGCGCAGTATTGGTGGTCGTCCCGCGGTAATCCGAAAGAAGAAGGCGTCGGGTGGTTTGCCGTTTCCGTCAATAATATTCAAAACGCCAAGGGGAAAACGGCGGGCGGCTACGAAAGAAAAGCCGAGGATGAATACCGCTGGCTGGAAAATCCCGATGAGCCGTTTTTCCGCGCCGGAGCTTCCATTTTTGTCTATAAACTATAAAAAACCGCCCGAACGCAAAGAAACATTCGGGCGGTAAAGTAAACAAACGGGGTATTTTTGTCAAGTTTTTACCGGTAATAAACTCTGTTTTCCACGCGAAAATCAATATAGTTAAGTTTGGAAAAATCTCCTTTGTTTTTCACGAAGGAAATCGCGTTGCCGAGAAATTCCGGATAAAACCGGAAGCTGAAAAGCAAATCGGGGCCGTTTTTCAGGGCAACCTTGAATTCCTGAAGAGCTAAATCGTCCATTCTTATTTCGCTGATGCCGAGCGGCAATTGCCGCAAAGAGCGAATAACGCCGAAAAAATTATCAAGAAATTTCCCGTTGAGTATTTTCTCCCCCGTTTCAACGGGGCGTTTCGTGTAATCGTCTATTTTTAATATAAGAAAGCCCTCGGTTTTCGGCGCTTCCGAAATTATCGTTCCTTCTTCGTCAAACCAGAAGCATTTTCCGGAAAAAACAAGACACCAGACGCCGCTCCCCTTTCGTTCCCTGATTTCCATCGTTACTTTTTTTTCGGAATAATTTTTTTGAAAATTAATTTCGGCAATCAGGGGTATTTTTCCGGCTGCTTCCAAAACGTCGCTTTTCCCCCAAAAAAGCAGGTTATCGCGGCCGAGCAGCGTTTTTATTTTTGATTTTTTCAGTATTTCCAGCTCCAGAGCGCCGAGCAGATTTTCATCGGAAAGCCGGTGTCCGCCGCTGATTTCAACACTTTTCGCCTTCAAAAGAGAGGAAAATAAAACAACGCGGGAAACGCCGAGCAGCAGAAGAAAAATTGCCGCGATTCCGGCGTAAATTTTAAACCGGCGGTAAAAACGCTGTTTTTTCAGCCGGCTTTCTATCCTGTAAATCTGCATTAAACGATTATCCGCTTAATTAGAGGATTGACGCGGGCAAGCAGTTCGTAGTTGGCGGAATCAATCCGGCTGGCCGCTTCTTCCGCCGTTATTTCTTCGCCGTCCTGCCGCCCGATGATCGTCGCTTCGTCAAAAACGGCGCAATTTATTCCGGAAACGTCAACGGCCGTCATGCTCATTGACACCCTTCCCAAAACTTTGGCCCGTCGGCCGTTTATTAAAACTTCTCCCCGGGAAGAAAATCCGCGGTCAAAACCGTGCCAATAGCCGACCGGCAGAATCGCCATTTTCGCCGCACGGTGGACTTTTTCGGTAAAATCATAACCGATAGCGTCGCCGGAGCGCAATTCCTTTATTTCGCCGACTAAAGTACGCCATGAAAAAACTGGCATTAGCGACCGGAAAAAACCGGCTCTTTGACGCCGCAATTTTTCCGAAGGAGCGCGGCCGTAGAGTCCGATGCCAATTCTGACGAAGTCAAGATGGTATTTTTCGTCAAGAACCGCCGCTCCGGTGGCGGCGCAATGCCGCGAAAAATTTTTAAATCCGAAACGGCGCAGCGTCCGTTCGGCTTCCGAAAAAAGTCGGAATTGTTTCTCCGTCGGCGCGAGCCGCGCGGCGTCTTTAGCGGCGGCGAAATGAGTGTAAATTCCGGCCGGTTTCAGATTTTTCTCCTTGAGAACCGCGGCCAACCGGCCGATTTCTTCGGGATAAAATCCCTGCCGGCGCATGCCGGTGTCTATTTTCAAATGAAAACCGGCCGGTGCTTTTTTTTGGATGAACGCCTTAAGCGCGTCCCAATTGGAAATCGTCAACGTCGCGCGCAAGGAACCCGCTTCTTTAAAAAGTTCGGGAAGCGTCATTCCCAAAATAAACATCGGCTTATCAATACCCTCCTTCCGCAATCGCCGCGCTTCCGCGATGCCGTCAACGGCAAAACCGTCGGCGCCGTATTTATCAATCAAGCGGGAAAATTCCGCCAAACCGTGGCCGTAAGCGTTGGATTTCACGACGGCAAAAATTTTTGTTTTCGGCTTTACGATTTTTCTGAAAAGACAAAGATTATTTTTAACGGCGGAGGAGCTTATCTCCACCCATGTTCGCAATCCCCGCAAAACGCGCGGCGAGCCGCCTTGGTCGCTTTCGCGCTTTCTTGTTAATTTCCGCTCGGTCATGGCATAATTATCCCATAGGAACCCGCTCTTTGCCAAAACCACCTCGTTCTTTCGGGAGGAACGGAAATGAAATCTCTTAAAATCCTTTTTGATAAAAAAGTTGTTTTGGCGGTTTTCGCCGCCGGCACCGCGCTGGACGCTTTAATTACATACGTCGCGCTTAAATCGTTTCCCGGGCATTTGGAAGAAGGAAATTGCCTTCTGGCCCGCCTTATTGACGCAACCGGCTTGGAATGGGCTCTCGTTGTCTGGCTTGCCGTCAATGTCGCCGCTCTGCCGCTTTTGAATTTTTTCTGGGAACGGCGCCCCGTGAGATATTTTGTTTACATCGCGACGATTATGCGCGTCGGCGCCGTTATCCACAACCTTAACATCATCAACGATCTTCTCGCTCTCGCCGCGCGGCTTTCATAAGCCGCGTTTTTTATCTTTGAATCAGGTCTTTTCCGACGTATTCCCGCAAAATTTCCGGAACGACCACCGAGCCGTCCGCCCGCTGATAATTTTCCAAAATGGCGATGAGAATCCGCGGACTGGCGATAACGGTATTGTTGAGCGTATGGACGAATTTCGCCGCTCCTTCGGAGTCCGCGTATTTGATATTCAGCCGCCGCGCCTGCCAATCGGTCAGCATTGAATTGGAATGGGTCTCGCCCCAATCGCCGCGGCCGGGCATCCAAACCTCAATATCGTTCATCCGGTATTTTCCGGCCCCCATATCGCCGGTGGCGGCGTCAATGACGCGATATGGCAGTTTCAGTTCTTCCAGGATTTCCCGGGCGATAGCGAGTATTTCTTGAAACCATTTTTCCGATTCCTGAAGATCGTTTTTGCATAAAATCACCTGCTCTACTTTCATAAATTCATGGACGCGGTAAATCCCCTTCGTGTCCTTGCCGTAACTGCCGATTTCCGAGCGATAGCATTGCGAAATGCCGCAAATTTTAACCGGCAGTTCCGCTTCTTTGAAATGCCGGCCGGCGAACATCGCCAAAAGCGACGGTTCGGACGTGCCCGCCAAAAAAGCGGACTCTTTCTCACCCTCTTTGGCTTCCAGATGGCCGGGATTGGCTATTTGGTAAATCTCCTCTTTTCCGTAGGGAAAATGTCCGCTGCCTATCAGGGCAAACTCCCTGACAATAGTTGGCGGAACGGTCAGTTCAAATCCCCGCGCCGCCATTTTTCTTAAGGCATGCCAGACGATACCCAGGTGCATCAAGACCGCCTCGTTTTTGAGGTAATAACCGCGAAAACCGGAAACCCGCGCGCCGTTTTCAAAGTCAATCAGACCGAGCCCCTCGGCCAATTCCGCGTGGTTTTTAACCGGAAAATCAAAAACCGGCGGCTCGCCCCATTTGTAAATTTTTTTGTTGTATCCCGCGTCCGGACCGACCGGCGCTTCCGGAGAAGGAATGTTGGGAACGAGCAGCATCAGCCGGTCGTATTCCTCTTCCGCCTGCCGGAGCCGGTCTTCCAGTATTTTCCCGTTTTCCTTAAGAGAACGCGTCTCGGCGATGAGATCGTTTTTCTTTACGATGTCTTTTTCGTTCGCGACGGCTTCCGAAACCTCGTTTCGTTTGCGACGGTATTCTTCCACCTGCCAGATTAAATCGCGCCGCTTGCTGTCGGCGTGAAGAAGCTCATCAATGTCCAGATTGACCCCCTTGTCTTTAATCGCTTTTTTAACCAGCTCTTTATTTTCCCTGATAAATTTTATGTCCAGCATGTGCGGTGCGTATTTCAGCGAATCTTTGAGCTGTGATAAATATCCGGTTCGTAGGCGCTCATCACTTTTATTTCCGGTTTGACGCCGAGGCGGTCAAGATGTTTTTCCAAATCTTCTCTCAGCGTTGCCTGATCGTAACCGACGGCGATGATTTCCGGCTGGTATTTTTGAACGACTTCCCAGGCGCTCAACTCTTTGTCGCCGATAGCCACCTCATCCACGCCGTCTTCTTTGTTCAGATGTTCAAACCTTTCGGTTAAATTCAGTTTCGGCGCGCGTCCTTTGAGATGCTCAATAATGTGGTCCTGCGCCAGAACGGCAATGAGATAATCGCCGTGAGAGCGGGCTTCTTTGAAAAACGCCCGGTGACCGTTATGAAGACCGTCAAACGACCCAAAAACCATTATTTTCTTCATAAATTATAAAATTTTAATAGTAACGACCCTTTTAGAAAGTATAGACCAAAATAAAGGAGATGGGAACTACGGGTTGCTTTTCGGCGGCCGCATCGGCGGAAAAAAGACGATTTCTCTTATCGGTTTATCCATTAAAACGGCGAAAAGACGCTCGGACATTCCGAAACCGGCGGCCGGCGGCATGCCGTATTCCAGCGCTTCTAAAAATTCCTCGTCCAGCCGCTGGGCTTCTTTGTCCCCCGCTTCCCGTAATTTTACCTGCTCCTCAAATCGCCGCCTTTGGTCTCTCGGGTCATTCGCTTCGGAGAAGCCCTTGCCCAGTTCCGTGCCGCAGGCGATGATTTGAAACCGCTCCACCCTGCCGGGGTCTTTCGCCGATCTTTTGGCCAGCGGCTCGATATCAACCGGCGGATCAATCAAAAAGCACGGCTGGATCATCTTCGGCCGCACGGCCTTTTTGTAAAGAAGGTCAATAAGGCGCCCCCGTCCCGCCTTGTCTTCCGGCTGGAGCCCCCTTTTTCGCGCCTCTTCAAACAATCGGTCGCGGCTTACGGAAACCAGGTCAAGACCGGTTTCTTTTTTGAAAATCGCGTAATAATCAACCAGCGGCCATTTTTTCCCCCAACTAATCGTTTCTTCACGATATTTGGTCGTCAGAGAACCGGCGATTTTTTTAATGACGGTTTTGTACATTTTTTCCGTGAATTTCATCAGTTCGCGATAATCGCCGTAAGCGGCGTAAAATTCCAGCTGGGTATAATCCTGAAGATGCTCGGCATCTATTCCTTCGTTGCGGAAAACGCGTCCGATTTCAAAAATTTTTTCAAAACCGCCGACAAGCAATTTTTTCAGCGAAATTTCCAGGGAAATCCGCAGATAAAAATCGGCGTCCAGCGCATTATGACGGGTAAGAAACGGTTCGGCGTCGGCGCCGCCGGGAGTCGCTTCCAAAACGGGGGTTTCCACTTCCGTAAAGCCGCCCGCTAGCATAAAATCGCGGATTTCCCGCCAAAAAACGCTTTTTTTAACGAACATTTCCTTGACCTCCGGATGGAGCAAAAGATCAAGATAGCGGCGGCGCAGGCGCGTTTCCTGGTCTTCCAAGCCGTACCATTGCGTCGGCAGGGGGCGCAGCGTTTTGACGATTACCCGCGCCGATTTGGCGTCAACGCTTTTTTCCCCCCGCTTGGTTTTGAAAAGAATTCCGGAAATTTCCAGAAAATCGCCGATGTCAACGTTTTCCTTGAGAAGAGCGAAATTTTTCACCGATTCCTTTTTGATGACGGCCTGGATTTTTCCGCTTTCGTCCTTGATGTCGGCGAAAATAACCCCGCCCTGCTTTCTGATGCCGAAAACGCGGCCGGTCAAGAAAACGGTTTTTTTCGCCTTTGACAAAACGCCGAAATTTTTCACCGCGGCGGCGGCGGAAAGCGTCCGTTTTACCGAAGCCGGATAGGGGTCTGTTTCGGCATCGCGAAGATTGGCCAGTTTTTTATCGCGTTCCGCGATTATTTCCTCAAGCATGACCGCATTTATTCAACCGCCGTAATTTTGTAGATGATTCTTCCTTTGGGGGTCTCAACGGTCGCCGACTCGCCGGCGGATTTTCCCAAGAAGGCCTTGCCTATCGGGGATTCGTTGGAAACGCGGCCTTCTTCCGGACGCGCCTCATTGTAACCGACGATGGTGTATTTTATTTCTTTTCCGTCTTTTTTCGCGATAACCGTGGAGCCGATTTTAACCGCTCCCCCGCCGGCGGATTTTTTAATAATAGACGCTCTTTTGACGGTTTCTTCCAGTTCAAAAATCCGATTTTCAATATCGGCCTGTTCTTCCCGCGCTTCAAAATATTCCGAATTTTCCGAAAGGTCCCCAAGTTCCTTGGCGCGCTTAAGGCGTTCCGCCACTTCCTGCCGCCGCTTGGTTTTTAATTCGTGAAGCTCGTTTTTTAATTCGTCCAGCCGTTCTTTCGTCAGATAAATTTCGTTGGTCATTTTGATAATCTAATGATATTTAATTCCGTTAATTTTTTTGTCCGTTTTTTGCTAAATAGCGGTTTTCATAATACCACGACAAAACATCTTTGGCTATGGGGACGGCATTCAGGCTTCCTTCGCGGGCGTCTTCTACCAACACGAGAATCGCGATTTCCGGCCCGCCCGGCGGCGGATTTGCCGGCGCGTAACCGACGAAAAAGGCGTTAGTTTTGGCGTTGTTTTGAATCTGGGCGCTTCCCGTTTTTCCGGCGACGGCAAACGGCAAGCCGCTTAAAAGATGGGCCGTGCCGTATTCCTTTTTGACGGCGTCCTCCATTCCCTTTCGGACTTCGGCGATTTCGCCGCGCAATCCGGAATAATCGGCCAATATCTCGGGCTGCGTTTCTTTTATGATTTTTCCCGATCCCGTTTTTATTTTTGCCGCCAGATAAGGGCGGTAAAGTTTTTCGCCGTTGGCCAGGACGGAAATATAGTTTATCAGCTGAAGCGGGGTTACCAGCAGATCGCCCTGTCCGATGGTGGCGTTATAAGTGTCTCCCAGCCGCCAGATATCCCCCGTTCTTTTCTTTTTCTCTTCGGGATCGGGCAAGAAACCATCGTTTTCTTCCGTCAGGTCAAGGCCGCTTTTTTTCCCAAAGCCGAATTTTTCCCAGTACGTTTTGATTCTTGCTATTCCCAATCCGGAAACGTCTCCAAACCCGCCGCCGACGCTGTAGAAATAAACGTTGCTGGAGCGCGCCAGCGCCGAATATAAATCAACCCAGCCGTGCGGTTTCCAGTCCAAAAAAATACTCGGCCGTTCCGGATCGTAAGGATTCGGAATTTCTATTGAACCGGACGAAAAAATTTCTTTCCGGGGAGTAACGACTTTTTCCGCCAGGGCCGCCACGGCGATGAGCGGCTTAACGGTGGAACCGGGATTGTAAATTCCGGAAACGGCGCGGTTGAAAAGCGGCTTGTGCGGCGAAGAAAGCAGCTCGGCAATTTTCACCGAATCGCCGCCGGAAAACGCGTTGCCGTCAAAAGACGGCGCGCTGATCAAGGCCAGCACTTCTCCGGTCCGGGGATTAAGCGCGATGCCGACGCCGGAAACGCGGCCGATTGACCGCAAACCATACGACAGGCGGTCGTAAAAATATTGCTGGAGTCCGGCGTCAATGCTTGTTTCAATATCCGCTCCCGCCGTCGGCGCTTCTTCTCTTTCTTCGGCAACGGGATTGTTTTTGGCGTCTTTGGAAATAATTGAACGGCCGGCGGCGCCTCTTAAAAATCCGTCGTAATAGGTCTCCAGGCCGCTTTTCCCGATTTCGTCGTTGGGCAGAAAATCCGGGTTTTCCGCCAAATCCTCCCGGCTGACCGCGCCCGTATAGCCGATCAAATGCGAAAACGCCTCTCCGCGCAGGTAATCCCTTTTGAAATCGCTTTCAATTCTTACGCCCCGCAAATCAAGCGCTTTGATTTCCGCGGCCTTTTCCGGATCAACGCCGCGGCTGATTAAAACGCTGTTGTATTTTTTCAAATCGGCGCCGGTCAGATAGTTTTTTACGGTTTCCTCGGAAATTTTCAGCGCGCCGGCCAGCATTTTTATAACTTGCCGTTTTTCTTCGGCGCTTCGCGGCAAATCCGAGGGGATAAGAATGATATTATGGGCAACGGCATTTTTAACGAGCGGCTCTCCGTAGCGGTCGTAAATCACGCCGCGGGGGGCCTTAATCGGCGAAACCCTGTTCAGATTCGCCTCCGCGCGGTTGAAATAAAAAAAACCGCCCCCCTCCGCGTTTAAAACCGCCGTCCAGACGGCGGCCGCCAATCCCAGCAGAGCCGCCGCTCCCAAAACAAGGCGGAAAGCCGATCTTGAAAGAGGAGATTCAACAACGTCAAAATCGCCGGCAAGGCTGTCGGCAATCGCTTCTTCAAAATAAAGGTCGTTGTTTTTTGAACCCATTTTCGCGCGGCGGCGCCGAAAACAAACCGGCTTATAAATTTATTTTTCTCGGCGCCAGAACATTGGCCAAAACCTGCTCGTACTTTTCAATATCTTCAATGATTATCCCCGTTCCGCGGACAACGCAGGTCAACGGATCGTCAATTATCGTCGTATTAATGCCGGTTTCCTTTTCAATAAGCTGATCAATGCCGCGCAGCAGGCTTCCGCCGCCGCAGAGATATATTCCTCTTTTAAGGATGTCGCCGACCAGTTCCGGCGGAGACACCTCAATCACTTCCTTAAGCGCCGCGACGATCGTCTGCAGCGACCTCTCCAGCGCCACCCTGATTTGCGTGTTTTTAACCGTGATTTCTCTCGGCAGTCCCGTTGAGGCGTCGCGTCCTCGCGCCGCAATGTCCAGTTTTTCTTCAAGAGGAACGGCGGAACCGATGGTAATTTTCAGTTCCTCGGCCGTCGGTTCGCCGATAATCAGCTTGAATTCGTCGCGGATATATCTGATGATGTCTTCATTAAATCTATCGCCCGCGATTTTCAAACTTTTGGCGGTAACGATTCCCCCCATTGAAATAATGGCGATATCGGTCGTTCCGCCGCCGATGTCTATTATCAGATTGGCGGTCGGTTCTTCTATCGGCAGGCGCGCTCCGACGGCGGCGGCAAGCGGCTGTTCAATCAGATACGTTTTGGCCGCGCCGGCGCCGACGGCGGCGTCTTCAACGGATTTCCTTTCCACCTCGGTCAGATTGCTCGGAACGCCGATGACGACGCGCGAGTAGCTGAACGGAGAGGTTGCTCCGGCTTTTTTCAGAAAATGACGGATCATTTCCTGGGTGATGTCAAAATCGGAAATGACGCCGTTTATCAGCGGCCGGATGGCGGTGATGTGAGCGGGAGTGCGGCTCAGCATTTTCTTCGCTTCGCCGCCGACGGCTAAAATCTGGCCGGTTCTGTTGTTGAGCGACACTATTGACGGCTCGTTTATCACGATGCCGCGGTTCCTGACGTAAACCAGCGAATTCGCCGTTCCTAAATCAAGCCCGATGTCTTTCGTGAAAAAAGTTAACGGAAGTTTCATTATAATCGCTTTACGGAATGATAATTTCGGGAAGTTTTTCCGGTTTTAACAAAACCGCCTCCCCGTCCGATCTCTTTCGGACTTCAATTTTATCGCCGGTTTTTTCGCTGACAACCAGGCGATACGGAGACCCGATTAAATCGGCGTCGGCGAATTTTTGTCCCGCCGATACGCCTTCCCGATCGTCGTATAATACTTGAACCCCCCGTTTTTGTAAATCTCGGTAAATTTCTCCGGAGCGGCGGAAAATTTCCTCTTTTTTTCCAATTGCCAGAAGATGAGCGGAGAACGGCGCGACTTCAAACGGCCAGATTATCCCTTTCTCGTCGCGATGGATTTCCGCCACGGCGCCCAAAACCCGCCCCAAGCCGATTCCGTAACAGCCCATTATTATCGGGTGTTTCTCTCCTTTACTATTGAGAAAATTAGCGCCCATCGCTTCCGAAAATTTGACGCCGAGAGCGAAGATGTTTCCGACCTCAATGGTTTTGGCGTCTTTCAGCGTTTTTCCGCAGACGGGGCAATCGCCCCCCGCTCTTTTGTCGGTTATTTCCTTGTTGCGGGTAAAATCTCCGGCGGGACAAAAAACAATGAGGTCCTCGCCCGCTTCAGTGGACGCTTGGAATTCATGGGAATATTCCTTGGAAAACGTCCCGCCGGACGCTTCCGCGACGAGCGTTTCCAGCCCGCAGCGCCGAAAAATTTTGGAATAAGCGGTTTTAACTTTTTCGTAATAAGCTTTCCGGTCTTCTTCGTCCGCGTGAAAGCTGTACAGGTCTTTCATTAAAAATTCCCTTCCGCGCAAAAGTCCAGACTTGGCACGCAGTTCGTCGCGGAATTTGGTCTGAATTTGATAAAGATAAAGCGGCAAATCCTTATAAGAACTGAGGTGACGCCTGATAATATCGGTAATAACCTCTTCATGCGTGGAGCCCAGCGCCAGCCATTTTTCCTGCCGGTCGCGAAATTTATACAAGTCGTCAACCGTTTCAAAGCGTCCGGTTTCCGCCCAAATTTCTTTCGGGTGAAGCGCCGGCATTAGAAGTTCCTGCCCGCCGACGGCGTCCATTTCTTCGCGGATGATGTTTTCAATGTTTTTAAGCGCTCGCAGTCCGAGCGGCAGAAAAGAATAAACGCCGGCCATTAATTTCTGGATAAATCCGCCGCGCACCAGAAGAACAGCGTTGGCCGCTATTTCGTCTCGGGGAGCTTCTTTTTGAGTAGAAGGAAAAAGCTTGGATTGAAGCATGGCGCAATGAATACAGAATATAAAATCCGGCAATGAATTGCAATCATCGTAATTTTACGAGATTTAGTCTCGTAAAAAGTTATTGCGGGGATTTAGAACAGCCCCGCCACGTCTTTTATGGTGATGGCCGCCATTAAAGCCAGCAAAAGAGAAAATCCGACGGCGTGGGCGATGCCTTCCGCCTTGGCGGATACCGGCGAGCCCTTTATTTTTTCAATCAGCACGAAAAAAAGCCGTCCGCCGTCAAGCGCCGGAAAAGGCAGGGCGTTTAAAACGGCCAGATTCAAAGAAATCAATCCGAAAAGCTGAAGCAGATACACGACGCTGATTCCGGCGGCCTGAGCGGCGACGCCGACGATGCCCACCGGTCCGGTTACCCCGCCAAGCGAGCCGTCCGTAAAAATTCCCGCCAGCGCGCCGGAAAACGCGAAAATAATTTCTTTGATGATGATTAAGGCGTCCTTGAACCCTTCGCCGAGAGCGGAAAAAAACGGCATCGGTTCGCTGCCGGCTTCCAACAGGGCGATTCCCAAAGCGCCCTCTCCCGCCGGCGGAGAAACGCGCGAAGCGGTCGCAATATCCAGCGTCTCTCCGGAACGTTCCACGGTGATTTTAAATTCTTCTCCTTTGTATTTTTGGACAAATTCCACGAACGAATTCGCGGAGGGATTAGCTAATGATTCTCCGCCGGCGTAAATCGCCGCTATTTTATCAGCTGACTTCAAGCCCGCCGCCTCCGCCGGACTTTCCCGTTTGACTTCGCTGATAAAAAGAGCGGACGGAATTCCCGCCGCCAAAACAAAAGAAATCGCCGCCCAGCCGAAAATAAAATTCATAAAAACGCCGGCCGAAAGAACGATTGCCCGTTTCCACGCTTTTTGAAAAGAAAAACTGCGGTTCAAGTCCGCTTGCGGCGCCGTGCCCGCCGACCTTTCTTCGCCTTCCCGTTTTTGTTCAAGAGGATTTTCGCCGTAAATTTTCACAAATCCTCCGAAGGGCAGCCAGTTCAGGCTATAGCGGGTCTCCCCTTTCTTTTTTGAGACGATTCGAGGCGGAAAGCCGAAGCCGAATTCTTCCACTTTTAATTTGAAAAATTTCGCCGCCAAAAAATGCCCCAATTCATGGATTAAAATCAGCAGAGACAAAAAGATGATAACCGATAAAATTCCCAGTAGCATTGCGTTATTCGTTGATTTCCGCCGTCTTTTTTTCCAGCATTTGTTCTATTTCCGAATTACAAGCGTCAACCGCGGCCTGAATTTTTTCTTTGAGTTTGAATTTTTCGTCTTCGCCGATAATCTTTTCGTCGCAGGCCTTGCCAATCGCTTTATTGGCCTCGTCGCGCAGAGTCCGCACTTTTATGCGCGCCTCTTCGGAACCGGCTTTGGCGATTTTAACGATGTCTTTTTTTCTTTCCTCGGTCAGCGCCGGCAGATTTATTCTCACGGCGTTGCCGTCAATGTTGGTGTTCAACCGGGTTGCTTCCTCAATCGCTTTCACGACGACGGAAACGGCGTTCCCGTCCCAGACGGCGACGACGATTTCCCGCGGCAAATTGACACTTATGGAACCGAGCTGCTTGACAGTCATCACCTGGCCGAAATAATCAACTTTAACGTCCTCAACCAGCTTCGGCGTCGCGCGTCCGCCCCGCAGAGACGAAAAATCGCGCTTCAGCTCGTCAATCAGCGCTTTGAATTTCAGCCCCAATTCTTTTAAAAGCGTTTCGGTCATAATTTATCCTTTTGATCCTATAATTATTATTTTACCATTTTTCGCCAAATTAATAACGGTGGAGGTTCTTTTGGCGCTGAAGGGAGTAAAAATCTTCCACAGCGCTCCCGCGTCGGCGCTTTTGTAGATTTTTGAACCGGAAGCCAGATAAACCGCGCCCCGCTCAACGACGATATCCTCAATCGCGCCGTTTTTCTCCGCCGCCGTCTTGACGGAAATCCAGTCGCCGCCGTTGTCGCTGCGCAAAACGCCGGACAGCGACGCGGCGTAAATTCTTTTTTCGTTTTCAAGAGTCAGCCGCTTTACCGCCCCAATCCAGTTTCCGGCCGCCGTAAAAGTTTTCCCGCCGTCATAACTTTTAAAAACGCCGTTTGATTTTGTTGAGGCGTAAATTACGCCGTTTCCGGCCGCCAAGTCCAAAACAGCCGAATCAAACGCGAACAGCGGCATGAACAAATCGTTCCCGATGATATAGCGCAGAATTCTTCCGTCCGATAACCCCAAGAGTAATTGATCGCCGTCCATTTCCAGATCCGCGACGGCCGCTTTCTTGATTTCAAAAACCGTCTTCAGCGAAAAAAAATTATCTTCGGTCAGATAAACGAATTCTTTTCCCCCCTTGGAGGCGGAAACGAATGTTTGTTTCGGATTCGCCCGATTGGCGACGATTTTTTTCACCGCCGCAGCGTCTATTTTCTTTTCCAAATCGGAAAAAACGTGCCAATTTTCCCCGCCGTCTTTGCTTATTAAAAGGCCGCGGCTGGTCCCCGCGTAAAAAACCGAGTCGTCAACCAAAGATTGCTCAATATCAAAAACATCGGGCGTGGAACCAAGGCCGTGAACGGCCGCCGGCCGAAATTCGCCGCCGTTTACGGAAATGGCCAGCGCTTCCGATTTATTCGCTTCCACCCCGCCGATTTCCAAGCCGAATATCCGAAAAGCCGCCGGTAAAGAAAAAATTACGGCGGCGCCGGTCAAAATTAAAAAAAACAAAAAAAATACTTTGCCCATTTAAATGTTTAGGGGGCGCCACAACCCCGAAAAAACTACCGGCCGTCCCCTGCCGCCGCGGCTTCCAGCTGAAGGCGTTTATTGACGTTAAATTGTTTGATAAGTGAGAAGCGTTTTAAAAATGACCGGGTCAGTTCCAGATTCGCGATCGGGTTCTGTCTCAAATAAATTAGCAGAATTTCCGCGAAGCGGTCAAGCAATTTTTCGTCTTCGGCGAGGCGGCTTGCGATAAACGTCCGGCGCGCGGCGTTTTTCAAAAAATCTTTCGCCAGCGATTCCGCTTCCAGCCAAAAAGAGCCGTTTTGGATAAAATCGGCGGCCAAACCGGGACGCCCCGCCGCTTTTTTCGCCGTCTGCGCCGCCGTTTTGGCGTCACAGCCAAAACTTTTTGCCAACTCGGCGACTTGGGCGTCGGAAACCCGGGATAAATGAAATTTTTGAAATCGCGAAACGAGAGTAGGCGCCAAAAGTTCGGCGTTCGGAGAAACGGCGATTATTAAAGCGCTGGCCGGCGGCTCTTCGGCGATTTTCAACAAAGCGTTCTGCGCCTGCGGAGTCATCGCTTGGGCATCGCTTATAGCGACGAAGCGCTTTCCCGACTTAACCGGCCGCCGCCACAAAAATTCTTTAATTGCCCGCGCCGCGTCAATGCCGATGGCTCCGTTTTCGTCCGGTGAAACGGACAAAAAATCCGCGAGAAGGCCGTCCGGCTTTTCAAAGCGGCCGTTTTCCAGAAAATTCGCCAGAGCGGCGGCGATAGTCGCTTTTCCGACCCGCGGCTCTCCGAAAAAAAGATAGCCGTGGGAAAGCGCGTTTCTTTCGGCTAAATTTTTGAAGTGTTTTATCAGATTTTCATGCCCGACGATCATATTTTTTACTTTGAATTACGAAACTCGCTTTCGGATGATTTTTTTTGATTTTCGTCGCGAGGCGAAGTTTGAAATATTTAAGACAGTATCCGGCGGATACGGCTTAAACTTTCAAACAAGCCGAGCAGAAAATCAAGAAAAAGGGCTGAAATCGGAGTTTTGTAATTCAAAGTTTTTTACCGCGTTATCCGTTCGTCGCTATCTGTTTCCCGACGTTTTATTCAGCAGCGTCCGCTTGTAAATATCAAGATGGTTTAAAATGGCGCCGCTACCTTTGGCTACGCAAAAAAGAGGATCTTCGGCGACGTAAGCCGCCACTCCCAAAACCCTTTTGAAAAACTCGTCAACGTAGCGAAGATTGGCGCCTCCTCCGGAAAGAATAATTCCTTTCTCCATAATGTCGGCGGCCAATTCGGGAGGCGTTTCGTTGAAAACTCCCTGAACAGAAGCGGCGATGTCCATCAGGTGGTCGCGCAAAGCGTCAACGACTTCGTTGGCGGTAATAACGACGTCTTTGGGCAAACCGGAGGCAAGGTCGCGGCCGCGCACGCGGAACTCCGTTTTGGAGCGCGCCGGAAGAGCGGCGCCGATTTCAATTTTCATCGTTTCCGCCATCTGCTCGCCAATCGCCAGCGCGTGTTTTTTCTTGACCATGTCAATGATGGCCTGGTCAAATTTATTTCCGGCAACGCGCAAACTGGCCCAAGTAACAATGCCGCCAAGCGAAATAACCGCGACCTCCGAAGTTCCCCCGCCGATGTTGATAATCATGTTTCCGGAAGGCGAATTGACGGGAATGCCGGCTCCCAAAGCGGCCAAAATCGGTTCCTTGACGATATAGGCCTCGCGCGCTCCGGCTTCGCGGGCCGCGTTGATAACCGCCCGCCTTTCCGTGGAGGTGATGCCGGCGGGAACGGAAATCACCACGTCGGGTTTAAAAATATTGAAACGGCCGGCGGCTTTCGCGATGAAATACTGGAGCATCGCCTTGGTAATGTAATAATCGGCGATGACGCCGTCTTTGAGCGGACGATAAGCGGTAATATCGTCCGGAGTCCGACCGATCATTTCTTTCGCTTCCTTGCCGATGGCTAAAACGGAATTGTCCGGCGCGCTTAAAGCGACGATCGTCGGTTCGTTGATGATGAATCCCTGCCCGGGAACGAAAACGATGGTATTGGTCGTTCCTAAATCTATTCCTATTTTGCTGGTGAACATTTCGGAATAATTTTAATCCGATTTGAGGCAAGGTGTCAAAATTGACTCATATCGCGGGCGGTGGTATTTTTGAGGTAAGTTCTAATATTTAAGCATGACCATCAGAAAAAGACGGGCTCTCTTTTACGTTTTGGCGGTTTTATTCGTCATCGGCGGCGGCGGCGCGGCGCTTTACTCCCAGGGATTCAGAATAAATCCGGAAACGCTGGAACTGCAGAAAACCGGCGCCATTTTTCTTAAAAGCGAGCCGCCTTACTCCGAAATAAAAATTAACGGTAAAATTTTTGAAAATAAGTCCGGAATTTTGAAAAGCGGAACTTTGATAGACGACCTGACTCCCGGACGCTACCGCGTCTCCGTTTCCCAAAGCGGATATTCAACATGGGAAAAATCGCTTGAAGTCGCCCCCTCGCTCGTCGCGGAAGCCGTCAGCATCGCTTTGATTCCCGACGAAAAACCGGAACTGAAAATCCAGAGCGGCGTAGACGACTTCTGGGTTAACGGCGAAAACGTCGTCTGGCGGGATGCCAG
The DNA here is from genome assembly GCA_964360035.1 of uncultured Candidatus Saccharibacteria bacterium. Lineage (GTDB taxonomy): Bacteria > Patescibacteriota > Minisyncoccia > UBA6257 > JACRHY01 > JACRHY01. The sequence continues at coordinate 29,873 of CAYHUJ010000002.1, read as the reverse complement.
AGGCGCATTATGGAAAAAAACCGGCGACAAAAAAATAAAGATTATCGGCGACAATATCGTTGATTGGAAAGGCGGTTCAAACCGGTTGATTGTTTTTTCAATAAAAAACAACGCCTATTTTTTGGTTGATTTTGATAATCTAGACTCCTCCCTTAACCTCAATTCCCTTTTCAATAATCTCAAAGAAAGGCAACTGAGGCTTGCCGGCGCGGTGGAAATCAAGAGCGCTCTCCACCATCCTTTTGACGATAATAAAATAATCATCGCGACCAAACGCGCCGTTTATGTCCTGGATACGGCAAAATTATCGCTGGAAACCGTTGAAGAAAATGCCGATCCCGTCGCCATTATCGCCGCCAATTCGGAAATTGTCTGGGCAGACGACCAAAACCGCGTTTTCGCCCATAATCTGATGCTTAAGCGCGCGTCGCCTATCGGCGAAGCGAACGGCGAAATCAGCGCCCTTCATCTCTCTCCTTCCGGTTATTATCTTATCGCCGAAATCCGGGACGGCGCTCCGCTTCTTTTCAATCGCCGCGACCAAAAAGTAACCGGCCTGCCGCCCGTCCGCGTCCCCCCTGTTTTTTCGCCGGATGAAAAGAAAATCGCCGTTTTGAGCTTAAGCGGCGATTTGAAAATTTACTTTCTTGAAAATCAAATCAAAAACGTCAACAAGAAAGCGGGAGACGTCGCCGTTCTCCTTGCCGACGCCGGAAATCCTCAGGCGATATCATGGCACGACGATTCGCTTCACGTCTTTCTTCAATATCCGAAAGGGCTCAGTTTCGCGGAGATAGACGACCGGCCGCCCGTCAACGTCGCGGAAATAGACGGGGACATTTCAAAATCTTCCCGTGCCGGCGGAAAAATTTACGCGCTTAAAAACGGCGACCTCTATGAAATCGCCGTTTTTGAAGATTGAGAACGTGACCGCTTTACCGCTTCGCCCATTGCGGAGCGCGGCGGGCTTTTTTGAGTCCGTATTTTTTCCGTTCCACCATCCGCGGATCGCGGGTGAGAAAACCGGCCCGTTTAAGCGGCTTTTTAAGCTCGGGGTTAATCTTTAGCAACGCCCGGCTGATTCCGTGCCGCACCGCTTCGGCTTGAGCGCCGATTCCTCCGCCGGACACCTTCACTTCAACGCCAAATTTCCCCTCAAGCTGCGTCTCCTTAAAGGGGGCGGCGACGCCGACTTGATGGCGCGCGACGGTAAAATACTTCTTATATTCCTTTCCATTAACGGAAATATCGCCGCCTTTGCCGAAAATCCGCACCCGGGCAACGGCCGTTTTTCTCCGGCCGACGGCCTCATGATAGCGCCCGCCCGCCGGACGAACGGCGCCGCTTTTAGCCGGCGATTCCCCTTTTTCCGATTTAACGGCGGATGTTTTTTTTGTTTTAACAATCATAATTTTTTGTTTTTATCGTTCAATAATCAGGTTTTTGAGCATTTTCGGCTGAAGCCGGTTTTTCGGCAGCATTCCTTCAACGGCGTGCCGCAGGACTCTGTCCGGATTTTTTTCAAAAACTTCCCGATATTTTTTCTCTTTCAAATGGCCGATGTAACCCGTGTGACGGTAATAAGTTTTTTGCTTCTCTTTGCCGCCGCTGACGGCGATCAGGCGGATGTTTTTAACGACGACGCGGTTGCCGCTTAAAAGGCGCGGAGTGTATCCCGCCTTGATTTTCCCCTGTAAAATGCCGGCGATTTTCGCCGCCAGGCGTCCCAATTTTTGATTCTTGGCGTCAATGACGTATTCCATGATTGATATTTACACAAATTCAATAATACTCTTTAAAACTCCGTCACGCTTTCTCGTTCCCGTACCCTTGATTATCCTTAAATAACCGCCGCGGCGGTCTTTGTAGCGGGGAGCGATTTCATAATAAAGCTTTTCGGCGGATTTTTTGGGAAGGCGCGAGAGCAAAAGCCGCAAGCCGGCTAAATTTTGTTTTTTTCCGAGCGTTACCATTTTTTCCACCTTCGGCTTGATTTCCTTCGCCCTGGCCGTCGTCGTTTCTATTTTTTCTTCCATAATCAAATTATGCGCGATCCCTTTTAAAAAAGACCGGCGCCTTCCCGTTTTTTTTCCGAATTTTCTTCCTTTTTTTAGATGGCGCATTTGAATAATAAAGTTAAGCCGGAGCCGGAAACTTGTCCAGATTTATTTCTTTTTGGTTTTTTTAGCTCCTTTTTCTTTTGTCTTTTCTTTTTTCGCTTCGCCTTCTTTTTCCGCTTCTTCCGCCTCTTTTTCCGCTTCCTGCCCGCCTTCAATTTGCGAAATTTTATTGAAATGGTCTTTCAAAATGTTGGCGGCTTTGTGCAAGGCCACGGAAGGAGAAATGGTGCCGTCGGTTTCAATGTCAAAAACCAAGCGGTTATAATCGGTCCTTTCGCCGACGCGGGTATTTTCAACGGCAAAATTCACCTTCAAAACCGGCGAGAAAAAGGCGTCTATGATCAGCGCTCCAATCGGAAGTTTTTCAACTTTGCGCGCCTCGGAAGATGCGTATCCCATGCCTCTTTCAACGGTCAACTCCGCTTCCAATTCGGCGTTCTTGGAAGAAAGGGTGGCAATGTGGGATTTGGGATTGACGATTTCCACCTGGGAATTGGCTTTAATGTCCCCGGCCGTTACTTCAAGTTCTCCCTTCGCTTTCAGCTCCAGCGTCTGCGGTTCGTCGGTATAAACCTTAAAACGGATGTTTTTTAGATTGCCGATAATTTCAACGACGTCCTCCATAACGCCGGAAATCGTGGAAAATTCATTATTCACTCCCTTTATTTTTATCTGAGTTATCGCCGCTCCGGGCAAAGACGATAAAAGAGCGCGGCGCAGAGCGTTGCCGACGGTCAGGCCGTAGCCGGAAAACAAGCCGTCAATTTCAAAAACACCGGCATTGTTCTTTTCGGAAATTTTTTTAATTTTCACCGTTTCGCTAAGATGAGAAAATTTCATAATGTTTAATTTATTGCGATAATAAATAAAATCGCCTTTTTATTTTATCTTGAATAATAATCAATGACCTTGTCAACGTCAAACGGCCTCTCAACGTCAACCGGCGAGCCGGACATTTTTCCTTCAATCTTCTCCTTGTCCAATCCCAGCCAGGAAGGCGCATTGTATTTTTTGAGGCGCGCCGGCAATTCGGAAGCAAAAACGCTCTTTTTCGCCCTTTCCGACAGCGAAATAACGTCGCCGATTCTGACGCGGCGGGAAGGGGTATTGCTTACCCGTCCGTTGACGAGAATGTGGCCGTGGTTTACGAGCTGTCTGGCGACCAGCCGCGAGCCGGCGAAACCGAGGCGGAAAACGACGTTGTCAAGCCGGCTTTCCAGAAGCCGCATCAGAGCGTCGCCGGTCGCTTCCGTTTTTTTCGCCGCTTCGGCGAAAATTCTGCCGAGCTGACCCTCTTTCAGCGCATAACTAAATCGGATTTTCTGCTTTTCTTTCAATTGCTCGCCAAATTCGGAAGGCGCGCGCCGCCTTCTTTTCCCGTGCATTCCCGGACCGTAAGGACGCCTGATCATCGCGCATTTCGGCGAATTACAGCGCTCCCCTTTTAATCCCAATTTCGTCCCGAGAGCCCGCTCCTTTTTTTCTTTGGCTTTTATTAACATTTTTCTTTTTTGTTTTTGTTCTTGAATTACACTCGCCTGACTTTTTTCGGTCTCGGACCGTTATGAGGAACGGGAGTGACGTCTCTTAAAGACAGCGGATTAAAACCGCGGTTTATCAGGGAACGAATGGCCGAATCCCGTCCGCTGCCGATGCCGCTGACAATAATATCAACGTCAAACGGGCCGGTGCGGCGCAGCTTTTCGGAGATCGCCTCCACTACTTTTGAGGCGGCGAACGGAGTCGCTTTTTTGGGACCGGAGAAACCAAGGGAACCGGCCGAAGCCCACGCCAGCGTATCGCCGGCGGCGTTGGTTACCGTAACAATGGTGTTGTTATACGACGCTTTAATGTAAATTTTCCCCTTTTCAATTTTTTTAGCGCCGGCGGAAACCGGAGCCTTGGCGGCCGCGGCTTCCTGGCCGCTTGCGTCCTTTAGAACGTCCGTTTCGGATTGTTTGGCTATTTTTTTCTTTCCCATGGATATTGATTATGTTCGTTACTTCAATTCAACCTTTCTTTTTCCGCTACCGGCCGTTTTTCGGACGTTTCCGCGAACGGTTCGGGAATTGGTCTTCGTCCTTTGGCCGCGCGCCGGAAGCCGCTTTAGGTGGCGAAGGCCGCGATAGCATCTTATGTCCTTTAATCGTCCTATATGCTGTTTCACGAGCTGGCGCATTTCCCCTTCTATTTTATAATTTTTTTCTATGAAATCCTTGATTTTATTGGCCTCTTCGGAACTTAAATCCTTGGCTTTTTTGCCAGGATTAATTTTTAAAGACGTCAAAATATCAGTCGCGGTGGAACGGCCGATTCCGTAAATGTAAGTCAGGGCGATTTCCGCCCTTTTTCCGTCCGGAATGTTTATACCCAGTAATCTCATAGGATTGAATTAGCCCTGCCTTTGTTTGTGCTTAACGTTTTTCTTGCAAACAACGTAAACCCTTCCCTTTCTGCGGACGGTTTTACAATTTTTGCAGATTTTACTTACCGAAGCCCTGACTTTCATAAATTTTAAACAAATAAAAAATAAGCTGCCGCCGGAAAAAAAATACTACAATCTTCTGACGATTCTTCCGCGGCGATCGTCGTACTGGCTTAATTCAACGGTTACCCGATCCCCCGGAAGAATTTTAATGTAATTAATTCTCATCTTTCCGGCAAGATGAGCCAGAACTTCTTTCCCGTCGCCAAGCCGCACCTTAAAAGTTAAGCCGGGTAACGCCTCTTCAACGACACCGTCAGTTTTCTTCGTTAATTGTCGATCGTCGCTCATGCGATTTGAAATGTTATCATGGATAATCCGAGCAAGTCAAGAGCGTTACTCCGCGCTCACCTTAATGCGGGAAACATCGGCGGGAATCGTCCGGACCCAAAAAGGCCAGAAAGAAACGGTTATTTTTTCAATTCCCGGAAAAGACAATCCCTCTAATTCGCTTTTATTTTTACCGGCAATTATGGTCTTGAGCGCTTCCTGGTCCAAGCCGCTTTCAAGAGAAACGCCGAATTTTACCGGTAAAGACATCGTACCGGCGGAAAAATCCGCAGACGCGGGGGTATAGCTTAATTCAATATTTTTCGGATTAAGAAAGCCGTCGCCGGATTCTTCCCGTCCTTTGGAAACAAGCAGGTCTTGAAGCGTTTGTTCGGAAAAAACGATGGTTGCCGATTCTCCTTCGGCAAAAACGCTGAAATTTTCCCCCTGACCGTTCCCGATAACGACGTTTTCCTTGATAATTTTAAAAACCGAGGCGCCGTCAACCGTTTTAAATCCCTCCGGCGCCTGACCGATAAGCTCCGCGTTTAAGCTGTCTTGAAGAACCTGCGCTATTTTACTCTTCGCGTCAGAAAGGTCCTGCTCGCTCGGCACTGCGGTTTCGCCGGCAAAGCCACCGCTCGCCGGTTCCTCCATCGCCCCGTAAAAACCGTCGTATTTTGGAGTTCCTTTGAATCCGGGTATGGTCAGCTTTTCCACCGGCCCGACGTTGTACTCCGTTCCCGGCTTGTCCGCCGTTATCGCCGCTTCCACGCTTGACGGAACTATTTTTCCGTTCGCGGTTTTGGCGGCCGGCACGACGGTTTTTTCGTCAATGCGGAAAATTTTGCCGTCCGGCGTCTCAAAGCGGGTCGTCGCCACCAGCGTCTGCGAAGCGGGGCCGTAGGCGTTGAATATCCTTATTTTCCCCCTGGCCTTCTGTTCGCCGCTTTTTTTCAACGAAGCCGGAAAGGACATTTGCGTGTTCTTGGAAAGAACGAATACTTCTCCCGGAATTTTCATTTCGCTCAAATCCGCCACGGCCGCGTTTTTGTCAACCGTAACGATTCCATCATAAGACCAGCCGGCTTTTTTTAAAGCCACGGAAACGCCGGCGCGGGGCAAAACGGCCAAGGCGAGATAGCCGATCGCCGCAAGTAAAATGACCGCCGCTCCGGCAAAATAGAAAAAATTTTTCTTCCCGAGGATTTCCGGCAGGCGCCTTTTGGCCGGAATCGTTTCCGGCGCGGCTTCTTTTACGCGAATGGGAATTTTTTCCTCCCGTTTAAATTGCTGTTTTTCGCCGGCGGAAAAAACTTCGGAAACGGGCGGCTGCTCTTTTTTCTCAACGCGCAGATGAAGGATCGCCGGCTGCTCTTCGCGGTCCTTTTCCCGCTCTTCTTCCGGCTCTTTTTCCTCTTTCGCTTCCTTCGGCGGCCGGTCGGCCGGACGGGTTGAATAAACGGAAGGCGTTATGTCGGAAAGTCGCCTTTTGCCGCCTCCGAATTTCAACACGGGATTTTGCCCTTCAATGCCGCTTTTTTCCGCCATCTCCAGCACGTCATCGTCAACCGATTCAATGAAGATTTTCTTGCCGGCGGCTTCAGCTTCTCTTTTTAAAAGCTCAAAATTATCCGCCGCTTCCCTCAACCTGGAAAATTTTGGGATGCGTAAAACGATTTCCTCCGCGACGGAAGAAATAATCTCCTCGGCCACTTTCGCCGTGCTGTCGGAAGGCCCGATGTTTATTTTTTGCATTTTTGTTTTCATAATCTTTAAACGATTTGGCGGGCAAGATTAACCGGTCAGCCATTTCGCCCGGCGACTTATCAAGCGGTTTAAATTTCCCTCTTTGCCGTTAAAATGCGCTTCCAAAAAAACCGCGAGAGTGGAAAAGGCCCGCCTTTCAAAATCCGCTTCCGCCGGTTTGTTTATTTTAACACGAAATCCGAATTTTTCCGAAATCGCCTCCGGCAAAAGGGGCGCGATTTTAAAGCCGAATTTCCTGTCAAAAACGACGGCCGGCAATTCATAAAAACTGCCAAGATGGATAATTTCGGGCGCGGCTATTTTCGCCGAAGAAAAAGCGGACTTTAGTCCCTTCAAAAACGTTTCAAACTCTTCCAGAAATATTTTCTGAAAATAACGGAGGAATTTCTCCGAGGCGTCGCGCGCGACATACCGCCCGATGGCCGCCTCCGCCGCTTCGGCGGGAATTTTGAGATAGTTGGAGAAGGCGGAACGCAGATTTTCTCCGCCCCACTTAAATTCGTCAAGGTAAAAAGCGCGGCCGGCGGCGGAAGAAAATAGAGCGGTGCGGTCGGCGGCCAAAAGAGCGACGGCGCCGCCGTCCTTTTCGGATTTTCCGGCCAGAAGATGCGCCCAGGCGCTTCCCGCTTCCGTTATCCGGAGCAAGGCGTTTTTCTCGCCGAAGAAATTAACTTTCAAAAAATCAAACAGTTTCCTGGAAATAAACGTTTCGCTTAAATAAATTTCCGCGCTCTTCGCTTTAAAACCGACCGGATTGATGACTTTGTGGCCGTCCAATTTTATCTCGCCGACTCTTATGTCGCTTAACACGACGTCAACGTCGCCGACGCCGAGGCGTCCCGCCGCCGTCGCGCGGTAACGGTCAAAGAACCGCCAAAGCGCCTGAAACAGGATGTTGTCCAGATCGCTTTCGGTTATCGTTTCTTTGGGATTGTCGCGAATGATGCCTATGGACGAATTGACGGTATGAGCGAAATCGGAATCAAGCGCGAGAATCGTTTTGTATCCGCCGAAGTTCTTGGCGATTTTTTTCAAAGCGCCGAGATGGCCTTTTTCTTTATTTTCAAATAATCGGCATTTTAAAACGCGGACGGATTTTTCGGCGAAATCGGCCCTTAAAACCGTCGCTTTGGAGCAGTCGCTGAAAATTTCAACGACCAAAAAATCCTCGTCTTTGATAAAAAAAGAGTTGACGAAACGGGAAATTTTCTTTAAGCGGTTCACCGCTTACATTATAAATGGCGTTCATCCGCAGAGCAAGTCCGCAGAAAATAAGACGGGTTTACGGCAAATTTCTTAATCTTTCTTTAAGCTCTCTTATTTTTCTTTCTTCAATTTCTTTCAGAATCTTTTTAATCGCTTCCTCGTACTCGCGGCGAAGCGCTTCCGTTTTTCTGGTAAAATCGTCAAAGATTTTTTTGGCCGCCGCCGATAATTCCTTTTCGTCCATTGGCGTTATTTTTGATCTTCTTCGTCCGATGACAGAAACCTTATAAGCTCCGCGTCCATTTTATTAATGGCGTCAATCTCCGTTTGTTGAAGATTCGCCTCCAGCTTTTCCAGCTCATCCGCGTTCCGCTTGGCTTGCTTAGCCAACTCATCGGTTCTCCGCTCAAAGTCGTCGTTCACTTTTTTGGCGGCGGCGGCAAGCCGTTTCGCCCTAGCCAACGCGCTTGTTTGAGCTTGATTATTGTTGGTATCCATAATTTTATTTTTTTATTTTAATTTTAACGTCCCATTTCCCACCCTCTCAAGGCGGCAATCATGTCGTCAAGCTCGCGTTCGGAGGGAATTCCCTCTCCTTCTCCCGATAAAAAAACGTAATAATCGTTCAAGATGGAAACGAAATCCTCGGTCAAAAGATCTCTTTCTCCGGTAATAACGCCGGCTCTTCGCAGATCAACCGCACTAAGAGGAAAAGCGGTTCTGAAGTGGTCGTTCCACTCGTTAATGCGTTCGCTCAACGGCCGAATTTTTTTGATTTCTTTCCGTTCCGCAGGCGCCGCTTCTTCTCCACCGCCGGCGGAGATTTCTTTTCTTGCCAAGTCCGCCTCCACAATCGGCTTTTTCGCTTTTTTGGCGTAATAAGCCCTCTCTCTATTGGCGATTCTGGAAAATTCATTGCGCGCATCCCGCCAATACGAAGCTCCCCTTTCCAATTTAGTCAGTTGTTTTTCAATTTCCTGCCGTGCTTTGACGCGGTTCTTGATGTTCTTCTCGGCCCGTTTTATTTCGGCTTGAATAAGAGCGATTTCTTCTTTGATGGCCTTCTTTACTTCTTTGGGAGCGCCAGCCATTTCCCGCCGCAAGGCCTCCAATTCCGCCTGAAATTCTTTCTTTCTGGCGGCATGGGAACTTATCTCCACGTCATATTGCTCTTTGCATTTTTTTCGGGCGGCTATTTTCAACTCGTAAGGACGAAGCCCGTCGGCGATGCGGCCGAGCGCTTCGGCGGCGTTATCTTTTTGTTTGTTCTCGTACCGTCTTTTTTCATTGTCTCTGTTATTCAGCCGTGACTGCGCTTTTTCTTTATCGGCCGTCAGTTTTTCAACATCCCGGCGCATTTTTTGAATAGAGGAAAAGATCCGTTCGCGCGAAGCGGCGGAAGCGTTGGCAAAGCGTCTGGAAAGGCCTTCCTCGTGCTCTTTTATCTGATTTTCCAAACCGGTAATTTGCCTGTCAAAAGCGGAAACCTGGCCGACGTATTTGCGGGATTTTTTATCGTGCCAATTGTATATTTTTTCATTGAACCATATTTTCGCGCGGTTAACCGTTTTCATCCTGACTCCTTCGTAAAGTTTCTTCGCAAATCTCTTGACGGCATCGGAGGCCTTCTCGCAACAACTGCCGAAATCATAGCAATCCAAAGGCGGCTCTTCCGCTCCTCTTTCCGAGCGGCGCCCGGGAGGAGGGGGCGGAGGACCTTCCCTGCTTTGAGTTTCAAGACCAGAATTCAAACCGACCGTCGCTTTTTCGGCTTCTTCTCCCGCCATTTTAACGCCTTCAACGTATCGCCCGCCGGTCTTTTGCGTTTGGCCGATTTCTTCGGGCGTCCCGCCGGTTGATTCCGCGCGCTTAGTTCCCGCTTCCGCCGTTTTTTCGGCAATATCCCGCCCTTGATCCGCAGATTGCTTCATTTTTTCAATGTCCTCAAGCCATTTTGAAAATGCCTCTTCGCCGTTTGGGAGAATACCGAGTATTTCTTTTCTTTTTCCCATCCCTTCTCTCATTTTAGCGATCAACCCGGCGTATTTCGGATTTTCTTTGATGAAAAGGTCCAATCGGGAAACGGGGTCTAGCTTCGCTCTTTCTTCGGCCAAATATTTTTTGGTCAATTCCCTTTCTTTAGAAACCAATTCTTCGGTTTTCCGCTTGCGAACATTCTCAAGATTTTTGGTCATGGCCTCTTCCGATCCCTCTTTTTCGCTGATACGCGCATAGCCGAGTTTTCGCAAAATTTCAATCTCCTTGACGAATTCGGGACGCGCCTCCGCGAATTTATCAAATCTTTCACTCTCTCTCTGTTCTCGCGCTATCCGCTCCGCTTCGTTTTGTTTGTATATGTCTTCTTTTGACATGTTATCATTATTTAATGATGATGCTTGACCTTTTTGTGTTTCCGCTGATTTTTTTCCTTTTGCTTTTTCTTCCTGAAACCGCCGGCGTCTTTCTCGCGCCTCATCCGTTTCTTTAAGTTTTATCATTAAAGACGCGACCTCTTTTTGATAATGAGCCGTCCGCTCGGCGCTTTTCTCGCCTTTCATCCCCTTGCTCATCTCAAGCTGTTCCATGGCATTCAGCAATCGCCTTTCTATTTCTTGTTGAGCCGGAAAACGCCCCGTTTCTTGCTTGTGAATTTCCGCCATTCTCTTTTTTTCCGCCCTGATCATTTTCAGCCGATCCGGGTCGCTTTCCGCGTTTTCTTTGCCGATTTTTACAACGACACCGGGAGAAGAAATTGATTTCGCCCATTCGTCGTGTCGTTCAACGCCTTTTTCTACAGCCGCTCCGAGTTCATTGAGCGTTTTTTCCCACTCTGCTCGCCTTTGCCACTCCCGATCTCGCGCTGCCTCTATTGATTCGGCGCTTATCTGCCCGGGATTGATTCCTTGTTGCGATAATTGCTCTCCTATAGTGCCGGAAATTTTTGGCGTACCGGTTTTATTGGATTCAATTCCCGGATCATTGCTTTTATCCGCTCCTCCGTACTGATATTTTAACTTTCTTTGGGCGGAAGCGATGCGCTGCTTCTTTGAGAGCATCGCCTCGGCCGCTTTTATTTCTTCCGGCGTAGGTTGATATTCTTCCGGCGTCATAGTTTATTTAAATTAATTTTTACACCCTCTTTTTACACCCTCTTAATGATTTTCAGTATAACATAAACATAAAAACTTGGAAAGGGCGCCCCCGCTGATCGCAATCGCGCGACTTTCTTCTAATTTCCGCAATTATACCAAATTTTTAATAGTCCGTCAAATCTAAACGGCCGGTTAATTTATTTCTATGTCTATATGCCTGACGCCGGGCACGGCTTCTTGGATTTTTTTCTCAATTTCGTCAATCCGCTTTCCCATCAGCCGCGGAATGAGATCGGCGTAATTTACGCAGAATTTCACGAATTCGTCGTAATCGCTCCGGATTAACGCGTATTCTTTTTTGATCGCGCCGCTTTTTTTGATTTCCTTCATCAGCGCCGGGCCGTTGAATTCAATTTCGCATTTGACGCGATAACTGCCGACGTCCAGAACGGCCGATTTGAAGTCAATCACTTTTTCAATCGCGGGGTCGGCCTCCATCAATTCAATGATTTTTTTCTTCAGATCGTCGGGAATCGACTTTTCAATGAGAAACGCGCGATTTTTATTTATTAAAACGACGGCCACGATTCCCAAAAGAAGGCCGATAATAATGGAGCCGACGGCGTCCCAATAAAAATTTCCCGTCAGCGAAGTCAGGATAATGCTCGCCAGAGCCGTCAAAACTCCCAATACCGCCGCCCCGTCTTCGTAAAAAACGGCCAGCGACGATGGATCTCCTTCTCTCAAAATATTCGCCCATCCCTTTCCGGCGTTTTGCCTCTTTAACTCCCGCAGGGCGATCAAAAGAGTGATTGATTCCACCAGCAGGGAAACGGCGAGAATGGCGAAAATCGCCGTTCCGATGAAAACTTCGCGATGACCGCTTAAAGCGGAAATCCCGCGATAAATGTTCACTCCCGCGCCGAGAAAAAAAATGCCGCAGGCGGAGACAAGCGCCCAAACAAACCGCTCCTGCCCGTGCCCGTAAGCAAATTCATCGCTCGGCTTTTTGACGGAACGCTTGAGGCCGACCATTAAAAGCACCTGATTGATCGTGTCGGCAAAGCTGTGGATCGCTTCGGAAAAAAGCGCGCTGGAGCCGGATAAAAAATACCCCGCGAATTTGATCGCCGTCACGAAAGCGTTGCCGGCCAGCGCGGCCAAAACAGGAGTAAATCCGGCTGTTTTCCGCAAAGAAAATCGGCGATTTTCCATAGCTTCAAAAAAAATTATTCCGCCGTTGCTTTAATCCGCCTTATTCCCGCTCCCACGGCCTCTTCTTTGATTATCCGAAATTTTCCCACTTCCAGCGTGTGATTCACGTGAGGGCCGCCGCAAAATTCCTTGCTGAAAGCATCGTTTAAAGAATGACCGATATAATAAACTTTCACCCTGTCCGGATATTTCTCTTTGAAAAAATGAAGCGCGCCGGTTTTTTCCGCTTCTTCTTTGGAAAGTTCCGAGAATCCGACCGGTAGGTCTTCGGCGATTTTCCGGTTGACGATTTCCTCAACTTTCTTTTTTTCCTCGTCGGTCATCTTGCGGGGGAAAAGAAAGTCAAAGCGCAGGCGGTCTGTGTTGATGTCGGAGCCGGCCTGTTTCACCTCTTCTCCGAGCGTTTCCCGCAATGCCTGATGCATCAGGTGGGTGGCGGTGTGAAGCCGGACGATTTTCTTGAGCTCTTCTTCGCTTCCGGCTTTAAGCTCCCCGGTGTTTAAAATCAGCCCGTGGCCGCCGAATTTTTTCTCCAGTCCGGCGCGGGAAATTTCCTGATGCTTTTCAAACTCGCGGTCAAAATCCTGTCGCAAGAGTCCGGCCGCGGCTTTCGGCGCCATTTCTTTAATCAGTTCAAACGGCAATCCGAAGGTCTCGTAAAGATAAAAAGCGTCTTTCCCGGAAATATTTTCGTAATCCTTCAGCTTTTTCAAGCCGGCGCCGACGGCGACGCCGAATTTCCGCTGTTCCTCGTCGGCGACTTCCAGCAACGTTTTAAGGTCGTTCAATTCCGGATAAAACGCCCCGAAACATTCCTTGATAATCCGGAAAGCGTCGGGAAAAAGATCGGCGTGAACGTCGTATTTCATCCGGTAAGCGAACAGACGGCGCAGGAGACGGCGCAGAATATAGCCCGCCTCCTTGTTGGACGGCCGGACGCCGTCGGCGATGAGAAAAGCGGCTGCCCGCAAATGGTCGGCGAAAACGCGGGCGGCGCGGTCGTCAAGCGTCGGCGCCAGTTCGTTTATTTTGGCGAGCAAATCCCCGAAAACGTCGGTTTCAAAAACGCTTCCCACCCCTCCCATTACGGCGGTCAGACGTTCCAGTCCCATTCCGGTATCCACCCCCGGATTTTGGAGCTTTCTCAACCGGCCGTCTTTTTCCCGGTAATATTCGTTAAAAACGAGATTCCAGATTTCCACGCCCTTGCCCGCCACAGCCTCGGCGGCGGTGGAAGCAACATAAATTTCCGTCGTCGGCCCGCAGGGGCCCTCGTCTCCCGTCGGACCCCAGAAATTATCCGCGCGCTTTCCCAATATCATCCTGTTTTTTGGAATTCCTATTTCTTCATTCCAAATCCGGTAGGAATCATCGTCAAAAGGAACGTCCCGGTCGCCTTCAAAAACGGAAATCGTCAATCTTTCGGGGGAAATCCCCAAAATGCCGGTTGTGAATTCATAAGCCCAGAAAATCGCCGCGCGTTTGAAATAGCCGCCCCTGCCGAAATCCCGCGGGTCATCGCTTTCAACCGGCCCGAAAGAAAAATTGCCGAGCATTTCAAAAAAAGTCAGGTGCGTTTCGTCGCCCACTTCGTCAATGTCGGAGGTTCGGAAGCATTTCTGGACGGAAACGGCGCGGCGCGAGCCGAAATCGCCCGCCGCGTTCAGTTCGCCGGTGAAATACCGCTTGAACTGCTGCATTCCCGCGGTCGTTAAAAGCACCGACGGATCGTCCGGTAAAAGCGAGGAAGACGGAACGACGGCGTGCCCACGCTCGCGGAAAAAAGCGATAAACGATTCGCGAATTTCTTTGGAATTCATTACGAAGTAGATTCTAGTGGTATTCTTTCAGCTTCGCCGCTTTTTCGTGGGTTTTTATTTTTTCCAACGCCTTGGCTTCTATCTGCCGGATGCGCTCCCGCGTAACCCCGAATTCGTTTCCGACTTCTTCCAGAGTATGGGTAACGCCGTCTTCCAGCCCGAAGCGCATTTGCAGGATTCTTTGCTCCCGCGGCGTCAAATCGTCAATGATGCTTTTTATTCTGTCCTTTAAAAGCCGGTAGGCGGCGAGCTGGGAGGGGGTTAAGCTTTTTTCGTCGGGAATGAATTCCAAAAGCGTTGAATCGTCGTTTTCATCCCCCACCGGCGATTCCAGAGAAATAACCTCCTGCGATATTTTCTGAATATAGCGGATTTTCTGGGGATCAACCCGCATTTCGCTGGCGATCTCTTCAACCAGCGGTTCGCGGCCGAGTTCCTGCGTGAGCCGCCTTTTGAGCTGGGTGTATTTGGAAATCGTCTCCACCATATGGACGGGAATTCTGATGGTGCGGGATTGGTCGGCCAAAGCGCGGGTTATCGCCTGGCGGATCCACCAGGTGGCGTAAGTGGAAAACTTGAAACCGCGGCGCCAGTCAAACTTGTCCACCGCGCGGGAAAGGCCGATATTTCCTTCCTGAATCAAATCAAGAATGCTCAAATGCGGCGTGCGGTTGACGTAACGCTTGGCGATGGAAACGACAAGCCGCAAATTGGCCTGAATAAGATGGCGGCGCGCTTCCTCGTCGCCAGTTTCCGATCTCTTAGACAGCTCCCTTTCTTCGTTTTTATTCAAAAGAGGCGTCCGGCCGATTTCCCGCAGATAGGACTGAACGGCATCGGCCAGTTTGCCGTCTTCAACTTCAACAATCGCCGCTTCTTTCAGTTCCCGCTCGCTGATTTCCTCTTTCGGCAATTCTATAAGCTGGGCCGTTTCAATCACTTTAATGTCGGCCTTTTCCAGCCGGTCGTAAATCTCTTCTAGAAAAGAAATATCCTCTTCAATCGTCGGAAAAAAATAGATAATTTCCGAATCGGTCACGAAGCCGCGCGACCGTCCGCGCTTGATAAGCTCATCTAAAACCGCTTCATCCAATTTTATCTTCGCTTCTTTTTCCGCTTTTACGGGCTTCGCTTTGGCCTTAACGGCAGTAATCACGCCCTTTTTCTTTCGGGCTTTCCGTTTTATCGGACGCGGATTTTTGGCTTTAGCCGCGGCCTTCTTTTTTTTCGGCTTTTTCGGATTCGTTTTTTTGGCCGGCTTTTTCGTATTTTTCTTTGAAGATTTTGCCATTGTTTTTTATTGCCTTTCGTAATTAAAGGTTTATTCGTATTTAATGATTTCTTCCGATAAATCGCCGAATTCTTTCAATAAAGCGGGAAGTTCGTCTTCGCTGGCGGACAGTTCCGCTTTCTTTATTTTCGCGGACAGCGCGCGGCGGCGTTCTTTATAAAATTCCAGCTTCAGCTGTCTTGCCAGCTCGTCCATCTCCCGCTGAAATTTTTCCTCGGGTATTTTCTCCGCTTCCCAGCCGGCCCGCAAATGCAGAAAGTTGACGGCATCGGCCGTTTTCGCGGAATCGGAGGGCGGCTTGCCGCCGGAAACGGCGGCGTAAACTTCCCGATAAACTTCGGGAAAATAATCAAGATTGTCGTTAATAATACCGGAAAATTCCTTTTTTGCCAACGCCAGGATTAAAAGCTGTTCAGCGACAAGCCCCCAACGGCCGTTTTCGGCGAGAACGGCCCCGCTTTTTCCCGCCCCCCTCTCTCCCGGGGAAACAGCGGCGGCTGTTCCGCTCACGGCTTGCCCGTCGTTTTGCGGCGAAAAAGAATCGGGTGCCAAGCCGTCCATTTCTTCCGTCAAAGCGGATTCGGAAACCGCCGTCCGGCGCGAAAGTTCCTTGATCCAAAAAGCTCGCTCCACGGCGCTTTGAATTTTCTTTATTTTTCCGAGAAGAAAACGGATGTCGTTTTTCAGCCGGGCGACGTTTACGGAGCCGGATTTCAAGCGGCGTTCAAATAAATTCTCCATCGCCGGCCTGGCGCTTTCAACCTGTTTTAAAAAAAATCCGGGGGAACTTAAAACGGCGTCGGCCGGGTCCTTAAAAGTCCCGAGATCAACGGCTTTAACGTGAAAATCAAGAGCGGCCGCCAGATCCGCCCCCCGTTCCAGCGCTTTCGCTCCGGCCTCGTCGTTGTCAAAACAGAAAGTCAAAACGTCGGCGGCGCGCCGAAGCGTCTTGAGATGGTCGGCCGAAAGCGCCGTGCCCGACACCGCCGCGAGATTACGCGCGCCTTCCTGCCAGCCCATCAAAAAATCCATCTGCCCCTCAATCAAAACGGCCTCGTTTTTCTTTCTGATATCGCCCTTGGTTTCGTGAAATCCGTAAAGAACCCGCGATTTGTTGAAAATCGGCGTTTCCGGACTGTTGACGTACTTAGCCAATTCCATTCCGGAAGGAAGCAGGCGTTCCAGAATTCGGCCCGTAAATCCGACCGTTTTGCCGTAATGGTTGAAAAGCGGAAACATCAACCGGCCGCGGAATCGGTCAAAATTCAGCCCCCTTTCCGAACGAACCGCCAGTCCCGCCCGGACGACGTCTTTAATGTCATAGCCGGCCTTGATTAAATAAACCGTTAAATTATCGGGGGCGGCGCCGGCGAACCCCAAGCCGAATCTTTCAATCGTTTCTTCTTTCAAGCCGCGCTCTTTCAGATAATCCAATCCCTCTTTGGATTGCTTGAGCTGGTTGATGAAAAAATCTTTCGCCGCTGTGTTTATTTCGTAAAGAACGTCGTATTCCCGCTGGTCGCCGTATCCCGTTTTTTTCAGCTCCACCCCCGCTTTTTCCGCCAGAACTTTCAGCGCTTCGTGAAATTCCAGATTTTCGTATTTCATCAAAAACTTGAACACGTCCCCTCCTTCGGAACAGCTTCCGAAGCAGTGCCAGCTCTGCCGTTCGGGAGAAATCATAAAAGAAGGCGTTTTTTCGGAGTGAAACGGGCAGAGCGCTTTGAAATTTTTTCCGGCCGGCTTGATTTCAACGTACTGCCGGATAAATTCGGCAATATCCAGCCGCTCTTTAATATCCTGAATCGCGGGCTTGTTCATCGCTTAAATTAAACACGCCTTCTCTAAAAATGGCAACCGCGAATTGGCGCCGCTTTTGCCGTCATTTTGCCGGCGTTGCGGGTAGGCCCCGCGGGACTCCTCGCGGGGCATTAAATCCTATTTCTTTATCTTCTCAACTCCCTTTTTGAGATACATTTCCATTTTCTGAAGGTTCTCCTCCATTTTTTTAAGGGCGTATTCATCGTCTTCCGTCGCGGGCGTCCGCAGCGACAAGCGAAGCCGATCAAGGTCCGATTTTAAAAGCTGGAATATTTTCGCGATTTCCGACGCCGCGAAAGAAACCCGCAACGCCAATTTTTCCTGCCGTTTCCTGTAAAACCACACGCCGCCGCCGAATCCCGCCACCAAAATCACGAGCAGAAGCAGCGCCGCGCCGCCTTTGCCAAGCTGGATGAAACCGATTTGAATAATTGGCTTTGATTTTACCAGCACCTCCGGCGAATCCACCCCCAAACTCAACGCGCCGCGGACGTCCCGGCTTTGGGCCGCGACAACATACCGGCCGTTCCGCAATAGCTTGTCAAATGTCGTTTCCCATACGCCCTTCTCGTCCGCCAAAGCGATGCTCTCAACAACCATTTCGCCCCTTTCCGCGTCCAAAAGTTGCCAAACTCGCAACAAAACATCAAGGCCGGGCAGCGCCGTTCCTTTCACCGTCAAACCCCTTTCCTCGTCGGAAAAAAGTTCCGCGGTGACAAAAGTGATATTAGGCGACGGAATGGGAAGAATTTCCAAATTAATGTCGTCGGTAACGCTGTTTCCCGCCAAATCCCACGCCTTTACGACCACCCGGCGCGCGCCCGGCGGCTGCAGCGGCAAAGTGAAACTGCCGTTGAAATCTTTCGCGTCTATTTTTATCGGCTCGTCGCCGTCTATTTTTACCCGATACCACACAAGACCAGAAAGGGCGTCGGAAGTTTTAAACTGGAGAACCGGAGCGGGGTTGTCCGTCACCTCCCCTTCGCTCGCGGTTATCTCAAATTCAAGCGGCGGCGCGGCATCAATCGCGATGCGGTAATGCGCCACGGGACCCCAACCGATGTTGTTCTTGAATTGCGCGTGGACATACCATATCCCCTCTTCCAAAACTCCAAGCTTTTTACCGGTAAAAAGTTTTTCTTCAACGCTCATCGGCTCCGCTTTGGGGCTTTGGTCTGCCGAAACGGCGATTTTTACGACGTCTTCGGGCACATCCCATAAGACAACCGCTTCGCCAAAATAGTTGTGCCATTTCTCTTGGTCAGGATAAAGAGGTACGGAAACATTCGGTTTCTGCGGCAGTTTTGCGGCGGGAACAACTTTCCTGTCAATGGGCACCGGCTGCGGCGCTTCCCGGGACGGAACGGCGGCTTCCGGCTGTGCGGCCTCTATGCCGACGCGGTAGCTCGCGCTCCCGACTCGAGATAACACGTTTGTTCCCTTGCCGTCCGCCGCGATTACGGCGGCATCGGCAATTGAAACGTCCGCGATGCCGCTACCCGCCCCTTTAAATTTAATTTTTAAAACCTGCAGCGCCCCGCCCGAAACGCCGTTGGTGGTTCCGCTAATAAACCTCACGGAATTGGACGAGGCGGAAAATTGCGGCTCTTCCACCCAAAAATTGAACACCGAACCGTTTTTGCTCGCTTCAACAAATTCTAAAACGCCCGCCGGCCAGCTTATCCTCGCTTCGGCGGCATTGATATCTTCCCCTTCGGAATCTATTTTAACGTCTACGACAAAAATCTCTCCGCGATTAATGGCGCGCTGCTCGGGCAATAGGTAAATGCTCGCCGCCAACGCCCCCCGAGTCAGCGCCAGAAAAAGCGAGAGTGTGAAAATTATTACAAAATAATGCTTGCGCATAAGTTTAAGACGGTTATTTTCTCATTGCTTGAAGAAAAATACTCAAATCAAATACATTTACTTTTCCGTCGTTATTAAGATCGTTTTTCATTCGTAATTCCTCGTTTTTGCTTCCCCATCGGAAAAGAAAAATGCTCCAATCACCGATTGTCACCATGCCGTCGTTGTTGATATCCGCCTTGAGCGAAGGCATCTGCGAAATTCTGAAAATGCGCGAAAGTGAAAAATTACTCGCCGTTTTCCCGTCGGGCGAAACCTGCCGCGCCCTGACGCGATGATCGCCGTAAGTCAGATAAGTGACGCCCAGATCAAAACTCCACAATCCGGACGAATCCGCCTTGACGTCTTCGCGCTTTAATCCGTCTACTTCTAATTTTACCACGAAACCGGGACCGGCGTAACCCCTTAATTTAACAACGTCGTTTTTGGAAATTAAAGATTTGCTCAAACCGACCGTAGGCGAAACGAGGATGTCTTTCGCTTCAAATAAGTCGCCGAAAAGCGACACGTTAAACGTTAATACGCCGGTATTGCGGTTATCTTTGTCATACGCGCGAAGAGCAAAGAGATAATCGGCGCCGATAAGGCCGGTAAATGAAATCAGAAACGTTCCGTCTGGATTTATTTGGGAATGTTCCGACGGCACCTGCGCGTAAATCTCGTCCGTCATGCTTTTCCGCAAGATTTCTATTTTGCTTTGAGGATACGCTTGACCGGAAAAAACGGCGCGGCGCGGCGCGACCCCCGGCCCTCCGCCGCCGGCGGACGGCTGCGGCACTCCGCCTCCTTCGGCCGCGGTGGCCAAACTCGGCACGTTTGACATCGCCGAAACATTCGGCACTTCATCGGAGGTCTTCAGCGCGAAATAATACAGCGTGCTCGGAGAAAGCCCCGAGACAACTTTTGACTGGGAAGTGCCCGCGGGTTGCGGAGCCGGTTCGCCCGTTACCTGCGTCGCGGAATCAAAATTTCCGGCCGTGATGAGAGAGGTTGAATACCGCAAATCATAACTTGTCGCCGTTCCCGTGTTGCCGTCATCGCCGGGCGCGGTCCAGGAAATGGCTATGGACGAGGAAGTCACCGTTCCGGTGGCCAAATCGGTAACCGCCGCGGGCGGGGTGGTGTCGGGAGTAACGGAAGTCGTGCCGCTCGGCACGTTTGACATCGCCGAAACATTCGGCACTTCATCGGAGGTCTTCAGCGCGAAATAATACAGCGTGCTCGGAGAAAGCCCCGAGACAACTTTTGACTGGGAAGTGCCCGCGGGTTGCGGAGCCGGTTCGCCCGTTACCTGCGTCGCGGAATCAAAATTTCCGGCCGTGATGAGAGAGGTTGAATACCGCAAATCATAACTTGTCGCCGTTCCCGTGTTGCCGTCATCGCCGGGCGCGGTCCAGGAAACCGTTATCGCGGAATCAGAGGCGTCTGAAAGCGCAAGGTCGGTAACCGCCGCGGGCGGGGTGGTGTCGGGAGTTGCGACGGGCGTAAATGGCGAACCTGTCGGTACTGCGCCGGTATCGGAATAATTAACGTTGTTATCCCTCGCAAAAATCCGATAATGATACTCGGTGCCGTTGGTAAGGCCGGTGTCGGCGCAGCCGCTTGACGGCGACGCGACGACGCAAGCGACAATCGACGAGCCGACCGCGTTACCGACGACGTAAACGGCTCCTTCCGCGGGCGCGTCGCTTGTCGCCGCTCCGGCCCTTCTTAAAACAACCGCGCTGTGAAAATCCGAGTCCGCGGGATTGGTCCAGCTTAAAGAAACCTGGGAATCGCCGGCGGTTCCGCTCGCTCCGGTAACGTTTGCCGGCGAGGCGTTGTCAATCGTTACCGTGGCGCTGTCCGCATCAGCGCCCGACTGGGAATTGGTGCTGGTAAATGAAGTAATTGTTCCGGTAACGGAATAATCAGAACCCGGGGGAACCGGCATATCGGCGTGAATTTTGGGAGTAATTCTGATTTTAAATTGAGTTAAAGAGGTGGTTACGGGGATTCCGCAGGAAGAAAGGGAAACGGAATCGGAAGGCGGATCCGCCTGCGAGCAATAAGTGACGGAGCCGGCGTCGTTGGTGATAGCGACCAGAGAAAGCCCGCCGGAGGAACCCGCCGATAAGGTGACTGTTGCCGCAGTAACCGTATCGGCGCCCGTGTTTGTTTGTAGAGTGAACGCATCCAAATCGGTCGCGGCCGCCCCCGGAGCAACGGCGGCGTTGGAGGGGTCGCTGCCGTCGCCTAAAGTCGTAACCGCGACAAACGGCCTTAATGCCATTAATACGGAAACGCCGGCGTCGGGACCGCGAAGTGTTTGGGACGCCCCCGCCGTTCCCGTGGAACCCGCCGTTGACTGCGCGCCGTAAGTCATCCCCGAGCTGTCGTCCGATCCGCTGGCATTATCGTTTTGCGCCGCTTCGTTTGTCGGAATGCCCGTGTAGCTTCCCCAGGCGTTGTTGTCATTGGAACCAAAAACGTGAATTATCATCGCGTTGTTTACCGTCGTGGAAATCGCGGCGGTGCTTATGGGAGAGCCGGCATTGCTCTGCACGGAACCGACGGCGTTAAAGGGGCTGCCCGCCGTGTCAACCTCCCGAAAGGCGCACATCGTTGCAATGGATGAATCGCCGCCGGAATGGGTAACGGTCGGGGCGGACTCGGAGCCGGCAGTTCTTTTCCAGAAAATTTCCAGCCGATTGGTCGTATTGCCGTTGCCGGCAACGTTATTGGTCCAGTCGGCCGGCATGGAAGAATCCACGTTGTCCCTGGTATGAACATAAGTGATAAGAATGTCGTTATTCTGAATTCCGGAAGGGATTCCCACTGATGTCATATTACCGCTTCCAACCGCGCTGGCCGCGCCACAACCGACGAAAGCAACCGCCGCGCGGGCCGCCGGAATACGGAAAAAAAACGGGCCGCCGGAAAACAGCAGGCCGACGACAATGGCCATAATAAGAACAAACCCCGTTTTTTTTATCAAATTCGCCGTAAATTTCATTTAACTTTTCGGCTGAATCGGTTAAAGGGCTTTTTTAACTTGTTTTTCGATTTTCGCGAGGGCCATTTTCGCTTTTTCGGCTTTTCTTCTCGCCATCGCGAGAGTCGCGGCCCCTTTTCTTTTCTCCGCGGCCAGAACCGCCCGTTCTTTTCTTTTTTCGGCAATAAGCGCCCACCGCGCCTTCTTTCTTTCGGCGAGGACGGCGGCTCTTTCCTTTTTCTTTTCTTCCGCCAGCCGCTTTTTCTCGGCGAGGAGAACCGCCCGCGCCCTTTCCTTCCCGACGAGAATTTTCCGCTCTTCTTTCATTTTTTGCGCGAAGACGACGGCTCGAATAATTTTTTTTCTTTTTTCCAATAGGGCTGATTTTATTCTCTCCCTTTCGGCCCGGACTGCCTGTTTTTTCTCCTGTTTTTTCACGGCCAAAATTTCTCTGAATTTTTCGCCTCTTTTCGCGAGAACAGATCCGGCCTTCTTCCTCTCGGCGATAATTTTCTCTTTTTCTTCTTTCCTTTTTCGTTCCCCTTCCCGTTTTCTTTCCCGAATAACAGCCGCTTTCCCCTTCTTTTTTTCTTCGGCCAGCCGCTTCCTTTCGGCAATAAGCGCCCACCGCGCCTTCTTTCTTTCGGCGAGGACGGCGGCTCTTTCCTTTTTCTTTTCTTCCGCCAGCCGCTTTTTCTCGGCGGCCAGGGCCTTTTTGAGTTTTCCGCTTTCTTTTTGAAACGCTTCCCGCGTCTTTTTTATTTCTTCCGCCTCCTTCCTTTTTTTCGCGGACAAGGAGGTCTCAAGCAATACCGATTCAACTCCCCTCCTTTTCTCCTCCATTATCAGCGCCTCTTCCGCCCGTTTTCTTTCTTCGGCGATGATTTTTTCCGCGCGGCTTTTTTCCAGCGTTATCGCTTCTTCGGCTTTCTGCCGCTCCTCGGCAAGAGCCGACGTCGCCGCCTTGGACGCCAATTTCTCTTTCGCTCTTTCTTCGGCGAGAGCCAGCCGCGCCCGCTCCGCCCGTTTTCGGGCGATTTTTATTTCAGATTCCAGCTGTTTTTCTTCTTTTGCCATCCGTTCTTTTTCCGCCAAGACGGCTTCCGCTTCTCTTTTTGCGGTGGCTTGTTCAACATTGGTCTTTTCAACCTCGGCTAAAATAACCCGCTCTTTTTCCCGCTCTCCGGCGAGAGCCGCTTCTGTCCGGTTTTTTTCAGCCAAAATCGCCCCGGTCTTTTTCCGCTCTTCGGCAAGCAGTAGCTCTTCCTTTCTTTTTTCTTCAGCCAGCGCCTCTTCCGCTTGTCGTTTTCCCGCTTCCAAAATTTTTCCCCTCGCTTCCGCTGATTTTTTTCCCGCCAGCGCCGCCTCCGCTCTTTTTTCCGCGGCAACCCGCTCCGCTTCGGCGGCGGCTCGTTCAACTCCGGTCTTTCGGAGCTCATCCAAAACGGCCTCTTCCTTCCTCCGTTCTTCCGCCAGCGCTCTTTCAAGACGCTCCCTTTCGGCGAGAAGCGTTTCGGCCTTCCCGCGCTCTTCCGCGATAAGCCAGTCCGCCCGTTTTCTTTCTTCGGAAACAATCGCCCCCGCTTTTCTTTTTTCTTCCTCAAGCGTTTCCTCCAAAACCAGCTCTTTAAACTCGGCGGCTTCTTTCCGTTTCTTTTCAAGCTCCAGATTTTCCCCGGCCTCTTTGACTTTTCGGCGTTCTTCGGCCAGCGCCTCTTCCGCCCGTTTTCTTTCTTCGGCGATGATTTTTTCCGCGCGGCTTTTTTCCAGCGTTATCGCTTCTTCGGCTTTCTGCCGCTCCTCGGCAAGAGCCGACGTCGCCCGCTCTTTTTCGGCCGACGCGACTTCGGTTTCCGCTTTCGCGGCATTGATTATTTTCTCCCGCTCGCTTTTTTCCCTGTAAATTTCCGCTTTCGATTTTTTCGGCTTCACGAAGCCGCTTTCGGCTAATCCCATTCGCGCTCCCGCGCCGAGATATTTTTTTATCTTTTCAATAATTTCTTCCATTGAGTGCTGAGATTTGACGCAGTAATCGTCCGCTCCAATTTCCAGCGCGCGTTTTATTTCGGCGTCTCCTTCAAGGTTGGAAAGTACCAACACGGGAATCCGCTTGAATTCAGAACTTTTCTTGACTTCCTCCAGCACGTAGAATCCGTCCTTTTTGGGCATCAAAAGATCAAGAAGAATCAAGTCGGGCATCTGATTGCGCAGATGCTCCACCGCTTCTTCGCCGTTGTAAGCGACATCAACGCCGTATCCCTCCGCTTCAAGATTGTCCTGAAGAGCGCGGACCAGGTTTTCCTCGTCTTCCGCGATTAACACGCGCCTTTTCACGTTGGGTAACGGGTAAATCATGCTTTTTTGCCCCCAAGATAAGTTTTTACTTTTTCCACTACCTCTTCAATCGGATGCTGGGACTTCACGAAATAATCATTCGCTCCCATATCCAGCGCCCTTTTTATATCCGCGTCTCCGCCCAGATTGGAAAGAACGATCACCGGAATCAGTTTCCATTCGTCGTTCTTCTTGAGCTCTTCAAGCACGTAGAAGCCGTCCTTTTTGGGCATCAAAAGATCAAGAAGAATGAGATTGGGACGGCTCTTCCGAATCCGCTCCATCGCCTCCTCGCCGTTATAGGCGACGTCTATCGCGCAACCCTCCAACTCAAGATTGTCCTTGAGGGCGGACGCCAGAAATTCTTCATCTTCAACGATTAAGACCTTGTTCATTTTGATATTGATTTAATGGTTGTTTTTAATTGTTTTGTTATTTGCGACTTTTTTCGGAACCCGCAAGAAAAATGTGGAGCCCTTTCCCTCTTCGGATTCAAAGAAGATTTCGGCGCCTATTTTCTCCGCGAGCATTGAAGCGATGTAAAGACCGAGACCGGTTCCTTCGGGATTAAAAAGTTTGGCGTTTGAGGCCCGGTAAAATCTTTCCGTGATTTTCCTTCGCTCTTCCCTGGGAATTCCGATTCCCGAGTCCTTTACCGAAAAAACGACGGTTGCCGGCTCTTCTCTCGCGCCCACGACAACCTCCCGTCCGGGATTTGAATAATTGATGGCGTTCCCGACGAAACACTCAAGAATGTTCCGCAGCATGGCGGCGTCGGATTCCACGGAAATCGCTTCGCGGTTTTCAAGGGCGTTGCGCAGCGTAATTTTTTTCGCGTCGGCCGCGGACGCCGCCGTTAAAGAAATTTCCTTAAACAATTCCCGAAAAAAAACGGTTTCCTTTTTTGCCGCCGCGGCGCCGCTTTCAATGCGCAAAGCGTTGAGCATGTCGGAAACGAGTCCTATCATTCTTTCGTTAATCTGATAAATTCGGTCAAGATACGATTTTTGCTTTTCCGTCATCTGGCCGATAACCCCCCGCCGTATCGTTTCAATAAGCCACTTAGTGCCGGAAAGGGGCGTGCGAAGCTGGTGCGAAGCAAGTGTCAAAAAATCCGTCCGCGCTTTTTCAATTTCATTTTCTTTGGTTATGTCGTGAAAAACTTCTATGACCCCCGCGATTTGATCGTCTAAAATAACGGGAGCGACATTGATGCTGACGGGAACCATGGAACCGTCTTTCCGCCGGTAAAAATTGGCGACAACGGCGGCGGAGGTGACGGTGGTGATGGTGGTGATTCCTTTAAGCGCTTTGGCGATAGGCCGCTGCGATGCCGGAATCGGCTCGCCATTCTCGTTTAATAGCGGAATAAATTCGGTGAACTTTTTGCCCTTCACCTCTTCCCCTTTCCAGCCGAGTATTTCTTCAAACGCTTTATTAACAAACATTACCCTTTCCTCTTTGTCAACCGCCACCAAACCCTCGGCAACGCTGAAAAGCATCGCCTTGTCTTCGGCTTCGGCTTCCTTCAGTTTGGCGGTTCGCTCGCGTATTTCCGCGACCATTTCATTAAAAGCCGCCGAAAGCTGGCCGATTTCGTCCCGGCGCGGCACGGACAACCGGTAATCCAAATTTCCCGTTTTGACGCTGTCAACCCCCGACTTGAGCCGTTCCAACGGCCGCAAAACAAATATCCTCATCAAATAAAAACTTAACGCGATTATTCCCGCGTTTATTGCGCCGATTGTCAAAAAAACGGAGAAAAGGTTTTGGTTTTTAATCCTGTTAAGCTCAACGTAGGCCTCCGTCACTGCGTGATTTCTTGCCAGCATCTCCGCTTCGTTGGCTTCAATGAAATCCAGCGCTCCGGAGAGGGTAACGTTCAACTCGCCGTCCGCGGCTATCGGCTCCCGCGCGATTATTTCGGCTTGTTTTTTATATGCTTGCCATAATTCTTCGGCTGATAAGACCAACGGCAAAACGCCGGGCGGCGACGGAGGCAACACCGCGCCGCCGGCGATTCCCAAAACGACGCCGCCGTTTTTTATGGCGTAAAATGAAGCGTCATAAAGATCAACTGCCTCCCGCAGTTCCGCCCCGACGTCCCTGCCGCCACGGACGGCTTGCTCGGACAGAAAACCGATCCTTTGGGAAAGCATCCTGTTTCTGCCGGCGGCGTCAATCACGACGGCGTCCAGTTTTTGCGAAAATTGAAAATAGTAAACCGTAACCGCCGCGCCGATGAAAAAAATCAGCAATAATGAAAAATAGAAAATTGTCCGTTGTTTTAAGCTCATAAGCCGCGAATCACCGTTCCGGTTAAAACCCGCGCGTTCAAGTCGGCGTATGGAATTCCGAACGATTCGGCAACTTCTTCCCCGTCAAAAGCGACCGCCACCGAAAAGCCGAAGTTCGGCAGTTTCAATTCCAACGCTTTGGAAAGAGCTTTGTTATCCTCGGCAATGAGAATTCTCTTCGTTACTTCGGGCATGACTTTATTTTACCAGATTCCTCCGAAAAAAAGAACGGGAGGCAAAGATTTTGCCTTTATCAGTCGGGCGCGGGGATTTACCATTCGCTTTATTCCTGATAAGATACTCGCAGAACAAACAAAAATATCGCGCCTAAAAAAGGAGGGGGCCGTGGACGAAAACGCCAAAAAAGAGTGGGACAGGCGGGTCAACGCCAATCTGAATAGAATGATTACCGCTCTCAATTTGGCCGACAACGCAATGGACGAAGCCATCAATTCCGCCGCGAAAATCGTCCGGCTTTTTCAAGAATTGAAAATTAAGGTGGAATCCGGAGCGGGCCGGGACGACAACGGCAAATTCTTCGTGGAATTTCTTCTAACGGGGCCGGACGGCCAACAGCGCGTCATCCGCGTCCCTTCTTACGATGATTCTTTTCTTGACTCCATGCGCGTCAAACTTTGATGCCCCCCCGTTTCAAGCGGGGGTTTTTTAAAAAAACCGCGACGCAAATTCTGACCTAATCGCGCCAATATCTTTCTTTTCGTTTTTTTTTCCGTCGCTCCACTTTAAGGCAATATACTTAAGTATATCGCTGTTTTTTGTTTCTTTTCCGCTCGGGATGCTATTTTTTTCTACTTCGTATTTGAGCGATATACTTAAGTATATCGGCGATCTTTTACCACTCCGTTTAATGCGTCAATGTTCAAAATCGGCGTTAAAAGGTAGCGGCAAAATAATGCCGGTCAAGCCCAAAACCCAAAGAATGTTGAGGATGTTTGAACCGATGATGTTCCCAACCGCCAAATCTCTGTTCTCAAAAGTATTATAAACACTAGGGCGTCCGGTCTCTCGAACGGGCGCCCAATCCTGCGGTGTGTATTGGACGAAGTTCAAATGTATTTCGGGCAAAATCCGCAGGATTTTGACGAATGATACTTGCGCCTCGGCCGCGCTCGACAAGCTCGCGCGAGGCAAAACCCCAAAATTTCCTATCATTTTTATTTGCGACTCCCCCCACCACCCACCGCAAAGCGGAAAAAGAAATGGAAAGGAATTTTTTGGTTTTGCTTCGCCGTTTCAGTCTCCGAAAAGAGCACATTTATATTTTAGCATTTTCGTTGCTCTTTTCTCCACCCTCACGGCGACCGAGGCGCACTCCGTATCCGCGTTTTGTGGTAACTATAACGTCCGCTCACACTTCGCAAGCACCTCGCACTGGCCGCTCGCTACGCTCACGATGCCTGCTCGGTGTTGCTTCGTATTCGCTCGGTGGCTTCGTTTGAGCTTGCTGTAATTCAAAATGACAGATCACACGAAACTATTCGAGAGCAATAACTTCTCATTTCTGTCCGACGATAAAGACAGCAGGTATTTTTATCTCAAAATCTATCGGCGGCTTTTCAGTCACGGAAATGTTATCACTCCCGTAAGTTTTTAATAATTCTTGCGTCTTTTCAAAAAACTCTTGAGTTTTTTGAAAATTGTCCGCCCAATATACTTTACTCATTTTTGCGACAGAGACAGTGTAAAAAAAGCGATATGCAATCGTAACTTTTTTAAAACCTATTTGTTTAAGTTGCTCTACAATAAAGTCTTCCGTATAAATATTGCGATTCTTTACCAAATCCACAAGACCAGCAATGTTGTCCTTGATGTTTACCCACCGTATAAGCCAGTTGGAGTCTTTTTCTGTTGGCATGTGGACATCCCAATCAATAAACCATCCTTCGGGATTTAATAAATTAAAAACAATCGAGTGAAGTTCTGAGGATTTTTCAAGTGGTATTTCGTGCATTGAGGATTTGAGGATGACACAATCGAATTTCTTTCCAATATTTTTAGTAAAAATATCACCCACCATAGTTTTTTCTTCTGGGACACCCTTACGATGAGCTTCGGCAAGCATATTGTCTGCGATATCAAATAGAAAGACATCATTATCCTCTCTCTCTAAGCATTTTGGCAAGTTTTCCGTTGCCACCCGCAAGATCAAGAATCGTTTTGATATTCTTTCCTTGTAAAAACTCGAAAAGCGCTCGATATTCTTTTTCACCAACGCCATTTACCCAGTCTTGGTCGTATTCAGAACTTACGGATCTAAAGTCTTTTACTTGTGTCGTCATATAGTTATTTTAACTTTTCTACTTTCTTTGGTCTCGGTAAATAATTCTCACCAGTAGAAACTTTTTTACCACTTTTTATTTCAAGTTTTTTACGTGCGTCCCCGGCGATTGCACCACCTTCTTTTGCGGCTTTTTGGTTTTCTATAAATCCTTGTGTATCTTTATTTTTCGCGATTTCAGTGGTTGAGGCTTCGCCGAGCATGGTAAAAATAAGCTCTAAATCGTTCATGTGGTCGCGTAGATTTTCACGCTTTAATCCTTTGAATTTCTGATATTCTCTCGGGGTCATACCAAATGTCGCCCTTGAGATTTCGGCGGTAAGAATTGCGTATTCTTGACCTTCCTTTACTCCACGCTTTTTCCATTCATCAGTAAGTGTTTCTCGAACTTCAATACCACGCATTCTCTTTTCAATCCACGCATCGGAATATCCTTTTGCTTTGTAAATCGCTCGAGTGCGCTTTGTGGCAAGCTCAGGATTTTCTATTTCCTCCACACGTTCAAAACCGACACGCGCGAGCCAACGCTTAAACGGCTCGGCTTTTGGGGATGGAATAGCTTGAATAATACGAAACATCGTCTCGGTAGTAGCACAGTCCGTTTCGCGCATTTTCCCGTCTGGAGAAGCCATTTTCAACTGTCCGATTTTTTCGGACACTTCAAGAAACCCCTCTTTCATCAGCTTTTTCTTGAGATCGTTCCAATATTTTCTCGGGCGGTCGGTACCAGAGAGTGCTTCAACGACATCGATTACGGAAAACCACCATTCACCTTTATGAATAATCTTGCGAATTTCTTTTTTTTGAAAAATTGCGATTTTAGTAATAGTTTGGTTTTGAGTAGTCATAATTATTTTAAAAGTTGATCTATACTCGTTCCTAACACTTTGGCGACCTTTTCCATTGTGCTAATTGTAAGATTTTGCTTGCCATTCTCAACATTACTAATATACGCTCTATCTAACCCTAACTCACGGCAAATGTCGCCTTGCGACATGCCTTTTTCGAGCCGT
>CAYHUJ010000001.1:0-66370 GCA_964360035.1 uncultured Candidatus Saccharibacteria bacterium | reverse complement strand
CATGGAGTAAGAAAAATCCAACCGATATCAAAAATTGTGAGATGTTGTGCAAGACGCACAATCGGGCAAAAGGGAATCGTTAATGTGTTGAAGGCATAAAATTATGGAAAAGGAGAATCAATATTTAGATATAGTTGGTTTCACTACACCAGAGCAAGCATATAAAAAAATTAAGGAATGGACATCTGATTTAACGGACGATGATCATTTTGTTAGGTCGGTAATTTTTGATATTCACGCTGGGATAGAGATTTTGTTTCGTCAGATTTTTTATCACTATTTCAAACCGATAGTTTTTGAAACCGGCAAAGAAGATGATGATAAAAAAGTTTTTGCCGATTTAGAAAAAATGGTTGAGGAATTAAGTTTTGGTAATATGTACAAAATTTTATGGCCTATACTTAAAAATTGGCCATATGATATTGCCAGCATAAAGCCGCTATCCGATTTGAGAAATCAAGTCGCACATCAAAATAATGTTGAAAAGATACGATATAAGGGCCGGAATCCTTTTAGAGATGCTGACAGTTTCGCGCAAGTATTTTTTGATGCTTGGGCAACAAGACAAGAGCTAACAAAATTTTTTCACCGAAGGATAACGGATCCTCAAGAGGAATGTAAACGATATTATGAAGCATATAAAGAACTTCAAAAATTGAAGAAAAAATAATATGAGTATTCCGTCCCCAAAAGATTTTATGAAAAAAAGAAAACCTCACAGGTTTTCTGATTCAAAAATAGTAACGGAGAGCAAACTAAACCGTACGACCCTTGAGTATCACTTAGATACCTTGGGGCAAAGAAAACAGGAGCAGGATTTTGAAGAATTCGCGCGGAAGCTTTGTCAATACGAGATTTGCCCCAACCTTCGACCTCAAACTGGCTCTACGGGCGGCGGCGATAGCAAAGTTGACTCATCTACAATCCCTGTCGCTTCTCAAATACGAAGTGCTTTTTTCCAAGGTCAGGACAATCAAAGCAAGGAAGATTTTGCCTTTGCTTTTAGCACTCAAAAAGATTGGTCAGGAAAAATTAGAAGCGACACCGAAGAAATACATAAAACAGGCAGGTCTTACGCAAAAGTCTTTTGTATAACGAGTGAATTTGCGAGGGACAAAACAAGAGCAACTCTGGAGGACGAATTGTCTAAAAAATACAGCTTTCAGGTTGTTGTCCTTGATAGGAATTGGATTCTTGATAAGGTTTTTGCAAATAAAAGGCAGAAGCTTGCTATTGAAGAATTAAAAATGGGAGATGGGCTTGAGGAAAAAAAAGAAGCCGGTCCCTTGGATTCACAAAGAAAAAAGCAGTTCGATGAATTAAATTCCTCTATCGCAGAAGACGTAAGTAAGTCCAGTGTCACGATAAAAACCGTTGACGAGTGCTTAGACGCGGCGTTAATAGCTGCGGAGCTTGATGAGCCGCGTCAGGATGTCGAATCTTTATTTGATCGTGCAATACGATTTGCTAATGAGCACGGCACTAGCGACCAACAGTTCACCGCTTTATATCAACGAGCATGGACCACGTTCTTTTGGTTTGAAGATTTTAATGCCTTTTTAAAGCAGTACGATGCCATAGAAAAACTTGCACTTGCCTCAAATAACATATTTTCCGCCGAAAGGCTGAATAATCTTTGGGGTCTTCTGTCCGCTCTTGCTGGCACATCTAACTTGGTGTCGCCTGAAATGCTTGAGGAAAAAACAAAAAATCTTTTTGAAAAACTGGAAACCCATAAAAGTAATAAGGCTAATTCCAGTGCATCGGTACACGCAGAAGCCATGCTCTGTTTTGCGAATCTTTTACGCAAAAGAGATGACCCTGCAGAAGTAGCAAAAGCATTTCGGCAACTTAAAGATGTGATGGATAAGGCCAGCAACCTTATCGGTTTCCCCTTTGAAATAACCTTCCGGCTCTTGAATGAAATGGATGACGTATTCAATGGTGAAAGCGCTTACGAAGAACTTCAAGAGCATCTGGTTGAGGTGGTGACGAACAGAGAAGGAGAACTTGCGGCAGGTGAAATACTCCTTAATCGTGGAATCCAACATTTAAAAGGCAGGAGAACTTACAAGGCTATAGATTTTCTCGGTAGAGCGCTAAGGCGTTTTTACAAAAAAGAGAGCAAGGACCAGCTAGTTCATGCGCTATTCACTCTTTCATTTGCCTATGAAGATGCTGGCCTACTTTGGGCTGCTCGCGGCGTACTGTTGAATGCCGCCTCCCATGCAACAAGTGATTTTTGGGTGTATAGCAAAATCAACACAATGCAGCTCGCTTGCTACAAAAGATTGAGAACTATTGAGGTCCAATTAGGCCGAATAGGATACGCACTTGAGTGGCATCAGCTTCACCATCTTCTCTCTGCTCAACTTTTAAAAACAGATGAACAAAAATCAAAACTACTGAATGATGATCTTTTCTTTGGTTCGCTTATGGGGCTGCTGGTAATCAAAACACTTGACGAGCAATTGAAAATATTAGAGAAACTACCCGATACGTTAATGCAGATGGACCTAGATTTTGCCGCCTTTGGCTTGCTATACCGTCTTGGTGGAAAAGACATGGTTCCAGATTCTTTTAAGGAAAAGATGCCTCCCGATGAAGTTGATGAATTTTTCAATTCATATCTTTCCCAACCTGCTCAAGAAAATCTGCCAAGCGCGCCAGAATACTATATTGGTGAAGTAGTGGAATTAAGGTCAAGCGTTCTAGGATGCGAATATATTATCAAAGCACCCAACGGTAGCCCCGAAATCGAAATCGGCGAGTATGTTCTCGCGGCTCTTGAGAGCTTTTTGTCTACCACTTTGGAAATGGATGCCGCCTCAAGAGACAGCAGTGCCTATATCACGATCACACGCGATGAATCACTAAAGGAAGAAATAATATATGAGATTCAAAAAGACGGTAAATTCGGCATAGCTATTACCTGTGGTTCTTTTAGTCCTCACTCTCTTTCAAAAGAGCAACAGGAAAAAATTTCCTCTAAAATCTCGGAGATTGTATTGCACCTGATTGCAAACACTGTCCTTTTCAAAGATGCTGACGTTGATTTGCTCAAACTTTTTAAAGACGAGGAAGTTAATTCTAGGGCCTTCAGTTTCTCTACGCCAATGGTTACTTTGGGAAATGTCTTGGGGTATAACCCTAAAAGATCTATCCTTAACTGGATAAATCCTGAGGCAACTTTATATCCATACACCCCTGAAAAAAGTGGAAAGCCTGTTAAAACCAAAGAATTTAAAAAAGAAGAAAGTGAGGAAAAATCTTCTGGTACTCCAAAGCGGCATGACGAAATTAAGAATGTCTCGGTAATCCGCCAACATCTATGGGACGAAGCGGGCTGGGGCGGTGTGCTTTACATCACAATACCTAGCCGTCCGCCTGTAATGGCCTTCTTGTTTAAAAACGAAGAAAAAGCCAGAGCGATATTTAAGGATTGGAGAGGTATATTTGGCGAAAAAGATGCGGATGAGACGATTAGAATTTCGATGATACGAGGAGTTTCAGAAAAAAATCCTGCTTGGTATCGTGCAGTTGTTACTACAAATCTTGACCTTACAAAAAGACCGCCAAAGAATCAGCGTCTTATTACTGTGTCGAGAGTGCATACCCTGACCCCCGATGCCACAACAAATCTTGATATGTTTTCAGCAAGCTTTAAAAGATTTGGTATTTATTTACTGGCACCAGCAATCATTGATGGGACCCAACCCCAGCCCAGAGTTCTGTTTGATGTAGGTATTGTTAAAACATCCTTTAACGATAGAGAGGCGTGGGAAATAGGTCCGAACGATTTGGATATGGCAGGTATAAACGATGAGACCATGCCTATTATTCCTAAAGACAAGAAAGATGCACCCGTTCTTGAACTCCTTAAGAAAAAAGATTGGAATAATCTTGGCCGCGGGAAATAAGGGGGTTTGCCGGTCTTTCAAGACGGCAAAAGTTTTTAACACGCGCACGGGATGGTGGGGCAAGTGTTGTACCTTAAAATCTTCGGCTTTTGAATTTTTGAACCTCACTCTAAAAACGAGCGAAGCGAGCGGAATTGGCTTGGGACAATGGGCAAAGCGGAGCTTTGCGGCGGCTGGCGGCGGGATTTTAGACGGCTTGCGGGGGGGAAAACCCCTTTCACACTATTCGGCCTTTTCAAGCCATGGCCTTTTCAAAATGACTTCACTGTCGGTGGGAGTAAGTAAATAGCCCAGCGCGATTAAAGCCGCCAGAATGAGCAGAATTTTTAAAATGAGATAAAGTTTCTTCATATTAATTCGGCGTTAGTCAGCGCAAAATCTCTCAACCGCGCTGTCTTCTATTATATAAAAACATCCCGCAAAAAAGTTTTTCCACCGCCCGCAGGCGCCCGTTTTTTCCACTCGTTCCCCGTTGGTTATTTTTGATATTTCATCCGGGGACAGATCCGCTTCGCAGAAACCCTCGCATTCGGATGAATCTTTGCATGTTTTCCCCGCGTCCGATGCCGGCAGTTGGCATTGTTCCAACTCTTCAACAAAAAATCCTCCTTCCACTTGACACGAAGCTCTTAAACGTTCAGTTGCCGGCTCCGGGCAACAGGTCCAAAAAAAATATACGTAGATCCCGATCAATATAACAACCACCGGCAGCAAAATTACCGCCGCCGCCCATTTCCATTTTTTATCGAGAAGTTTCATCCCCTGATAAACGAGTTACTCTTTCGTAAATACCAGCGTGCCGTTATAAGTAATTCTGTCTGTAGCTAAATGTTCGGGACGATAATCGTTGCTAAAAGAAATAGTTTCTCCTGCCGGATTCAAGCTGCGTTGATCTAGGGCAATGCCCCCTCCTGTGCCGGATATAATGTCCGACAAAACCTCTCTTATGAACACATCCGGAGGCCAAGTCGCACAAAAATCTGCTGATAATGGCGTATAATCAAAATCCCTATAATCCCCGGCGTATCCTGTTCTTGCTTTGAATATAAGTGGACGGGAAGGCAGATAACCGTATATGGCTCCTGGTCCGGAGTCCAAATTATCGCCAAAAGTCCCGCTATACTGCGATATACAATTACTACTTACGTAAATACTGCTTCGTCCAGTAGAAGAAAAATTATAACTGCTGATACTTTTACTACCCTGTTCATCTTGTTCTGATCTACTAGCCGTAACTGTCACGGATACATGTTCGTTATTAGCGAGCAGCGAATCGTTATTGCGTTGATAATTTTGCATATCGGCAGTAAACGACAAAACTGCTTTATAATTTCCGCCAGAGGAAGGTTGAGCAATTGAATCTTCTTTTTTCACCACCAGCGTGTAATTCTCGCACCCCTGGTTCATTGATAAATCCTTGGCGCAAAGTTTAAAATTATAAGTGCCTTCGGTTGTCGGCGAACCCGAAAGCAGGCCGTTCAGCTCAAGCGACATTCCAGGCGGCAGAAAGCCGGAGCTTTTGACGAACGAATATGGCGGGGAACCGCCGATCGGGGTTTGGGTGTCTCCGGCAAGGCCGCCGCAGGTTGCTCCGGAGCGTGCTGAATCCGGAATGCAAAACGAAATGCCATACGAACCGTCGATTTCCAACGGATCAAAGTTCCATTTTGCCAATCTGATTCCATTTTCTTGCGGCTGCGGCACTTCGGATACTTCAAAAGAAAGCGTGCTTTTGCTCACATAGCCGCCCCGCCCGTCCAGAAGGGTAACTTCGGCCCAATTGGGATATTTGTCGTAAGAATCGCCCGAAAACGTGAACCACGCGTTCTGGGGAAGCGTGCTAATCACTTTGCACGAAGTTGAAGGACATTCGCGGACATTCGCGCCTCCCTCTTTTACGTAAAGAGTGCTGGTTTCGGGAGCGTTTGTCTCCTGCTCCGGAGACGGCTCAATAATTACAGAAAGAAGAGCGGAAGAACTGGAAAGAACAACCATGGCGATGATAATCTTTGCCAGCAAAGAAATCTTCTCGCCCGCCTTTTTCTTTTTGGTTATCCAAATTACCGTCGCTATGCCAAAGGCAAGATAACCAAGCGCGACGATTAGAAATGAAGTAGTTGATTCCATAAAAGCAACTTATTGATTACATATACATTATACCATACCAAGATAAAGATTGTTCAAGGAAATTTCCCCCCGCAAGCCATCTAAAATCCCGCCGCCAGCCGCCGCAAAGCTCCGCTTTGCTCGTAAAAATTTTGGGAAAACTGACTTGGTTTTATTACTGGAGCGGGATTCGTACGGTGGCAGTACGGTTGCTTCCCAAGCAACAGACGCGAGTTCAATTCTCGTATCCCGCTCAAATTCAAACCGGGCCTGTTTCAACTTCGCCTGGCGGCCCGCTCAAAAATTAAGCAATCGTATGATATCAGCGGGGGAACGGCGTCGGCGGAGCATCCCTAATCCAGACACATAAGGTTTTACGCCTATGCGTTTGGACCGGGATGTGGATTTGAAGTTAAAACGGGTTTTGCTATAATAATCGTAAAAGGCCCGTCTTTTGTTTATTTTGAAACCGGCGGCTCCATCCTGCCGTTGCGCGTCTGAAATTAATCAAAATTTAAATTTATGAAAGGATTTGTCGTTAATATTGAAAAAGATACTCTGGAAAACGGGAACTACCGCAAAGTTCTTTACACTTCAAAGCACAGCCAGCTGGTCTTAATGAGCTTAAAACCCCGAGAAGAAATCGGAATGGAGATTCATCCGGATAATGACCAGTTTTTCCGCTTTGAACAAGGAACGGGGAGGTGCGTCATTGACGGCAATGAATACGACGTCGCCGACGGCGCGGCCGTGATCGTGCCGGCCGGAGCCAAACATAACATAATAAACGTTTCCGATTCGGAAGAACTCAAGCTCTATACCATTTATTCGCCGGCTCATCACAAAGACGGCATCGTGCGTCAAACTAAAGAAGAAGCCGAGGATAATGAAGCGGAGTTTGACGGCGCAACGACCGAATAAGCGATTAATCAATTATGCCTAAACCGTTTTTATCCGTCGTCATTCCCGCCTACAACGAAGCGAAGAGGATTCCGCTGACGCTTATTGACGTTGATAAGCATCTTTCGCGGCAAGAGTATTCTTACGAAATCCTCGTCATTAATGACGGCTCAAAAGACAATACCGCCGACGTCGTCAGGCGTTTTTCCGAACTGATGCCGAATCTGTCGCTGATAGATAACGATAAAAACAGGGGGAAAGGCGCGGTGGTGGCGCAGGGGATGCTGGCCTCCAAGGGCAACTGGCGGCTTTTCATGGATGCGGATAACTCAACCTCGGTGGATCAGTTCAATAAAATGATTCCTTATTTCAAAGAGGGATACGACGTCGTTTTCGGTTCGCGCGACGTTGAGGGCGCGCGATTGTCGCCGCCCCAGCCCTTTCATCGCCGTTTTTTGGGGAATATCGGAAATCTTATCGTCCAGATTCTTCTTTTGCCGGGCATTTGGGACACCCAGTGCGGATTTAAGTGCTTTTCCGAGGAAGCGGCGGAAAAAATTTTTTCTCTGGCGAAAATACGGCGGTGGGGATTTGACATAGAAGCGCTGGCTATAGCCAAAGAACTCGGATATAAAATGAAAGAGATGCCCGTCATTTGGATAAACGATCCCCATTCGCACGTGAAGCCGCTGGCTTATTTTCAGGTTTTATGGGAGGCCTTCAAGGTGCGCTGGTGGCTTTGGTTTAATAAATACGGTCTGAATGAAATAACGCAAGAACATCAAAAACATGCGGAAGAAAGCGAAAAATAATCAACCTCCCTCAAAAAAAATCCACCCCTCGGAACTGCGCCAGGACATCGTTTCCGGAGATTGGATTGTTCTGGCAACGGGAAGAGCAAGGCGTCCGGAGGATTTCGTCAAAAAAAGAATCGGGAAGCGCCAAAAAGCCCCGGTAGCCGGCTGTCCCTTTGAAAATCCTCAAGCAACCGGCCACGGCCAGCCGTTTCTGGTTTATAAAAACCACAAGGACTGGGAGATTCAGATTATTCCCAATAAATATCCGGCTCTCACGCACCGCGACGTTTGTCCGCTGCCTCTTAGCCGTGGCCCCTTTTCCGTGCTGGACGGCGTCGGCCATCACGATATTTTGATTACCCGCGACCACGGAAAAAATTTTTCGGCCCTCAAACCGCGAATCGCCGAGCTGGTTTTTCAGGCGCTGCGGGACCGGTACCTGATGCTTTTCAACGATCCCTGCCTCGCTTACGTTTCCATTTTCCACAACTGGGGACCGACGGCGGGGGCCTCCATTTTTCATCCCCACTTCCAGTCAATAGCCGTTCCCGTCGTGCCTCCGGACATCCGGCATTCGCTGAACGGATCAAAGAGATATTTTGACGAGCATAAAAAATGCGTTCATTGCGTCATTATTGACTGGGAAAAAAATCAGAAAAAGCGGGTGATTTTTGAAAACAAGGGCGCGATTGCCTTTACTCCTTTTGTTTCCCGCGAGCCGTTTGAAATCCGCGTTTTCCCGAAAAAGCATCTCCCTTATTTTGAAAACACGCGCGACGAGGATATCGCCGACGTTGTCGGCGTCCTCCAGAATGTTCTGAAAAAAGTGGAAAAAAATCTCAACGATCCCGATTATAATTTTTTTATTCACACGGCGCCGATGAGAGAGAAAGAACAAAGCGGCCATTATCACTGGCACATTGAGATACGGCCGAAGATAGCCACTCCCGCCGGCTTTGAGCTGGGAACGGGAATGGAAATAAACGTCGTTGACCCGGATATCGCCGTGAAAATTTTAAAATCAAAATAATCAATGGGGAAATTGCTTGTTGCCAACTGGAAAATGAATTGTCCGGCGGCGGATTGGAAAGCGGCGGTGAAAAAGCTCGCGGCGGCGAAGCCGCGCGGAGCTGAAATCGTCATTTGCCCGCCTTTCGTTTGTTTGGAAAAAATTGCCGTCCTGCTGAAAAAAACGGGCGTTAAACTCGGCGCTCAAGACGTTTTTTGGGAAAACAACGGGGCTTATACCGGAGAAATTTCCGCGGAGATGCTGCGGAGTTCAGGAGCCGAGTACGCCATCATCGGCCACTCGGAACGCCGCCGTTTTTTGGGAGAAACGGACGAAATGATAAACAAAAAAGTTTTGGCGGCGCTGAAAGCGGGATTGAAAGTGATTTTATGCGTCGGCGAGGGTTTGCCGATCCGCCGCCGCGGCAAAAAAGCAGTGGAGAAGTTTGTAAAAAGTCAGCTGGAAAAAAATCTATCGGATGTCAAGCGTCAAATGTCAAATGTTGGATGTCGGACGTCGGATATTATTATTGCTTACGAACCGGTTTGGGCTATCGGAACGGGAACGCCGGATACCCCCGCCGACGCCGTGGAAATGGCGAAATTTATAAAAAAATGGCTAATGGTTGAATGTCGGATGTCGGACGTCAAAGTGCTGTACGGCGGCTCCGTCAACGGGAAAAACGCCGGCGATTTTATCAACCGTCCGGAAATTGACGGCGCGCTGGTCGGCGGCGCCAGCTTGAAACCGCCGGAGTTCATGAAAATCGCCGCGGCGGCGGGCACGAAGCCGTTTAAAAAGAAAATATAAAAAACATTAAAAAAATAAAAACATGGAGGAACAGAAAATAAGATTATTCAAGATATTGGCGGTTTTTTTCGTCGTGCTGTCGGCCGCCGTCGTTTATTCTATTTTTTGGGGACCGGCGAAAAAATACGGCGATTCGCTGTATCCGGCGCGGACGGTATGGGTGAGCGCCGAGGGCAAAGTGACGGTTTCGCCGGATATCGCCAAAGTTTCTTTTTCGGTCGTTTCCGAGGGCGCCGATCCCAGACAGCTTGCCGACGACAATAACCGGAAAATGGAAGCGGCGATTAAAGTCGCCGAGGGCAACGGCGTCAAAGACGACGACGTGAAAACGACGCAGTATAATCTTTATCCCCGCTACGAATACGACGAAAAAAGCAGAAAAACCTTCATCAGCGGCTATGTTCTGACGCAGACGGTCCTGGTGAAAATCCGAGATTTGGATAAAGTCGCGGAAATTTTGAGCGGCCTGCCGGAAACCGGAATAAACCAGATCGGCCAGGTATCGTTTGAGATTGACGACCCGGAAAAATTTCTCCGCGAAGCGCGCCAAAAAGCATTCGCTAAAGCCGGCGAAAAGGCCGGGGAAATGGCCGCGCAAAACGGCGTCCGTCTGGGCAGGATTATTACTTTTTCCGAATACGCCGCCGCGCCGGGTCCGAAATATTACGAAGGAGCGATGGGAGGCGGCGAAGCGGATTTTATGCGGACGGCTCCGCCTATTCAGCCGGGCACCGAAGAACTGACGGCGCAGGTCAGCATCCAGTATGAAGTGCGTTAAAATCAGGTTAAAAATCAAAAATCATGGAACAATTCATCGGCGAATTAAAATCGGTCATCAAAGGACAGGTCTTGAGCGACGAGGAGTCGCTTGAGCATTACTCCAAAGACGGCAGCGTTTTTGAAATAAAGCCGTGGGCGGTTGTGTTACCGTCTTCCAAAGACGATATTTTCGCGCTCGTAAAGTGGCTGGCGGAAACGAAGAAAAAGCTGAAAAAGGAACTCTCTCCCGAGGAATTTAAAGCGACGGACGCGAAGCTGTCCGTCACCTGCCGCGGCAGGGGAACGGACCAGGCCGGCGGGCCGATTAACGAGGGAATTATCGTGCGGTTTCCGGGTTTTTTGGACAAAATTCTGGAAATCGGCGACGGATTCGTCCGCGTTGAGCCGGGCGTCATTTGGAAAACCGTTCTTGACGAGCTGGAAAAAAAAGGCGAGTTCGTCCCTTCTTATCCGGCTTCCAAAAATTTCGCTTCCATCGGCGGCGGAGTGGCTAATAATTGCGCCGGCGAAAAAACGGTCAAATACGGATCAACCCGCGATTACGTCCTGGCGCTGAAAGTCGTTTTGTCCGACGGCGGCGAACGGGAGTTTAAGTTTTCCGACGCCGCCGAAATTGAAAAAAAGCAGGCGCAAAGCGATCTGGAAGGGGAAATTTACCGCTCCGCGCACGATCTTTTGGTTTCCAATCACAATCTCATTCAAAATTCCCGCCTTGACGTCAATAAAAGCTCTTCCGGTTACTGGGTTTTTGACGTCTTAAGCGAGGAGGGAGTTGATTTTTCCAAAATGATCTGCGGCGATCAGGGAACGCTGGGAATTCTGACCGAAATTACCCTGAAAACCGTGAAAAAACCGCCGCTTGCCGGTCTGCTTCTGGCTTCTTTTGACGATTTGCGGAAAGCGGGGGAAGCCGTTCCGAAAATTCTGGAACTTAAGCCAAGCGCCTTTGAGCTGGTGGATAAATTTTTGCTGGAAATGGTCAAGGAAGAAAAACCGGAAGCCGTCGCCGCTTTTTTGAAAGACGGAGCGGCGCCGGAAATCATTTTGCTTATAGAATTTGACGGCGAAAAAGAAGAGGAAATTAAACGCTTGGCGGAAGCGGCGAAAACTATCCTGAAAGAAGCGGCCGTTGACCTTAAAGAGGCGTACGACAAGGACGAGCAGAATAAACTTTGGGAAGTCCGCCGCTCGGCCGCGATAGTCGCCGAAAGCGCCAAGGGAGCGGAAAAAGCTCTGCCGTTCATTGAGGACTCGGCCGTTCATCCCCGCCATCTCGCCGATTATTTGCGCAAACTTTACGAAATCGTCGGAAAATACGGCGTCGGATTCTCCGTCTGGGGACACGCCGGCAACGCCAATCTTCATCTTCAGCCGTTTTTAGACCTCAAAAAGGACGGGGATAAAGAAAAAATGTTCGCTATCGCCGACGAGGTTTATCGCGAAGTCATCCGATTGCGCGGCGCGCTTTCCGGAGAGCATAACGACGGACTGATGCGCAGTCCTTATCTCAAGGATTCTTTCGGCGAGCCGCTTTACGGCGTTTTCGCGAAAATGAAATCAATTTTTGACCCGCTCGGCATTTTTAATCCCCATAAAAAAATCGGCGTTGAGCTGGATTGGGTTAAAAAACACGCCCGAAACGAATACGAGATAGAAATCGGCAAGAAAAAATAAATTCTACGCTCCTATCCGAGCCGGTCATTTTGCGCGAATATCTTTATTCCTTTCAGCCAGATTTTCAACGCTTGCGACTTCGGTAAAACGGCGCACAGATAGCCGAGCTCCACCAATCCTTTCGCGACCCAGGCCGGAATTCCCTTGACGACGAAAGGCCCGGCTTTGGCGATGGCGTATTTTCCGCCGAGCGGGATGATATAAGAATGGGCCTTGGGGCGATAAACGCCCGGCTTGACTTCCGTCCGGCCGAAAGCTTCCGCTCCAACGCTTGCGATTATATTCGCGGCGACGATATCCGCTTGCTTGATCGCCGCTTTGGCGACGGCCGGAATCGGACGGTTGTTTTCGTCATAAAAACAGATGATGTCGCCGATAGCGTAGACGTTTTTCAGGACGTTTAAACTCGGATTGGTCGGAAGGCAGGCAAGTTCCTTCATCACCTCAATGCGGCCGCGGGGATCAATTTTCAGCGAATCCCGGGAAGCGGTCGTGATCGCCGGCGCTTTGGTTCCGCCGGTCCAAATCAAAACGTCAAAAGGAACGGCTCGTTTGTTTTTCAAGATAACCGCGCCGTCTTCCACGCTTTCAATGACGTTTCCGGTTATCAGCTCAATGTTCAGATTTTTCAACCGTTTGGCCGCGGCTTCAACGATTTTCGGCGGAAAACCCGGCAAGATGCTTTGCCCTCCTTCAATAACGGAGGATTTTATGTTGCAGAGGGCGCCGGTCTTCTCCATCTGGCAGGCGAGGCACATTATTTCGGCGGCAAGCTCCACGCCGGCCGGTCCCGCGCCGCCGACAACCACCCGCAGCTCTTTCCGTTCCCTGACGCTGGCGGCGTTCCAGATATGATCCCTTATTCTCAAGGCGTCAATCAGTGATTTGAAGCTCAAGGATTTTTCTTTAAGGCCGGGAATATTGAAATAATTGGTTTCCGATCCGAGCGCCAGCACTAAATAGTCAAAATCCAGCCGGCCGTTCAAGCGCAGAAAAACGCACCGCTTTTCTGCGATGTCCAGCGCCTCAACCTCGTCTTTCAGAAAAACGACGGGAAGATCGCGCAGGGCGTCCTCTATCGGAAAAACGGCGACGCTTTTCAAGCCGGCGTAATCGGCAGTCGCCTTGTCGGTCGTGGCGATCTCATAGAGCATCGGCGTATAAGTGTGATAATCGTTGCGGTCAACGAGAATAAGCCGGAACTTTTTTTCCAAATTGGCGCTTTTGAGGTATTTTGCCAGAATAAGGGCCGTTCTCAAACCGCCGAAGCCGGCCCCCAAAATGACGATTTTCTTTTGATTCCCGTTCGTTTCCATTTTTAACGCCGATTTCGCGCGGAAAAAGCGTGATGTTCATTTTAACACGATTTTCGGTTATAATGCCAATAAATGAAATTTTTGCGCGATCTCGCCAAAAAACGGCTGAAAGGAAAAATCTGCCTTTTGCGCGTGGATTTGAATATAGAAAAAGCGGATGAGAAAACTTCGCTCAGGATAAAAGCGATTCTGCCGACGCTTGAGTTTTTAATAAAAAGAGGCGTTAAGGTCTTGATTTTGAGCCATCGGGGCCGGCCGGACGGATTCGCGCCGTCTTTAAGCTTGAAAAATTTCACTTTGATTTTCGGCCGTTTGTTTAAGAAGAACATCCCGTTTTTTGAGCGTTTTGATTTCGCCGAAATCAGGCGTCTTCTGGAAGCGGCGCCGGCCGGCAGCGTCTTTTTCCTGGAAAATCTGCGCTTCCTTAAAGGCGAAGAGGAAAACGACCCCAAGCTGGCCGAATCGCTGGCTTCTCTCGGCGATTTTTACGTCAATGACGCCTTTGCCGTCTGCCACCGCGCCAATGCTTCCGTAGACGCCATTGCCGGTTTTCTTCCGTCTTTCGTTGGACTTCTTCTGGAAGCGGAAATAAAAAATCTGCGGAAAGCCATTACGGCGCCGCAAAAGCCGTTCGTGATGATTCTGGGCGGCGCGAAAATATCCGATAAAATCGGCCTCATAAATAAATTTTTCAAAAAGGCGGATTATTTTTTGGTCGGCGGAGGAATAGCTAACACGATTTTAGCCGCCAAAGGGACTGGCGTCGGCGTTTCGCTTTACGAAAAGAATGTTCTGGATTTCGCCGTGAAACTCGCCCAAAACGAAAAAATCATCGCGCCGGCCGACGTCGTCGTCGCCAAAAAAGTTGACTCCCGGAATATCGGCGCTTTCGTCCGGATGCCGGAGGACATCGGCGACGCCGAAACCGTTTTGGACATCGGACCGAGAACGGTCAGAAAGTTCGGTGAAATTTTACGGGAAGCGAAAACCGTCGTTTGGAACGGC
Source organism: uncultured Candidatus Saccharibacteria bacterium (assembly GCA_964360035.1). Classification (GTDB taxonomy): domain Bacteria; phylum Patescibacteriota; class Minisyncoccia; order UBA6257; family JACRHY01; genus JACRHY01. Next base: position 52,053 of record CAYHUJ010000001.1, on the reverse strand, counting down.
CCGCTCGGTTTCTGCGAAGACGAAAGATTCGCCCGCGGTTCGCGAAACGTGCTAAAAATCATTGCCGGAACAAAGGCCTTTTCGGTGATCGGAGGAGGGGAAACGACCGCCTTGGTGGAGAAAATGAAAATCGGGAAAAAATTCGGCTTCGTTTCAACCGGCGGCGGAGCGATGCTGGAGTTTTTGTCCGGAAAGAAACTTCCGGGACTGGCGGCGCTTGAAAAAAGCCGGATAAAATTAACGTTTGAAAAATGAAAAAAATCGCCGTTTTATATCATAAAAACTGTTTTGACGGCTTTGGCGCGGCTTGGGCGGCGCGGAAAAAATTCGGCGACAAAGCGGAGTACATCGCCGTTGAACATCAAAATCCGCCGCCGACCGGCCTGAAAGGAAAAGACGTATATCTGGTTGATTTTAATTATTCGCCGGAAATAACCGGAAAAATCCTAAAGGAAGCGCGCAAGCTGGCGATCATGGACCATCACATTACCGGTAAAGAGTCGGTTAAACTCGCCCACGAATCGCTTTACGACATCAATCACTCCGGCGCCGTGCTGGCATGGAAGTTTTTTCATCCCCGAAAACGGACGCCGCGTCTCCTGCTTCATATTGAAGACGGGGATTTGTGGCGGTTTCGGCTGAAAGGGACGAGGGAGCTGCAGGGCTATCTTGACGCGCGGGATTTTGATTTTCGTTTATGGGACAAAGTCGCGGCCGCGCTGGAAAAATCCGACGGCGGTAAAGAATATTTCCGGCAGGGAAAAGCGATTCTGGATTATCAGCGAAAACTCGTAAAAAAAGCCGTGGAACGCGCGGCGCCGGTCAAATTCGGGGGTTACGAAACGCTGGCGGTCAATTCCCCGTTTTTTCAATCGGAACTCGGCAACGCGCTGGTGCTGAAATACCCGCCGATCGGCATCGTCTGGTCGGAAAAGAACGGGAAAATTCTGGTTTCCCTGCGTTCGGACGGCAAAACCGACGTTTCCAAAATTGCCGTCAAGCACGGCGGGGGAGGACATAAAGCCGCTTCGGGTTTTTCTTTCCCGGCTCCCGGTCCGTTTCCCTGGCGGGCATTAAAAAAACGGAAAAAATGACGGGCAAAGCGGCAAAAGAAAAAATCATCGCTTATTGCGACGGCGGCTCAAGGGGCAATCCCGGTCCGGCGGCGCTGGGAGCGGTAATCGGCGGGCGGGAATACGGCGAATTTCTCGGCCAAGCGACCAACAACGAAGCCGAGTACAAGGCCGTCATTTTCGCTCTTAAAAAAATAAAACAGATTTTAGGCAAGGGAAAAATCCGGGGAACGGAAACGGAAATCCGTTCCGACAGCGAGCTTTTAGTGAAACAGCTTAACGGAGAGTACAAGATTTTAAACGAGGGCCTTCAGCCGCTGTTTATGGAAATTTGGAATTTAAAAGTTGAGTTCGGAAAGGTCTCCTTTCTCCATATCCCGCGGGAAAAAAACAGGGAAGCCGACCGCCTGGTAAACGAAACGCTGGACGAAGTTGACAAGCGCCAAAGTTTATTGTAATTTTACAAAAGCGTTATTGACGAGACAAGCCGGCAAGCTAGGCGATAGCTCCGTCTTTTGGCGGAGAGGAAAGTCCGGACACCATCCGAATCGTTAAAAATTCGGATAGCGATAGTCGCTAACGGCGACGGGGAGCAATCCCACGGAAAGTGCAACAGAAAATATACCGCCCCGAGCTTCGGCAAGGGGTAAGGGTGAAATCGTGAGGTAAGAGCTCACGGCTGACGGCGGCGACACCGGCGGCTGGAAAACTCCTATCCGGTGCAAGGCTGAGCTTCCGCCGCAAGGCGGGGGAATGCCGCACAGAATCGGACGGCAACGTCCCGATCAAGATAAATTATCGTCGTCCCAAGTTTATCAAGGGAAACAGAATCCGGCTTATTGCTCGCCGACTTGTCTCGCCAGCAACGCTTCGGTTTTGAACGTAAAATTCACGAATGATTCGCGCAAAAAAAAGGCAGAAAATCGCGGCTGTTTTTTTTAATCGGCCGACATTGGCGGTCGCCCGGGATCTTCTCGGAAAAGTTTTAATAAGAAAAATAGGCAAAAGGGAAATAGCGGTGAAAATAACGGAAACGGAGGCCTATGTCGGGCCGCGCGATCGCGCTTCCCACGCTTCGCGCGGACGGACGAACCGCACCGAACCGATGTTCGGCGCGCCGGGAACAGTTTATGTTTATTTGATTTACGGAATGTATCATTGTTTGAATATCGTTACGGAAAAGGAGGGGTTTCCGGCGGCCGTTTTAATCAGAGCCGCCGTTCCGCTTGACGGCGGAGGAAACGAAAAGGAGGCGGGTTCGCCCGCCGGACAGGCGGACGGACCGGGAAAACTTTGCCGCTTGCTTCAAATAGACAAGAAATTTAATAAAACGAGTATTTTCAAAAACGAAAATATCCGGCTGGAGGACCGGGGTTTCAAAATTCCCGCTTCCCGAATAGGAAGAGGCGGACGCATCGGCGTTGAATACGCCGGTATTTGGGCGAAAAAACCCTGGCGTTTTTATTTGCAATAAAAAGCCCCCGCGTTTTCTCTTTTCGGAGAAAGCGCGGGGGGCTCGGCTTTTTTAATTTACGAGGAGTATTTTACTCCTCGTAAACGCCGGTCTTGTAATCGGTCGGTCGGGCAATTTCCTTGCGGGATTCGCAAATACCGTCGTTACCAGCGCGGTCAGCTATCCGGAAACGCCGGTTGCCGTACGAATAATCAATCATCTCGGGCTTGTCGGCCGCGAAGATGTTTGACTTGTAAACGAATCCGGTAACTGTCTGTTCGCCAAGGCGGGTGATGGTCAGCTTTTTAGTGCTTTCTTCCCGCAGAACCTTGGCTTCCAAAATATCGTCCTTATCGTAGGGAGGTTTCGGCCGGTAATATTCCATCACCGCGCCGACCGACGGTTTGAAATGATCGCCGGTTGAATGCCACTCTCTTACGATGTAGGAGATTTTTCTTCCTCCGTTAAGAGAACCCTCGTCATCCTTAAAAACGATTTTGACGTTGTAATTCTCCCGATTCCGTCCGGCGTATTCAAACGGCACGGCCCAGCCGGCGGGAGAAGAGGATTTTTGCCAGCGCGAATCAATATCGGTCGTCGTTCCGGAAACGCGGGCGATTTCCACCCGCGGCGGATCGCGCTTTGGCCGCGGCCCTTTCACAATCGGCGTTTGGAACAGCCGGTTTATCAGGTCTTTCCGGCTAACGTAAAAATCGTGACCGCTTTGAACGCCGCTGACCGCCTCAACGAAGTCGGGCTTTCCGAAACCGACCTCGTTTTCCTTGTCGGCATCGCCGACGGCAACGTTCAGCCGCTGGTTGGCGGAAGAAAAAATTTTCAGCGCCGGCCGCGATTCGCGGACGATGGCCGTTAAATCCTCGGCGGAACCGCGTTTTAAAACTACGCGGGTCCCCTCAATGTATTCATTGGCCACCGCCTTGATGGGCTCTCCGTTAATAATGGCGAAGGTTTTGATTTCCAGCCCCCAAACATGCTCCTTCAGAAGAAACCTATTCGGGTCGTTCGGGTCGCCGGGGTCAACCGTCTTGAGGCCGTACTTATCGTTCATAAAGACGAGAAACGTCTGCGTCAATTTCAGCTTGCCGCTTGATTTCGCGTCCTCAATCCGTTCCGATTTCAACGAGGTCTCCGCGTCGGATTCGGCGATGAACAACCGGGGGTCGTAAGCGCTCTTTTTGCCGCGTTCGCCGCCGTCCGAGGACTCGCCGATCAATTCACGAAAACGCGCCTGAAGCTGTCGCGCCCTCGCGGAATCGCGCAAAAAGCGGTAAATCCGTTCTTCTTTTTTGAAATGGTCCCAAAGCTCGTGCGCTTCGTTGTATTTCTGCCACCCGTCTTCCTTGACGTTTTGGATTTCTTCCAGATCGGCCAGCGCCTGATTCAAGCTCTTGACGACGTCGTCAAGTGTCATCCGGCCTTTGTCAATTTCGTAGACCCCTTCCTTGCCTTTCTTCATCAGCGCTTCGCGGTTGGCGATTGCCATCGCCACTTCCTGTTCGTCGCGCGTCATCCCTTCCTTTTTCGCGCCGTCCCGCACGTAGGAATAGAAGGTCTGGACGCAACCGCTCAAAGCGACCGACAAGAAAAGAAGGAAAAGAACAAACGCGCGTTTCATCGTTTTTCTCCTTTTCCGATAAGTTCGTTGATTTTCCGGGAAAATTCTTCCGGATTGCCGGAAAAATCTTTCACGGAAACGTTTTTCCGGCGCAGATAATCCGCCAGAAACTCCGCCTGCCGGCGGTCAAGTCCGAGAAAACCGGCCAGCCACTCTTCTTCGCCGTTTTCATTGGAAGAGGGGGGCGGGTTTTCCAGTTTTTTCAGCGCTTCCTGCGTGATTTTTCTGATAACCTCGCCGTTCCGTTCAATCCATTCGGCCGTTTTTTCGTAACCGCCCAGAATGGTCGGTTCGTAATCGCGGGCCATCAGGACCTTGAAGGCCGCCGATTGGTCGTTGAATTTCTTGTTGACGGCAAGCCAAAAAGGCAGGTCGGCGTAAAATTCCGGCAGAATACGCTCAATCGAAGCTCGCTTCAATTCGGCGGATGCTTCCTTTGCCAGCGCCGAATATTTATTCAGTTTCGCTTCATTGATGACAAAGCGGCGGTTGTAATCGTAGCCGATGACTTCCCGCCGGATTTGCGCCGTATCAAGACCGAAATAAACCTTCGCCATATCGCGGACCGTTTTTAAATAGCCGTGACTGATGAAATCCATCACCGGCGATTCGGCGTCAAGAAACGGCGCCAGCGAAGCGAAAAGTTCAACGTCAAACTGCCACGCGGCCGGCATGCTCTGCAGTTTCGGATTTTTGTGAATCAGCTCGTGCTGAAGCGTCTGCGGTTCGCCGACGATATAGTCCCACAAAACGCCCTGCAGACCGTAAACGACGATTCCCGAATTCAAAAAGGCGTAAGCGAGAACGTGTTCGCTGGCCACCGAACCGACGTAAAGCGTTTTGGGAACGAAATCGCGGCGCTCCATCGGTTGGAGTTTCAGCGCTTCGCCCAGAGTAACGCCGTAGCCGGTGTCTTTTCGCAAGGCCGCGTTCATTTCGGAGGGCGGCAGTTTGAAATATTTACCCGCGATTTCCGCCAGCCGGAAATTATGGTCGCGGTAATTGTTCTCCACCGCTTTTTTGACCAGTCCGGAAAAGCACTTTTGAAGACGCTCCTCCTCGCCGGCCGGCTGTATTTCTTTGCCGCGGGCGGAAATATAGACAAGTTTCCCGTTCTCTTTCGCGTATTGGTAAAGAACCACCGGAAAGGACGCTCCCTCAACGGAAACGTTGAAAGAAAGGCCGTCGTTGAAAACCTTCGCGCCTTTGTAGTAAGCGTCGTCTTTCGTCAATTCAAACATCTGAAGCAGCTCTTTGAATTTTGCCAGCTCGCCTTTGGCCGGCTTGAAGTTCTTGAACAAGCCGACGTTTCCGCAGTCGCCGCTTGCGGCGCTTTGGGCCGAAACGGGAAAAACGCAGAAAACAACGGTAATCAGCGCCGCGGCGGTGAATTTGGCCGCAAGCTTGACCGGATGAATCATTTTTTTCCTCCCTCTGTTTGGTTGTAAAGGTTCGCCTTGTGCTGTCCGTAAATTAGCAGAGAAGAGCTTGTTTATCAAGAAGAAGCAAAAAAACAAGAAAGAGACGGGAGAATCCGGTTTTTTTAAAAAAAATATCCCCGAGCTGTCTTTTGACAACTCGGGGGGCGTTCATAATTTCGCTCCTCGGCGGGAACGCCTTGCCAGCCGAGGGGTTTTTTATCCCTGTTTTTCTCCCAAGTGGAGGTTTACCGCCGTTGTTTCGCGCGATAATCGTTTAGAGCGGCTTTGAGCGCGTCCACCGCCAAAGCGGAGCAGTGCATTTTGACAGGCGGAAGTCCGCCGAGCGCTTCGGCGATGTCGCCGCTTTTGATTTTCACGGCTTCCTGAACTTCCTTTCCTTTCACCATTTCCGTCAGCATTGAGCTATTGGCAATGGCCGCTCCACAACCGAAAGTTTTGAATTTGGCTTCGCTGACGACTTCAATTACGCCGCCGCCGGCGCAATAGTCGCAGGGGATGTCGTTGGGCGCGCCCATTCCCTGGCATTGCGGACACTTCCGCTTTTCTACCTTGAGGGAAATTTTCATAATATCTCCGCAGGCGGGGTTGCCGATCTGCCCCACGCCATCGGCGTCTTTTATTTCGCCGACATTGCGGGGATTGCTGAAATGGTCCAAAACCTTGTCGTTATAATGAAAATCCATCGCGGGCCTCCTTCCAGGTTTCAATCTGCTTTTTTGAGTTTAACGCCCGTCTTCGTTTTTGTAAATCGGAAACATCGTGTTATGATTGAGCGAGAATTTTTTAAAAGGCGGCTTTGACAACCGAAAGGGGGATTGCCATGAAATTCGCGGCAGCGATTATTTTAACACTGGCGGTTTTGACGACCGACGCTTCCGCTTCGGGAAAAGTTTTGGAGGTGAAAGCGGCCGTTGATCGGGAATATAAGGAGTATTTTCTTTTCCGGGGCGATTGGGAAACGCATATCCGAACGGCATTTGAAGTCGCAAGCCGCGAATTTGAACGGCAATTCGGAAAAAGGATTGTCCTTACCGAAATCACCGAATGGCGACCGTTGAAATCAAAATCGCTGTTTAGCCTCCTGATGGATTTAAGAAGCCGGTTTTGGGCGATAAGAGTCGATTTTGTCGTCGGTTTTACCGGCAAGGCGACCGATTACAACGGCGCGGCTTATCAGAATCACTATTTTGCCGCGATATCAACCATTGCCGTTCCGGGAACGCCTTATACGCTTCTTCACGAAATCGGCCATCTTTGCGGCGCCGATCACGTTGACGGACCGTCCATTATGAGCGACGACATAAAATTCATGCATCGGACGTTTAATTTTGACGCGGCGAACGCCGAAAAAGTCAGAAACGGAAAATGCCCGCACTGAACTTGCCGAAGTGTTTGCGATAATATCCCCGCCAAAGCGGGGATTGTTTTATAATCCTTTTCCGGATCGGGAGATTCGGAAAAAACAAAATGGAAAAGAATTCGCGTGCGTTCAATATGGCGCAGGAATTTTATGCCCAGTCCTCTGCCGGAAGACGACCCCTCAATGAGTCCGGGAATGTCGGCCAAAATGAGCCCGTAGTACGCGCCAAGGTTCGCTTCAAGCGTCGTAAAGGGATAGTTTGCCACCCGGGCTTTGGCATGCGTGAGCATATTCAGCGCGCTGGATTTTCCGGCATTGGGCAATCCCACAAAACCGACGGTCGCGATGAGTTTCAACCGCCGAAATTTTGATGGTTACATCGTCAATAAACATAGGTTTGGATTCCACGCCTAAAAACCCGGCTTTGGAAGAGGGGAGCGGCGCCGGCGGCTAAAACCCGTAAAGCAGTTGATACTCCCAGTTTGAGAACGCGTTCGCAATCCAGATCATAAGCGCCATCGCGAGCGCCGTCAGTATAACGACGACGATTCCGACCCTCCGCGCTTCGGGATTTGATTGTTTGAGATATTTAAACGCGTAACCGAGACCGAACGGGGCAAGAAAGAAGCTGAAAAGATAAATAAACGCCCGCTTTCCCGCGGAAATTGAAAGCGGCGGCTCTTTGAGTTTGGTCCCGCACCGCGGACAAAAATTCTCGGCCGCCGATACGGGCGCGCGGCAAGCCGGACACGTTGTTTCGAGTAAAGCGTTTTCCATTGGGGATTTATAAAAACTTTCTGAATTCTCTGATTAAATTTTCTTTACCATCCACGTGACGGAAACGGACTGTTCCTTAATTTTTTGTAGCGATTTTCACTTCTCATAATTTCCATAATTTTTTAACGCTTTTCTCGGATTTGTGTATCAGATTTGGTAAAATAAGTTCAGAAGTTTGGGAGCGTTCTAAATACGCAGTAAAATCTCGCCGTGCTATATTTTGCTGCCGGGCTTGGATTCGAACCAAGATGACATGATTCAGAGTCATGTATCCTACCGTTAGATGACCCGGCAAAAAATAACGACCAAATCATAACCGCTTTGCCGCATTTTATCAACAGCATAACGCCTGTTGTAAACGCCGCCGATTTGGTATAATAATCCAATATCCGCCGATTAAAAGATGCAAACCAAAATTTTAAATAAAATCGTTGATTTTTTGGAAAAATCGCGCCGGGGATACTGGATTTTTTATTTTTTAAGCGTTTTGGTTCTTACCGCTCCCGTAATTTTCGTCATTTCTTATAATTACGTTCAAACTAACCGGGAGCTTACCGAGCTCGCGCTTTCTCGCCGGCAGACAATAGCGCATTTGTCGGCCATTATGACTTACGAGAAACTTGAGCGTTTCACGGACATCGGCGTTTCGCTGGCTTCGCGGGTATATTTTCGCCAATTAATACAGGCGGGGAGGCCGAAAGAAGCGATGGGGGTTTTAAAAAGCATCTCGATGGATTTTCCGGTCGTGGACAGGATATTTCTTCTTGATCCCGCCGGCGCGGTAACGGCGGCAATGCCGGATTCTTCCAAAGCGATCGGGGGGGATTTTTCCAGCTATGATTGGTACGGCGAAATGATTCAAAAATGGGAACCGCGCGTTTCCGACGTTTATATCCACAAAGACGATTCCAAATCGCAATACAATGCCATCGCTATCGCGACGCCGATTTTTGACGACAATAAAAAACCGATCGGGATTCTCCTTCTTCAAATGAAGCCGGATGTTTTTTTTGAGTGGAGCAAAAACATTGATGTCGGACCGGGAGCGCTTATTTATTTCGTTGATAAAAAACGAAACATTGTCGCGCATCCGCAAATTTCTTCTTCGGAAAAAATCGTTGATTTTTCAAACGTTTTTCCGGTTTCCAAAATTTATCCCGGAAAAAGCGGCATTGACGTCGTAGCCGGCAATTCCAAAAATGACGGACTGGTTGCCGCCTATGAGGGCGTCGCGAAATACGATTGGGGAGTCGTCGTCCAGCAGCCGTCATCCGTCGCTTTTGCCGCTCGCGACGCTCAATTGAGGTTTTTATTAATCGTCTACGCCGTCGTCACGCTTTTCAATCTCTTGATTTCCTATTTCATCCTTCGCATCCTTTATGCCGTTAATCTTTACCGCCAGCGAGAAAAAGTGTTTATGGAAAGCATCGGCGACGGCGTTCTGGCGATAGATAAAGAATGGAACATTTGTCTGTGGAATAAAGCCGCTTCCGAAATTACCGGCTGGTCGCAGGAAGAAGCGATGGGGAAGCCGTTCCGCAGCATTATGAAGTTGATTCGCGCGCATGACCGCAAGGAAGACATAGTTTTTATAGAAGAAACGCTGCTTTACGGCGAAGGACGCAAAATGGAGAATGGAAGCATTTTAATAACCAAAGACAAAAAAGAGATTTCCTTGAGCGACAGCGCCGCGCCGATTTTTGACCCAAGCGGAAAAGTAAGCGGCGTCATAATCATTTTTCGTCCCGCTTCCTGAAGCGTCGCGGGTTTGTTATAATATTTAAATCAAACGCGAATCAACCATGAAGCACGAACCAGAACCGCTGAAGTTCACCAGAGATCTTGACGGACTAACCCTTAAATCTCTGATAGAGCATTACAAACTTTACGAGGGTTACGTCAAAAAAGCCAACGAAATAAACGACAAGCTGGCGGCCGCCGACAAATCGGAAGCGAACGGAGTTTACAGCGCCGTCGGCGAGCTAAAACGACAGGAAACCTTTGCCGTTAACGGAATGAAGCTTCACGAGGTTTATTTCGGCGGGTTAAGTCCCGATCCTTTAAGGCCGGAGGGGGAAAGGACGCCAAAGGGAGAAATCGCGGAAATAATCGGCGCGGATTTCGGATCTTTTGATGCCTGGAAAGAAAATATGATCGCGGCGGCGATGAGCGCCCGCGGCTGGGCAATACTTGCTTTTGATCTGAAATACGGCCAATTGCGCAATTACGCCGCCGACGGGCATAATCTCGGCGCCGTTTGGGGGGCAATTCCTTTGCTGGCGCTTGATGTTTATGAACACGCCTATTTTATGGATTACGGAACGAATAAAAAAGCGTATCTGGAATCATTTTTTAAAAACGTTGATTGGCATTACGCCAACAAGACGATAAAGCATTTTAATCTGACAAAACAACATGGAGAATAACGGCACGATTAAATTTAAATTGGACAAGACGATCGGATTTTGGACGGGAGCGGTGGTGATGATTCTTGCCGCCGCCGCGCTTATCGATCGTTATCTTGGCACGCTTTTTCTGACGACCTGGCACAATAATATCCTGGTATACATCCGCTTAAACGCCGCTTTCGGCCATCTGCTTACCGGTCTTTTTTTGGTTCTTTATTCCATTCGCCCGCGAGGCGGCATTATCCGAACGATTTTATGGATTCTGGCATTAACCGTTTTCTTGATCGGTTTTCTGACTTTCGTTGAATTCATTTTCGGCATTGATTTGAACATTGACCAGCTTTTGGGAAACGAGGAATTGGGCGGCGTTTGGTCGCTTTTTACGACCCGAATGGCTTTCGCGGCAACCGTCGCTTTTATGCTGATCGGCGGCGCTTTTATCCTTCTGCTTTCTTCTCCGTTTTTGGGAGTTTTCGTGGCGGAAATTTTCGGAATGCTTACGTCCGTGATAGGATTAACGGCTCTTTTTTCCATCGGCTTGAGCCATTTGCCATTTTTGGAGTCTTTCGGTTTCGGCGTTTCTTTTCCTTATATGGCGGTTATTTTGGCGGTTCTGTTTATTTTAAGCGGAATCGGCGTCTGGTTCAATGACCGGCCGGCCAAAAGAACTTTTTTCGGCATCGCCGCCAAATTTTCCCTTTTGCAATCGCTTATTTTCTTAATAACGTTTTCGTTCATAGCTTACGTGGACGGACAGCAAATTATAGGAGAGACAACGGTGGAGCCGGGATCGTTTCTTGTGATTACGAATTTTCTTGTGATTCTTGATCAATTTCAGCGAATGGGATTTCTTTTCTTTTTCGTTATTCTCGCTTCACTGATTAATCTTTGGGTAATTCGCAAATCAATAATTGAGCCGATAGAGCAGCTGGCGGCCGTGGCCAAAGAAATCGCCGAGAAAAAATACCGAAAGGTTTTGCCGATTTCCCGTTATAACGCGGAAATCGGCGATTTGTATCGCGCCGTTCAGGCAATGGCCGACTCGCTTTTCAAAGAACTCCAGGAACTGGAGTACGTCAATTGGATAAAGGCGGGTTTCATCAGCGCCGTTTCCAGCCAATTACTGGTTCCTTTAAAAACAATCAAGCAGAACATCGGCGCTTTGCTGGAAAACCCCGAGGGGTTGAGCGAAGTTCACAAAAAAAATATCCGCGCCATCGGCGAAATAAGCGGGAAAATTTCCAATTTAATCCAGGACATCGCGAATATTTCCGCGATGGAAGAAGGCCGGGTCGCCATTCATCCCCAGCCGGTTAACGTCAACGACGTATTGAGCGAACATATCGCCAGCTTAATCGTCGCCCTTTCCTTGGAAGAACGCGAGCTGATAGTTTACGATTTCAAGCCTTCCGTTAAAATAACGAGCATTGACAAAAGATTTTTAGAGCAGGCCTTTTACAATATTCTGGATAACGCGATAAAATACGGAGTAAAAGACGCCAATGTTCGCGTCACGGTTGAAATGACCGGCGACCAAAAAGAATTTTTAATCAGCGTTTTCAATCAGGGGCCGAAAATTCCGGAAGCGGAACAATTTAAAATATTCACCAAATTTTTCCGCGGCGAAACGGCTCGCAAGCTTTATCCGGTCGGAACCGGATTGGGACTGATTATCGCCAAAACGGCGGTGGAGGCGAACGGAGGGAAGATATGGTTTGAGTCGGGCGACGCCGGAACCACCTTTTACTTCACGGTGCCCGTCAGGGAGCCGGAGCGCAAATGATTTTTTGAAGAGATTCTTTGTTTTTTTCGTCAAGACCTTCCACCAGCCGCTCAATCGTTTTTTCAACGATTTTTTCTTCCACTTTTTCTTTAACGGCGGAGATGCCCTCGGAAGCGGCTTCGGGCAGAGATTGCGCTTTTTGAAAAATGAAATTTTTAGCTTCCGCGGCGGCTTGTCCCGCTTTGGCGGCAACCTCCGGAAGCGACTCTAATTTTTCTTTGACGGGAAGATAAAGCGGCGCGTAAAAATGTTTTTTCGCGCCGCTTTCTTTTTCGTTTTTTTCATCGGCGCCGCCGCTTCCGTTTTCAACATTGAAAAAAGCAAAGGGGTTTGTTTTTTCCGCGCCGTTTTGGTTGTCGGAAAATCCGAAAATGTTTTTCGCGCGATCAACGATAAAAGAGGGAAGCAGGGCGGACATTTGCCGGTTTAAGTCCGGATTAAAGAAAACGGCGGATAAATAGCCGATAATTACGAGGGCTAGAAAAATGAACGCCGCTTTAAGCATTAATGTTGATATATTGGTTAATATATTGCCTTATCGCCGCCAAATCAACCAGCGGTTTTTTTCCCCCCGGCTGAACGGCGGTCGGTTTTAGCCGTCCGTTTTCAAGCGCGGCGGAAAGAAGCTTGATTCTTTTTTCTTGCCCGTTTTTTTCCGCGACGGTGAAAACTCCCGGCTCGGGATTAAGAGCGCGAATTTTACGCCAAACGGATTCCGCCGCTCCGTTTTCTCCGCGCAGAGCCTTTTTCAGGTCGTTAAAATCCACAAAGCCGTCTTCGGTTTTGAATTTTTTCGTATAAGTGGCTTGAGATTCGTCCTGCGGCCGCGCGTTTTTGATTTTATTTTCAATATCCGGCAGGGCTTCAATCAGCAAATCCGCGCCCAGTTCCGCCAATTTCCGCATTAACGATTCGTAATTCGCGATTCTTGCTTCATAATTCAATTCCCGCCGCGCGAGAATCGGCCCGTGGTCCGCTTTTTCGTCCATCAGAAAAAGCGTAACGCCGCTTTTTTCCTCTCCGCCGAGCAAGGCCGCCTGAATAGGGGAGGGGCCGCGGTATTTCGGCAAAAGAGACGGATGGACGCCGATGGCACCAAGGCGGGGAATTTTCAGCATTTCCTTGGGAATTATTTTGGCGTAAGCGGCGACGATAAAAAAATCCGGTTGAAGCATGAATAATGCATCATGAATTGCGGGGAGATTTTCCGGTTGAAATATTTTAATTTGTTCCCTGATTCTTGCTTCATAATTCATAATTTTCGTTTTCACGGGCGGGGGAGCGACGATTTTCTTCCGGCCGACCGGCCGGTCTGGATTGCAAACGACGGCCGCCGGAACAAAGCCGTTTTTTATCAGTTTTTCCAGAATAACGGCGGCGAATTCGGGGGTCCCGAAGAATATGAATCTTGAATTACGAGGCATGAATTACGAGCTTTTTTGATTTTAATAGTTATTCACGAATTCTTTATTCGTTATTCATGCTTCTAATAAATTTCGCTTTATCAATAAACAATATCCCGTTCAGGTGATCTATTTCGTGCTGGAAAATCCTCGCCAGAAGGCCCCAGGCCTTTATTTTTATTTTTCTTCCGTTACGGTCCCGACCGACGATAGTAACATGCTCCGATCTTTCTACGCCGCCGAATTTTCGGGGAACGCTCAAACACCCTTCGTCAAAAGAGATTTTTTCGCCGGATTGCTTGACTATTTGAGAATTAAAAACGGCGTAAAATTTGCCTTCCGCCCGGCAGACGAAAACATTGAGATCCAGGCCTATCTGATTGGCGGAAAGGCCGATGCCGTCGGCGGCTTTCATCGCCTCGCGCATTTCCGTGATAAGAGCGGAGATTTCCTTTCTGGAGAATTTCGCGAAATCAAAATCCGCGGTTTTCTTCCGCAGAAGTTTTTCTTCTTTTTTATCGTTAATCGTCCAGATGCGGTTTATCATAACGGATTTATCTTAATTATCCGGCGCGGCTCGGTCAATGTTTCGGCGATTTCAGAAGCTTCATAAAATATCCGCCTTTGTTTTTCGCCCGCTTTCGCGTGGCGACTTCTTTGGCGAGACGGATCAGTTCCTGCGGGTCGCCTTCTTTGGCCAGTTTAATATAGAGCGATTTGTGTTTTTCGTCGTCAAGAAGAAGGGCGATTTCCAGTCCGATAAGCTGGTAATTGCGGTAAACGCGGCTTTTTTTGCCGCGATTTTTGAGAGTTTCCAGGTAGTTTTCGGCGGACTCCAGCGTCGTCATTTGCTTCCATTATAACACAAGACCTCCGGCGGAGCGCCATTAGTTGGCAAACGCGTCTTTTTAAAGTAAAATGACGGATACTATGAAGAAAATGGCGAAATACGCGGCGATAGCCGTTTTTATCTGGCTTTGCGGTTCGGGTGTTTTTTATCTGGGATTCAGATTCGGCGAAGCCCAAACGCCGCCGGTGATTTTGGGGATAAAAAACGCCGAAAGCGAAACGGCCGACGTTGATTTCGGCATTTTTTGGGAGGTCTGGAAAACCGTGAAATCCGATTTCGTTAAAAAGAGCGAGGTCAAAGACCAGGATCTCGTTTACGGCGCCGTCAGCGGAATGGTCAACTCTCTTGACGATCCCTATTCGGTGTTTTTTCCGCCGGAAGACGCAAAGAAGTTCAGCGACGACATTAACGGCAGTTTTACCGGCATCGGCGCCGAAATAGGCATTCGCAACAAACAGCTCATTATCGTTGCGCCGCTTAAAAACAGCCCGGCGGAGCGCGCGGGCATTAAAGCGGGCGATAAAATTTTGAAAATAGACGAAACGGCCACGTTTGACATGGCTGTTGATAGAGCCGTAAAGCTTATCAGGGGGCCGAAAGATACGGTCGTCGTTCTGACGATTTTGCGCGACGAGTGGGACGCTCCCAAACCAATATCCATAAAAAGAGACGCCATTATCATTCCGACCGTTGATCTGGAAATGAAAGACGGCGGAATCGCTTACGTTCAGTTGTATAACTTCAACGAAAACGCCGGAACCGCGTTTTACGGCGTGATGTCGGAAGCGTTTTCCGGGGGGTTGCGCGGTATGGTTTTGGATTTACGCAACAATCCGGGCGGCTACTTGGAGGTCGCCGTTTCTCTCGCGGGATGGTTTTTGGACAGGGGAGAGGTGGTTGTTCAGGAAAAGTTCAGCTCCGGCGACGTCCGTCTGTTCCGCGCGAACGGCAATGAGGCGCTCAAAAAACTTCCGCTGGTCGTTTTGACAAACGAAGGTTCGGCTTCCGCGTCGGAAATTTTAGCCGGCGCCCTGCGGGACGTCCGCGGCGTAAAACTGGTGGGAGAAAAAAGTTTCGGGAAAGGCGTCGTCCAGGAACTGCGCAATCTGCCCGGTGGCGCTTCTTTGAAAATATCGGTAGCCGAATGGCTCATGCCCAAAGGCGGCCGCATTGACAAGGTGGGACTGGAACCGGATTACAAAACGGAAATCACCGAAAAGGACGCCGAGAGCGGGCGCGATCCCCAATTGGAAAAAGCGATGGAGATTTTGCAAGAGGAAATGGCCAAATCAAACATTTTGTACGTTTTATAGATGAAAGTTATTTTTCTGCAAGACGTCAAAGGAGTCGGAAGAAAAAACGAAATCAAGGAAGTTTCCGACGGCTACGCCAAGAATTTTCTCCTTCCCCGCGGATTGGCAACTCCCGCCGGGGAAAGAAACGAGAGCAAATTGAAAACGCTGCTCGCGGAAACGGAAGAACGGAAAGAGGCGGCGATGAAAGCGGTGGAAGAGCTTATCGCCGAACTCCAAAAAAATCCGCCGGAATTCCGCCTGAAAATCGGCGCGAAAAACGACGCTTTCGGGTCCGTGAGCCGCGCGGACGCGGAAAAAGCGCTTGCTTCGCGATTTTCCGAATACGAGAAAAAATTCCGCCGGAAACCCTCGGTTATTCTGGAACGGCCGATAAAAACGCTCGGCAAACACGTTATCTTGATTGATTTCGGAGAAGGAATTAAAAAAGAGGCCGGGATTACAGTACGCTCACAAGATTAACCGTCTTTTTGTCGCCGTTGAAATTCGTCTTTCTTTGCGGCGCGAATTTGATTGTTCCGGATTTGACGGCGTAAAGAGTGTTGTCGCTGCCTTCTTTGACGTTTAATCCGGCGACAAATCTCGTGCCGCGCTGGCGAATGATAATCGCGCCGACTTTGATCGTTTCTCCGTCGTATTTCTTGACTCCCAGCCGTTTACCGGCGGAATCCCGTCCGTTTTTTACTGTTCCGCCCGATTTAGTATGCGCCATAGGTTTTAATTAAAATATAAAGCGATTTATTTCTAATGTAAAAAGTATATAATAAGCAATGAGATGGTGTCAACATATTATTACCGAACCGTTAATTTTTTCCGGGAACGCCGCCGGGAAGTTCTCGTTTTCATCGTGGTCTTTCTGCTGATTCTTTTGAGTTTCGGGGCCGGGTTTTTGGCCGCCCGGCGATTTCAAAAAACGCCCATTATCATTGAGAAATGCTCCGCCTAAAACGGCTTCGCGCGGGACGGAAATTTACCGCAGATAGCCGATTTTTTTAAGGATTTCCTCGTTTTCCCACTCCCACAGCGTTTTCGCTCCCAGAAAGCCGCCGAAGTCGCTTTCCCAGCGGGGAAATTCTTTCAATTCAACTATTCCTTTCGCTTCCCGCCATTCGTGTTCGCTTTCCGGACAAGCCGGCAGGGGAGAGCGCCAGTCCGATTTTATCTTTTTTCTTCCTCCTTTGGTCCGCAGGGTCGCTCCGCATCGGCCGCATGTCTGCGCCTGATCTATCCTTAAAATCCAACGGACGGCCAGATTTTGAAAATTGCTTCTCAGCGCTTTGACGTAAGCGGACGTCTGGAGATTATAATCGCGGTAAACCGCCTGTGACGTTTTAATGTCCAAAACTCCGAGTTTTCCGTCAATGAGAGCCAGGGCGTCTATTGTTCCGGCGTAGCGATACTCGTCGTCCATAACGCGCTTTTCCACGAATTCTTCGTTGACTCTGATGTCGTTTTGTTCAAAAAAAGCGACGAAGGCCTTGATGGCCGGGGCGATGGCCGGAGCAACGGGCGGATTTTTACCGAGCATAATGGCTTGCGCCGTTTCGTGAATCAGCGTGCCTTCGGCGGCGGAAATTTTCACTACTTTTTCACCATGGCCGAAACTTTCCATTTCGGCGTAAAAACGATAAAGCGCCGGCTTAGCCTTGATGTTAACGATTTTGGTAACGCGGGGATACCATCGGCCGTCCACCAGATAGCCGCTTTCTTCCCAAAATTTTTCGGCGCTTAAAAATCCGTTCATGATAAAATAAACATAAAACCGCGAACAGGCAACATAGTAGCACGCCGTCGCCGGTTAGTCGAGGCGCGTATTTCATATTTTTAAGTTGCTTCGGCGAATTCCACCGAGGAGATGAGGGAGACCACGGGAAGCCCGTCTTCATATATCTGTCGCAAAATATATCTTGTGCGACAGATAATACAGACAGTGAACGATATTATATAACGCACGAAAAACCGAATAAAAAGACTCCCCCGCGGGAGTCGTCAAGTTCAATTTCAGGCCAATTTTGCCTGATGGTATTTGGAAAAATCGGCGGTAGCGGAGATTATTTCGGCGATGATGATATCCAGTTCAAAGATAATTTTCCCCGCCTCATCCAAAATCGGCCCCAAAAAGCCGAACCCGCCCTTCTCTACGCGCTCCACCCTCTCCTGAAGTTCCCGCGTTTTGGCAAACAGCGCGTAGAGCTCATCATTGACGCGCCGTTGTTTTTCCGCGGCCGGGATTTTTCGCGCGGCGGCGGCGGCGAGTAAAACATTTTGTTCAATTTTCGTTAACAGCGACTTTATTTCTTTCGGAGTCGTCCCATCGGAAAAGACCCCCTTTATCCACAATCCTTGAGAAAGCGCCAGAATGAACGTGAGTCCTAATAGAGTTATGAGTATGGCGACTGAGAGAAACAATGCCGATGCCGTCGAATTTTGTCGCGCCATTTCCAACCTCCTTGGATGCGTTTTTATAACGTCAAAGAACCGGCTTGCTGATTACGTTTATAGCAAAATTCGGCTTCCCGGTCAACTTTGACCCGTGCCGCCTTACGGGACCCGGGGCGCGCTTTATACCCCGAAAACGTAACGGAAAAGATTGCCGAGCCGGTCCAGAACGAAAACGGCCGCCTTAACGAACAAATCAAGAACCGGATAGGTGTAAGCGTCAGCAAATGAATCAAGGGGCTTTGCGGCCGATTTCCCCGCTTCGCCGATTCTTCTGACAAGCTCAACGGCTTCATCGGTGGAACGAGGAATCGCCGCCGCGATTTTATCCGCGAACGGCAGATTAAGAGGATTGATATTTATTTTTTCCGTAATGGAAAGAAATTTCCGGAATGCCCCGCCTACTTCTTCAAACGGCTTACTGATTGAATCGCCGGCCGGAGGCGGCGCGCTCGGCGTTTCGCTCTGCGCTTGAACATCCCAAAAATGGACGCCGAGAAATACCGCGACGATAAAAGCCATTATCCCTATTTTTTCCGCCGTTTTCATTATGACTGATTTATTTACCTTTAATTATAGATAATTTGCCGGATCAAGAGAAGCGCCGTACGGCTGGAGGCCGCAGGTGTTGCTCGGCCCGACGTAAAAGCTGGGAGAGGCGTAAACGGTAAAGTGAAGATGCGAGCCGGTGGAAAGGCCGGTGCTGCCGACGTAGCCGATAATCTCCCCTCTTCTGACGGCGTCGCCGACGCCGACGGCCTGCCGCGAAAGATGGGCGTACATCGTCGTTAAATTATTGCTATGTTTGACGACGACATATTTTCCGTAAGAGCCGCCGTATTTTTTCTTGCCGTACCAGCGCGGCGGACAGTATTCGTCGGTATTGCCGACGGCCGCCACTGTGCCGTTATCGGCCGCGAATATTTCCGTTCCCATGGGAGCGGCGATGTCCATCCCATTGTGCGGCTTGCCGCCGTAAAAGGCCGAGCGGTTTCCGAAATTCTGCGAAATAACGCCGAAGCCGCCGTCCGCTTTTAAGACGACCGGCCAGGTTAAAACGCCGGAGCGGCCGGTCGGAATAAGCGACGGGTCAAGTTTCGCCCGCAATTCCGTTTCAATTTTATCTATTTCGGCCAGGATTTCTTCCTGCTGTTTTTCCAACTCCTCTATTTTTTGCTGGAAAACGACTTCCTTTTTCTTATTTAACTGGAAAAGCGTCTGTCTTTCCTTTTTCTGCTCTTCGGAAATCGCCTTTTTATTTCTCAAATTTCCGTTTTCCCGCTCCGTCTCTTCCTTTTTGGCGGTAACCGACTCCAGTTTTTCGTTAAGGGCGTCGCCTAAATTTTTCAGATTTTTGATTTCCGCCGATAAGCCGACATTCAGTTCGGACAGGCCCTGGATTTCCGAAATGCCGTCGGCCAAGGTGCCGTTTTTAAGAAAAATGGTCAGAAGATTGTCCTCGTCTTTTTGCTGTATTTCCCGCAGTATTTTAACAACGGCCTCCTTTTTGCCGTCTATCCCCTCTTCTATGTCGGTAATGTCGTAATTGAGCGAATTCGTTTCCAAATTAAGCTTTTGGATTTTTATTTCGCTGGATTTTATGCCGAGATTGAGCTGATTCAGGTTATTGCCGATATTCTGGATTTGTTTCGTCAGCACGCGGCTTTCGCTGACCGTTTCCTGAAGATTTTTCTGGGCTTCCTGCCGCTGCCGGCTTATTTCCGCCAGTTCTTTGTTTTTAGCCTCAATGGCGTCAAAAAGCTCCCGGGGAGCGGCACCCAAAGCGGGAGTTCCGATTTCCAATTTCCAAATCGCGATTAAGGCCAAAATCGCGAAAATCATTGTTTTCAGCGGACTGCGGCAAGTCATTTGTGAATTTCAAGAATGATTTAATTTTTCCGCGGCTACGTCAAGACGGCGCAACGACTCGTCTTTTCCCAAAACCGCCATTATTTCCAACGGGCCGGCGGAGTTTTTTTGCCCGGAAAGAGCCATCCGCAGCGGCCAAAAAATTCCTCCTTTCCCGTATTTTTCGGCCAGCGGAGCCAAAAACTTTTCCAAATCCGGCGCGGAAAACCGCTCCTTTTCAAAGGCGGCCAAAACCTTCACGGCTTCCCGCAGCGCCGCCGCGGAAATCTCTTTTGAAGTATTCTGCCAAATCAGCATTTCCGGAGCGTAATCGGGCAAGCGGAAATACATTTCCGCTAACGGCGGAAAATCGGAAAGCAATTTCATCCTGCCTTTTTCCACGACGATTATTTTCAAAATTTTTTCCTTCTCGCCGATCCACTCTTTATTTTGGATAAACGGCCGCAAAAGTTCAAAAAGGCGTTCATCCGGAACGATTTTGGCGTATTGGGCGTTGAGCCAGTTGAGTTTTTCAATGTTGAAAACGGCGCCGGCTTTCTGCACCCGTTTCAGCGAAAAATCTTTTATCGTTTCTTCGGCGGAAATTATTTCCCTGTCTTCGGTCGGATGCCAGCCGAGAAGCGTCAAAAAATTGACGACGGCTTCCGGCAGATACCCCTCGTTGACATAATCGTTCAAAGACGTTTCCGCGTACCGTTTGGAAAGCTTACTGCGGTCTTTTGACAGTATAAGCGGCAAATGAGCGTAATGCGGCCGGGAAAATCCCAGCGCTTCCTGAAGAAGAATCTGCTTCGGAGTATTCGCGACGTGATCTTCTCCGCGGATGACGTGGGATATGTTCATTTCAAAATCGTCAATGACGACGGCGAAGTTGTAAAGCGGCGTTCTCGGATTTTTGGCTATCACCATGTCGCCTATTAAAGAAGAATCAAAGACGATGTGGCCGCGAACGGAGTCGTTGAAAGCGACAGAGGCGGCGGGGGTTTTAAAACGGATGACGGAGCTTTTCTTGGCTGCCAGCGTTTTTCTTTCTTCTTCGCTCAAATTCCGGCACTTGCCGCTGTATTTGGGAGCCAAACCCTGCGAAAGCATCGCCTCCCGGTCGCTTTCCAGTTCTTCTTTGGAGCAAAAACAATAATAGGCCTTTTTTTCCTCCAGAAGTTTGCGGACGTATTTTTCGTAGATATCCAGGCGTTCGCTTTGGCGATAGGGACCTTCATCCCACTTGAGCCCCAACCATTCCAATCCTTTGATGATGTCTTTTTCGTAAATCGGGTCGGAGCGTTCAAGATCGGTGTCTTCAATGCGCAGGATGAATTTCCCGCCGCGGCTTTTGGCGAACAGCCAATTAAAAAGCGCCGTTCGGGCCGTGCCGATGTGAAAGGGTCCCGTCGGCGACGGCGCGATGCGCACTCTTACGTTTTCCGTTTCTTTGGAAATCATGATTTATCTTAACGCAAGGATAAAAATTTCTTTGGCGATGTTTTCGGCGGCGTCCGGTTTGGAAAAATGCCCGGCCCTCTCCCCCATTTCCTTGAGTTTTTCCGGATGGTTTATCAGGTCAAAAACTATGCCCTGAAAAACATGCGGCAAAAGATTTTCTTCCTCAATGACGACGGCGGCGCCGGTTTTGGAATATTCGTAAGCATTCATCTTCTGGTGATCTTTGGCGGATTCCGTCAAAGGTATGAGAATGGATGGTTTTCCCAGAGCGGCGATTTCAAAAATGGCGCCGGCGCCCGCGCGCGACACTATCAAATCGGCGGCGGTCATGGCCGTTTTCATGTCCTGTTCCAGGTATGGAACCGCGCGGTATGATTTCTTCTCTTCCTCGCCCGCGTATCTTAAGGAAATTTTAAGCTCCCGCGCTATTTCGCCGTAATTTTTAACGCCGGTCTGGTGAAGAACCTGCGCCATTTTTGCCAGCGGTTCGGCGTTGTCCAGCAGGAATTCGTTCAGGCGGGTTGATCCCTGCGAACCGCCGAGCGCCAAAATGACGTAATACTTGGGATTGAATCCCAAACTTTCTTTCGCTTCTTCTTTGCCGGCGCCGCTTTTCAGAAGCTCGCTTCTTATCGGGTTGCCGAGCAGGGCGATTTTCGGCTGGTCTTGTTCGCGAAAATATCGGGAAGCTCCGGCGAAAGCGACGGCGATTTTTTGGGCGAAACGGGCGGAGACGACGCCGGTCAATCCCGGAACGCTGTCCGATTCGTGGATTATGACGGGAATGCGGTAAAAGCGGGCCGCTAAAATCACCGCCAGCGCGCCCGGCCCCCCTTTGGAAAACAGAACATCGGGCATAAAGACGAGCAATTTAAACAGCGCCTCAAAAAAACCGGCGATAAATTTCGGAAATTCCAAAACGTTGGCCGGAGAAAAATAACGTCTCAATTTTGATGAAACAACGGAAGAAATCTCCACGCCGCTGTCTGAAAAAGCGGCGGCGTATGAGCCGGCTTTTCCGAAATAGCGAATTCTCGCGGCCAGTCCCCGCTCTCCGGCCAGTTCCTGAAGTTTTTGGGAAACGGCTATGAGCGGATAAATATGCCCGCCGGTGCCGCCGCCGGTCATCCCGACCCGAATTTCGTTCATGAGTTAATTTTAACAGGAAAATCGGCTTTCCGCCAACGTTTGCTTCAGGAGTATTTTGAGATATTGACGAGAATTCCCAGCGCGGTCATAAAAACCGCGAGCGACGTGCCTCCGTAGCTGACAAGCGGCAGAGGGACGCCGGTGAGCGGCAAAATGCCGATATTGGCCCCGATGTGAATGACGGTCTGAATGGCGATGACGGAAACGATTCCCGCCGCGAGAAGCCGCCCGAATTGCTCCCGACACCGCCAGGCGACGAGAAAGCCCCGGAAAACCAAAAAAAAGAACGCTGCCGTAAAAACAGCCGCCCCGATAAAACCCAGCTCCTCGGCGATGACGACGAATATGGAATCGCCTATCGGCTCCGGAAGATAGCTGAATTTGCTGGTGGATTGCCCGTATCCCGTTCCCCACAAACCGCCGGAACCGACGGCGATAAGCGCCTGATTGATGTGAAAACCCGCCCCTTGGACGTCGGCGGCGGGATTCATAAACGCCGTCATTCTCTCAAAGCGGTAGGGCGAGATAAAAATCAACGACAAAAACCCGGCCGTTCCCAGCAGGAACAGACCGGCAATGTAGCGCAGCTTGGCGCCGCTGAGAAAATAAACGATAGCCCCCGAAAACAGAATAATTACGACGGTGCTGGTTGAGGGCTGGAAAATCAAAAGCAGGGCGATGGCTCCGGCTAAAACGATGAGCGGCAAAAATCCCTCCCAAAAACTTTTAGTTCTTTTCGCGGAGGCGGCGAGCCAGGCGGCCAAATAAAACATAAAAGTCAGCTTGAGCATTTCCGACGGCTGAAACAGAAAAGGCCCGATTTTCAGCCACCGTTCCGCTCCCCCCGCCTTAAATCCGAATCCCAGAAAAATTGCCAGAAGAAAAACGACGTTGACGGCGAGCAAAATCGCGGCCAATTTTTGCCAGCGCCGGTAGTAAATCGCGGCTCCGAAAACGAAACCGGCGGCGCCGATGGAAAATCCATAAGCGACCTGATGCTTGAGATAATAATAAGTGTCCCCAAATCTTATTTTTCCCAGATCGGACGACGCGCTTGAAAGCATCGCCAGGCCGAAAAGAACGATGGCGGCGGCGATGACGACGATGAAATAATCGGGGTTGCGCCCGCGCGCTCCCCCGCCTATCGCCGGAATTTTCAGTTTTCGCAATATTTTCGCCATTGATTTATTGCGCGGAACGGGCTTTTTATTTCCGGCGCAAAACTTTTCCGGCGGAAACGTTTTGAAACTCCCCGTTTTTGACGGCGATTTTTCCGTTGACGATGACGGCGCTTATTTTATTGTTCTGGATGACGGCCAAATCGGCGCATTTTCCTTCGGCGATGATACCACTGTCTTTAATTCCGAATTTTCGGGCGGGCAATCCGGTGATTTTATTGACGGCTTTTTCAATCGGCATTTGATTTTCGCCGGAAACGATTTCCAAAAATTTCGGGAACGTATTGTAAGAACGTTCGTGGTTCAAAACTTTTTCGGCGGCGATCCCCGCCCGCCCCGCCGGCATCGCTCCGCCGTTGGAAGCGACGATACAACGCTCGTGGCCGAGGGCTTTTTTCAGATAATCAAAATTGACGTTCCGGTAAAAAACGACGGCGCGCAGATTGGTCACCCGCATCAGCCGGATAACGCCTTCAAGCGGCGACAGCCCCTGATTTTCGGAAAATTCTTTCAGCGTTTTTCCTATCAAAAATTCGTTTTTCGGCGCGGCGGCAATCGTTATTTCTTCGCCGGTCAGCTTCGGCATATCCCCGATTATCCGTTCACGATTGGCGGCGGTTTTAAGCAGCTCAACCATTTTTTCCAGATTTCCGTGACGGGCCCAGCTCGGCAGAAGAGTGTAAACCGGCACAACGCTGCTGTCAAAAGGATAAGCGTCAAAAGTAACGTCGGCGTCGGTTAAGCTTTCGTCTATCAGTTTTAGCGCTTCTTCAAATTCCCGCTCAAAGCCGAGTATCGGCCGCAGATGGCTTATTTCCGCTTTCAGGCCGTTCTCTTTGGCGACTTTGACGGTTTCCTCCACGGATTGGGCGATTTTACTGCGTTCGTTGCGCAAATGAGTGGCGTAAACCCCCTTATATTTCGCGACCGCTTCCGTGAGCGTTTTAATTTCAAGGTAGGGCGTCATTTTGGCGTGAGCGTAGCTTAAGCCGGTGGACAGGCCGAAAGCGCCTTCTTCCAGCCCTTTTTCCACGAGATTTTTAACGACGCGCATTTCTTCGGCGGAAAGATCGCGCGGTATTTCTCCCAAAAGGCCGCGGCGGACGGTGGAGTGGCCGATGAGAGTGCCGAAATTAACCCCGAGTTTTATTTTTTCCAATTCCGAAAGAAATTCGGCCACCGACTGCCAGTTGACGTTTATCAAATCGGTATCGGTCCATTTTCTTATTGATTCAAGGGTGCCCCGGATAAGCGGCGCCAGCGAAGAACCGCAATTTCCGCCGATAATTGTCGTTACTCCCTGCAGCAGGAAATTTTCCTGTTCGGGATTGGTAAAAATGCTTAAGTAGTGGTCGGAATCGGTATTGACGTCAATGAATCCGGGAGTAAGAAACGCTCCCGTGCCGCGCAGGTCAATCACTTCTTCGGCTTTTTTGGCGGAAAAATCGCCGATGGCGCTTATCCGGTCGCCCTTGATCAGAACATCGGCCACGGTCGGCGGTTTGCCGGTCCCGTCAATAATCTGAGCTCCTTTGATAATAATGGTCATTGGAAACATTATAGCAAAAATCGCCGGAAAAAATAATCATATCATAAATAAAAAAAGGGCGGGGTTTTTATCCCCGCCGACAAACTTACACCCCCTTCCAGTGCTCCTGCCCGACGCAGGCCTCCTCGCAGTACGCGCCTGGCGGAGGGTTAAACGGGTTGTATGGCCCCCGTTCCGAGGCCACCCGGAAATACCGGGTTCCCTTCGGGATTGCCTTGCCGCAGAAACGGCAAGAGTAATTCCGAAGGGCACTCATCCAGCCGTCCCTGGCCCATTTCTTTTTCTTCATCTTTTCCTCCTTTTAGTTGGGGGCGAACACAAATATCTTGCCCGCCGGGATGCCGAGCTCCAGAAGCCGCCCAGCTACTCTGATTCCGTCTCCCCTTTGGGAGGAGAAAATCAAAACCGCTCCGTCTTCATTGACGGAGACGTTGATTTTTGGCTGATCCGTCCGGGGCAGCCGTCGGCAAAAATGCCGGATGATTTCATCGGCTGCCAAATCTATCTCACCGCCGCAATAAGGGCAGTGGGTTATCAAACCCACAAAAACCCCGATCCACCAAAGCGGATCGCGACGTTTTTCTATCCTCATCATCTCCATTGAACCATGACATTCCATAACTGCCCTCCTCAGTTTTTTTGTTAACGAACTAATTTTTTAATTAAAATTCTTTTCTGATAGTTTGTCAAGGCAACTAGGTAATGCGCACGCGCATAGGGCGGTTTTTTAAAAAATCGATGTTGAGCGAACCATCCCGACGACCAGCGGCGTTCTTAAAAAAACCTCGCGAGGAAAAATAAAGCCATTCCCAAGCCGGTAAAAACGACAGAGACGATCCAAAAGCGCATCGTGACTTTCGTTTCCGGCCAGCCAATCGCTTCAAAGTGATGATGGACGGGGGTGGAAAGGAAAATTTTCCCGCCGAAAAGTTTTTTACTGGCCAGCTGAACGATGACCGAGAGCGACTCAATGACCGGAATAACGGCGAAAAACGGCAAAAAAAGAGCGGAGTTGGTCAGCATGGCGATGACTCCCATCGTTATTCCGAGCGACATTGAGCCGGTGTCCCCCATAAAAAACCGCGCCGGATAGACGTTGAACCACAAAAAAGCCAAGAGCGCTCCCATTATCGCCCCGCTCATCACCGCCAGATCGTAACGGCCGAGCGCGAAAGAAACCGTCGTCAACGCTCCGAAGGTGAATAAAAGCACCCCTCCCGCCAGACCGTCCAACCCGTCCGTTTCGTTGGCGGAAAAAGCGCTGGCGACGATGACAAACATAAAAATGGGGACGTACCAGAGTCCGATTTCGTAGTAGCCGAAAAAGGGAACGTAGAGAACGTCCCAGTCCAGACGAAAATAAAACCACCACGCTCCCAAGGCGGCAATGACGGCGTAAATGGCCAGCTTATGCGCCACGGTCAGCCCTCCGCCTTTTTCGCCTTTCTTCATCACGCCGAAAAGATCGTCAATAAGGCCGATGACGGCGGCGATAAGCAACGCGGCCAGCGGAAGATAGGTCTGAGCGCGGTCTACGAAATTCAGGTAGCCGAAAAAGCCGTCAAAAAGCCAGTCCAGGACGGCAAAAGCCACCGCCAAAACGAAAACCGTAAACCAGATTAAAATGCCGCCCATCGTCGGCGTTCCCGCTTTTTTCTGGTGCATTCGCGAAAAAATCGGGGCGGATTCGCTTGACCGGATTTGCTTGGCGATTTGATATTTAAAAAGAATTTTCGTCAAAACCGGCGTAAACAGCAAAGCGAGAGCGAAGGCCGCCGTGATTGTTCCCAATACCCTGATTGATTGCAGAATTTCCATCGCAAGTTCCGTAAATTAATTGAAATTATACGCTTTTTTAATCCAGCTTAACATCCGCTCCGTTTCTCCGAACCGGTCGGCGGCTCCGAAAACGACGAATAAAATCCGGCGGCCGTTTAACGCGAAAAGCGAAGCGAGATTGCCGCCGGATTCATCGGTGTATCCGGTTTTGCCGCCCAAAAAATCGCTTCGGCCGGCGAAAAGATTGATGTTCACGGCGGTTTTTTTCGTTCCGGAACCGATCTCCCTGACGGTAATTTTCTGCCGGCGGGTAGCGTCAAAAATTTGCGGATGTTTTATCAGAATGTAAATTACCAGTTTTTCCAGATCGGGCGGAGTGGATTGGTTTAAAACCGACAAGCCGGTCGGATCGGAAACGAAGGTATTCCGCATTTCCAGAGCGGCGGTTTTTTCCCGCATCGCCGCAATGAAATTTTCATAACCGTAATGCTCCGCCAGCGCAAAAGCGGCGTCGTTGCTGGAAGCGGCAAGCATCAGTTTTATCAAATCGCCGGCCGGATAGCGTTCGCCGGCTTTTAATCCGCCGGCCAGCCCCTCGGAAGCGACGGCGCGTTCGCTGACGGCAACGGCCGAATCTTCCCCTATTTTTTCAATCGCGACGACGGCCGTCAGAAGCTTGACAAGAGACGCCGTCGGCCAGCGCCGTTCGCCGTTATAAGAAAAAAGAACGTAGCCGCTTTCAATGTCAAAAGCCGCCGCCGCGGCGGCGCCGACGTCCGGATTTTCAACGCCGGAGTCGCGCAACGGTAAACCGGCGTTTTTTTCGGAAAAAAGTTTACCCACCGGAGCCGCGCCGGCAAGCGCCGCTTCGGTCAGTTCTTCGCTTCGCGGAGAAACAAAAGCCGCTTCCGGCCCGGACGATTCGCCGTTTCGCTCGGGAACGGAAACGCTGGTTGCCGAAATGGAATTTTCCATTTTATCGGCGGCAATCGCCGAAAAATCCGCCGGATTTTGCGCATTGCCGTTTTCGCCGCCGGCAAAAAAACCCGAAAGTAAAATGGACGCCATCACCGTCGCCGCGAAAGCGAAACTTAAAAAATTACTCCTCTCCATTTTTCTCTTGCGTTATTTTAAAAATATCCCGGAATTTTTGATATTCGGGAAGGCGTTCCGCCTTTCCGACGCCCAGCAATTTCAGCAGTCCAAAACTCGGCTGATATAAAACGGCGTTGCCTTTTTGGGGATGGGGAACGCGGTCAACAAGACCCCGAATCATCAGACTTCGCAGAATAAAACCGGAATTAACGCCGCGGATGTAGTCAATTTCCGCGCGGGAAACGGGACCGGCGTAACAGACGATGGTCAGAGCGTCAATGGCGGCGGAAGTCAGGTTTTCGCTCAACTCCGATTTCAGGACGGCGGCGGCCAGAGGAGAAAAATCCGCCTTGGTGGCCAGTTGCGCCCTGTCGTAATCTCCGGAATAAACCAGCGTCAGCCCCCGGTTTTCGGCGTCAAGAGACCGCTCCAGCGACTTGTAAGCTTCCGATAATTTTTCTTTTTCCGTTCCCAAAAGAGCGAGCGCTTTTTTGAATTCAAGCGGTTCGCCGTAAATGAACAAAATCGCCTCCAGAGCGGCCGTGATTTTTTCCGTTTCGGGATTATTTTTGTTTTCTTCCATAATTTTTATAAACGAGATCAGGGGCGGTTTTTCGCGATGATGATGTCGGCAAAAGCGTTTTCCTGCTCAACGCTGATAAGCTGCTCTTTCAAAAGATGGAGAATGGCCAGAAAGGTGACGATGATCTCCATTTTATTTTTTTTGTCGGTCAGTTCTTTAAATCCGAAACGCGCCGTTTCCGCCACGCGGGAAACGAGTTCGCTCATTTTGTCTTCCAGGGTGACGATTTCCAGCTTGACGTTCTCCGTTTCGCGGGCGAATTCCTGAAGAATGTTCAGAATATTTTTGGCGGCGGCGGCGAGAGCGTCGGCATTTAAGTTTTCACCCGGAAAAAACAACTTTCCGTCCGGCGACCATGACAGTTTAGTAAAAAGCTCGCGCGAGAACAAGGCGGCGCGGCTCTCCCACAGGCGCCGGACACCGACGCCGGCGTTTTTGACTTCGCGGTAAATTTTCAGCCGGTTTTCAAGGTCTTTGATGTCCGCCCGCTCCTCTTCGCTGATCTGGAGAGCCGGCAAAAGAGCTTTGGATTTTATTAAAACGAGGCGGGAAGCGACGACGACGAAATCGGCCAAGATTTTCGGCGAAACGGCGCCGATTGTTTTGAGATAATTCAAAAAATCGGCGGTCACTTCCGCCAAACTCAATTCGGACACGTCCAGCTTTCTTCCTTCAATCAGTTCCAGAAGTTTCTCCAGCGGGCCGGAAAATTTTTCCGTTTTATATTCGTAGACCATTTTATTCGCTTATTAAAGCCTCTTTCGTATAGACGTTTTTCGGGTCCCAAAGCATCCAACCGGCACTCTTCGCCTCCGCGCTCGCCTCAATCTGGGCTTTGACCATTTTAGCGTCATAATCGGCTCCGAGGTCAAAATCCTGAAGCCACGGCCGCAATTTTGAAAAGCGGACCGCGGAATTTGAATTATTTATTTCCGCCCGCGTCGTCGTCGCGTTATAAAAAGCGTCAAGCCTCTTAGAGGCGCTCTCCATTGAATTTTTGACGACTTCGTAAGGATGAGCGGCGGGATTTTTGAATCCGAAAGTGCCGTTCGCGAAATGCGACGGATAAACCATCGGCGCGACGTAATCAAAATTTCCGAAAGCGTCTTCCAGCACCTGGCCGATTCCCAAATCGTCGGCGCCGGTGGTCGTCAGCCCGAAAAGATCGGCGGAGATGGGAATGCCCGACAGTTCCTCGTTGAGGCGGCGAAAAAATTTTTGGAGCGTTTCGCGGCGCGGCGATTTTTCGTTCCAAAAAGGGAAATCGGCGTCGTTAAGATTTCCGTCCGAAGGAAAGCGGATATAATCAAAATTTATTTCGTCAAATCCCCGGCCGGCCGCGTCTTTGGCGACGGCGATGTTATATTCCCACGCCTCTTCGGAAGCCGCATCAACCCACGAAAGATTTTTCTTGTCGCGCCACGTTTTGCCGTTTTTTTTGCTTTTAACCGCCAAATCGGGACGGGCCGCCGCCAGCCGCGGGTCCTGGAAAACGCTGATTCTGGCGATGACGTAAATATTGCCGTCGTGCAGGCGCTTTATCAAGGAATTTATTTTGGGAATCCTGATTTCTTTCGCTTTATACCGCTCCGCCGCGTCATTTTTGATGTCGTAAGCGACATATCCGGAGTAATCTTTAACGTCAATGACGATGGCGTTTATTTCGGTGGTTTTGGCGATGTTGACGAGGCGTTCAAACATTGACGGCGTGCCGGCGACCCAGCTGGTGGCGTAAACCGCTTTTATTTTCGCCGGCGGATTTACCAGCGGTTTTTGCGGTTCAATGTCGGCGCCGGGCTTGATTTCGGAATTTTTCGGATTTCCGGCCGGCTGGACTTCCGCGGGAGTGGTGGAAGCGGAAAAAAGGGCGAACTCGGAAACGTTGTCCGCCCGCCAAAATAAAAAAAATCCGGCGCCGGAAACAACCAAAAATAACGCTCCAAGAAGATACTTCATTGAAAATGATTTTAGGATATTTTTGCGCATAATGCCAGATACCTTCCGGACTCCATAAAAACCCCGCTTTATGGAGTTTTTTCATCGTCAACGTCGCGAATATGCCGGCATCAAAGGATTTACGAAAATCTATACAGCCGCGCTTCTTTAGCGGCTAAAGAATTTTTTAATTTTTACCGAAAAGCCTTTCCGTATATACATTGACTTGAAAAGAGCGGTAAAAAGCGTTCTAATAAATTCAGTCCTATAACACCCCAAATAAGGAGGCGGAAGATGGTTGGTCTGGCTATCGCGATTTTATACGGCGCCGGCCGCTGGCTGATTACCGGCGAACCGTTTTATGCCGTGTTTCTCGGCGCGGCCGATTTTCTGTTTTGCTGGTACGTCGCTCTGACGATTTTGTGGTTTCTGGCCGTCGGCATAGACATTGTCCGCACCGGCGGGAAAGAAATAACGGGGGTCGTCGGCGGAAATATTTTTCTGAAATTGGCCGGGAAGGCGGCCGTCCGAGGATGCTTTATCGGCGCCGCTTATCTATTGAGCGAATCAATTGAAAGCGGAGGCGGAGCGGTGCGCTGGCTTTGGCCGAACATTCTAACGGGCGCCGGATTGTTTCTTTTCGCGTTCGCCCTAAACGGTTCGCTTTTCGCTCTTGAAAACAACGGCAAAAACGAAAAGAACGATGGCGGCCAAAAACAAGAAAGGAGAAAACGATGATTTGCGCTTCAGTCGGAGCGTTCGGTTTTACCGTGATAATGCTTTTTGTCGCGGCCTTCTCCGGCGAATCCGCCGCCGCGGCGCTTGCCGACGGAACGAAATTGCTTTTCTGGTTTTACGTCATCGCCGCCACGACGTGGTTGCTTTGCTTCGCGCTGGAAATTAAAATCGCGAGAATCATTGCCGCGGCGGAAAAAAAGCCGCCGCCGCCTTTCGGCGCAACACTCGCCGGCGGGATTACCGCCCGTCTTTGCGCCATTATCGGCGCTTTCTTTCTGATGGCCGTGACGACGGCGGCGGCGAATTTCGGCGCCTGGGACAAGTCCGTCCTCGCGACGGGGATTATCTTTCTGCTCGTCGGCGGCGCCATCGCCTCCGGAACGAAAGTTTTAAACAGGGAATGAGCGGCGGTATTTCCCCCGCGACCTCTTCTGAAATTTCAGAAGAGGTCGCGGGGATTTTTTTTACGCGCCGAAATATGATATATTTTATAAATACGATGAGACCCAGAGAAATAACCGCTTCTTATCTGAGAAATTTCATCTTCGGCGTTGAAGACGGACTCGTTTCCACGGTCGGCCTCCTTTCGGGCATCGCCGCCGTAAACGTCCCGCGGGAAACAATCATTTTGACAGGAATGGTTTTGATATTCGTTGAGGCGTTTTCCATGGCGATGGGCAGTTTTCTTTCCGAAAGCTCGGCCGAGGAATACGAGGAACGGACGAACGGCGATTCAAAAAACATTTTCCGCCGCTCGTTTTTTGACGGATTGATAATGTTTTTTTCTTATTTTGCCGCCGGCCTTATTCCCCTTCTTCCTTATATCGTTACGAGCGGCGACGCGGCTCTTCCGATTTCCGTCGGATGCTCTCTTTCGGCGCTTCTTCTTTTGGGAGTGCTCAGCGGACGGATTTCCCGCGTCAGCATCGCTCGCAGCGCTTTGCGGATGACTATCATCGGCGGCTTGGCGATTTCCGTCGGTATTCTCGTCGGTAGCGCCATCGGCCGGTAAAATACCTTGAATTACAAAATGGAAACAAGAACTATAAAACTGGGATTAAGCGTTCCCCTTTTCGCCGCTTCGCTTGCCGCTATTTTAATCGGCGCCCCTCTTTTGGGACTCACCGGCGTCTGGGGATTTTTAGTTAAAGGCCTGGCCGTTCCCCAATATTTAAAAACTCTTCACGCCCACGTTTCCTGGTGGTCTGTCGTGATACTGATTGCCTCTTTGATTCTTCCGAGCATTTCCCTGAAGCCGGCGATTCGTAAAATAATCATCGGCGGATGTTTCGTCGTCATTCCCGCTTACGTTCTTTTGATGATTCTGCATTACGCCGTTCAGTCGTTCGTTCTTGATTTCGGCTCCGTCGGAACTTTCTACGTCAGCGCGTTCGGTTTTCTCGGTTTTTTGACGGAAATCTCTTTTTTCGCGGCGATGACGGCGGTTAGCTTGCTCGCGGCCGGATTTAAAATTCCTTTTTTGACCGCCGAAAACGCGCCGGCGTCCAAATACGACATCGCTTCCGAAATTGAAGTTCCGAGAAAAACGTTTTCCGCCTACGCCGTTTTCCTGCTGGTCGCCGTCGCTCTCGGACTTTTCATCCTCGGCCAATTCACGCTCCAGCATAAAGCCGTTACGCCCGCCGCGCTGGTGAATTTCCATACCCACGTCGGTTTTTTCGCCATCGGTCTTCTGATGACGTCCATCGCGATGAGCGCCGTCGGCGCCGGCTTTTCCATTGTTGAAATTGTCCGCAAGCTGGGAGTCGTCGCCGTTTCCGCCGCCATCGCCGGCTTCTCCGTTTTTATCGTTTTCAACACCCACAGCGCCGCCTGGGTCGCTCCCTCGCTTCTTTATTTCGCGATGATGGTTATGGGCTGGCTGGCTCTCTGGGGAAAGTTCGGGCTTAATCCGCGGGGAGCGCACTTCCACTTCGTCCGCGGCGCGCTGATTTTCATCTGGGGCGCGCTCCTGCTTTTTGCTTCCGTCGGCCCGCATCTGGCCCTTAATTACGACACCGACCCGAATCTCACCGTCACCTACAAACAGCCGGCGAGCGCTTTAAACGTCGGCGCCTATCCCGACCCCCTTAATTACCCGGGCACGGCGCCGAACAAAGGAATGCCGCGGGGCCTGGAAAATCTTCATTTAAGCCCGAGTTCGTGGGCGCACGTGGCGATTTTTTGGCTGATTATCCTCCTCGTTTTCGGCGAAAAGATATTCCAAACCGTCGGCAAACCGAATATGATTTTTCTGATGGCGGTGACTATCGCGCAAGCTCCCGTCTTAAACGCCGTCGGCCGCATCGGCGCCTGGGCTAATCTGCCCGGCGGCGTCGGCCCTCTTTTCCTCGTCGCTCACCCCTTGAAAACACTCAACATTTTGATGCTCATTATTATCGCG
The DNA here is from genome assembly GCA_964360035.1 of uncultured Candidatus Saccharibacteria bacterium. Lineage (GTDB taxonomy): Bacteria > Patescibacteriota > Minisyncoccia > UBA6257 > JACRHY01 > JACRHY01. The sequence goes on along the minus strand of CAYHUJ010000001.1, from coordinate 18,394 downwards.
GCTGTTTGGATGAAAAAACGGAAAAGAGAAAACGAGACCGCTTCTTGACGTCCGCCGCCGGCGCGCGTAATATCCGCGCCAAATCAGCGTCTTTATAACAAGAACCCGAAAATGAGAATGGAAGAAAAATTCCTGTCCGCTTACGACCGGTGCGCCCCCGCCATTCTTCGGCACGTCAATTTCCGCGTCAGCGACCGAAGAACGGCCGAGGACATCGTTCAGGAAACGTTTCTAAGGGCCTGGCGATACGCCGCCACGGGGAAAGAGATTGAAAACATACGGGCGTTTTTCTATAAAATCGCCGACAATCTTATAATTGACCATTACCGCCAAAAACCCCGCGCTTTTGTTTCTCTGGAAGAAATTTCCGAGGAGCCGGCGGAAGAAGCGAAACAGGAAAAGCGCGCCGAAAAATCCCTGCTTCGCGGCCTGATTGAAAAACATCTTTCGCAAATTGACGACGAGCGGCGGAAAATCGTTCTTTACCGCTACGTTGACGGCCTGAGCGCGAAAGAAATCGGTGTGCTGACCGGCAAAGCGCCCGGACACGTCAACGTCATAATCCATCGCGAAATCAAAACCTTAAAAGAAAAATTCCGCCATGTTTGATATGTTTGAGAAATTTAAAATAATCAAAGAATTGAAAAGCTTGAGGCGCGCTTCCGTTGACGGCCGGTTTTTGCTATCATTAAGGGAAAGGCTGGAGGCGGAGATGAAAATGAATCCGCGCCCCGCCCCCACGGTCGTTTCCGTCCCCGAATTAATAAAATTAATAAAAACTAAATCCATGCCCGTTATTCTAACGCTCGCCATCATCGCCGTTTTCGGCGGCGGAAGCGCCGCCATGGCCTCCCAAAACAGCATTCCCGGAGACGTTCTTTATCCCGTCAAAACGCTCACGGAAGAAGTCCGCGCGGCCGTCGCCGTCGGCGCGGAACGCAAAGCCGAACTACAAACGAAATTCGCCGCCGAGCGGGTCAAAGAAATAGACGAAATACTCCGGCAAAACGGCGTGGATCCGGCCGGATTGGACATCGCGCTACTGCGCCTTGAAGAGCACGTTTCCCGCGCCGCCGACACCATTGAAAAAGAGAAAGAAACGGGCCGCGATGTCAGCGCCATCGCCAAAACAATCGGCGAAAAATTTGACGGCAGCAAAGAATTACTGAAAACGATCGTCAGAACCAAAGAAAAAAAACTTGAGAGCGCGGAAAAAGAACTGCGGACCAGCGCCGAGGAAGCGCGAAAAGAAAACGCCGCCGATACGCAGGAATTGATAAACCGCCTTGAAAAAATTAAAACGGAAAGAAAAATCCTTAAATTACGCGGAAAAATCGCCGAAGAGGCGGTGGAATCGGAGGGGGAACGAATTGAAAAAGAAATTGACGCCAGGGAAAACGCTCAAAGAGCCATAGCCAAAGCGGCCGCGGCCAAAGAAGAGATCGTCAAAGAAGCGGCCGAAAAGGGTTTGATCGTGCCGTCTGACGCTTTCAAGATTTTTGAGACGCACTTTGCCGCCGCCAACGACGCCTTTAAAGCCGGACATTTTCAACAGGCGAAACAACAAGCTAAAGCGGCTAAAGAAGCGTTAAAGCACGTGGAAAAAATTCTTGAGGACGAAAACGGCGAAATCGACGAAAACGAAATCAACGAAGAAAAAGACGAAAAAGAAGAAATTCCGGAAAGTAGAAACGAAAAAGGCGGAGTAATTGAGCCGGAAGAGTCAGTACCGCATGTGCGTCAATATCTTGAAGAAAACGACATTGACGGGGAGCTAAAAAACATTGAAGAAAGACTGATAGAACTGAACAAAGAAACGCGATTCGCTCCCCGCGGCCCGCTGGTCAGAGAGCGAGGCGACCGCCTGCCGATAGCCGGCGCTCTTTCACGCTGAAGAAATGGTGAAATCTCGCAAACAAAAGGGCGCGCGCCCTTTTTTGGGCTTCTGGTCAAAACTCAAAAAACCGATTTTGATTCTCGCGCCGATGGCTAACGTTACCGATTCCCCTTTCCGGCAAATGATCGCCGAGCGCGGAAAGCCGGATGTTTTTTTCACGGAATTCGTTTCCTGCGACGGCCTTTGTTCGGCGGGAAAAAAGAAACTGCTGGCGGACCTGCGCTTTACGGAATCGGAACGGCCGATCGTCGTTCAGTTATTCGGCGCCAATCCGGAAAATTTCAAAAAATGCGCCGCTCTCGCCGCCAGACTGGGATTTGACGGCATAGACATCAATATGGGATGCCCCGACCGCGCCGTGGAAAAGCAGGGCGCGGGAGCGGCTCTGATGAAAAATCCGGAGCTGGCCAAGAAAATCATCGCGGCAACCAAAGAAGGCGCCGGCGGACTCCCCGTCTCCGTCAAAACTCGCCTTGGCTACAACGACAACGCCGTTTTAAAATGGATAAAGGCGCTTCTGGAGGCGAAACCGGCCGCCATTACGGTTCACGGCCGGACCAGAAAAGAGATGTCCAAAGTACCGGCCAACTGGAAAGCGATCGGTAGGGCCGTTAAAATCGCCCGGGGCAGCGGGACACTGATTTTCGGCAACGGCGACGTTCAAGCCATGTCCGACGCCGAGCAAAAAGCGGCAAAATACGGCGTTGACGGCGTAATGATCGGCCGCGCGATTTTCGGCAATCCATGGCTCTTCAACGAGCGGATAAGCGCCGCCACGATATCGCCGGCCGAAAAACTCGCCGCCGCCCTGGAACACGCCTCTCTGTTCCAAAGAACCTTCCGCGGCAAAAAGAATTTCGCTATAATGAAAAAGCATTTCAAAGCCTACGCCTCCGGTTTTGACGGCGCCAAACAAATCCGCTCCGAGCTGATGGCCGTCAAAAATTTAAGCGAAACGCGCGTAATTATCAAAAAAAAAATAAAAAAATATGAAAACGAAAAACATCGTCGCTAAAACCGTCATCATCCTCATTATTATTTCTTTCGCCTTGAGCGGCGTGCTTCTGTTCGCCAATTGACGGAAGCCGCGCCGCCGACTTTATCCGCCTTGATTGACTCCCGCCGCCGAATACCGTAGCTTAAAGCCAGTATTTTAACGAGACGCGCGAAAGGAGCGTAGGAGGACGAAATGACATCGGAAGTGAACAACGACGGCGTAGTGATGGACGACGACGACAATCCGGTTTGTATTTTCTGCCCCATCCACCAAGGAGAATTCGCGGTGGTGGACATCAATGAAGTAAGCGGGCGAAGCAAAGTCGCCGTGGAAGTAAAAAGCGAGTGCGGCCATCGCTTTATTTTAAGGGCGGCATTTTCTTTCACTAAAGAGGGAAGAAAAACGTATATAGATATTTTTTCTTCCCACACGCACTGAAAGCCCCGCGAAAAAGCGGGGCTTGCCATTTCCGTAGTGGCTTCCGCCGGTGTTTAGTGATAAAATAAGCGCCGTATGGCAGCGGAAACGGGCAAAACGGAAGTACTGAAGAAAATAAGGGACGAGGTGTTCGCTTTTCAAAAATCGCCGCTTTACGCCGAAAGGGTCAAAAATAAAGCCTATCCGGTCATTGGCGAAGGAAATCACCGCGCCAAAATAATGTTTATCGGCGAAGCGCCCGGAAGAAACGAAGCGAAAACCGGCCGGCCGTTCTGCGGCGCCGCCGGAAAAGTGCTGGACGAGCTTTTGGCGTCCGCCGGCATTGACCGCCAAGACGTTTACGTCACCAATATCGTCAAAGACCGTCCGCCGAACAACCGCGATCCCCTGCCCGAGGAAATAGCCGCTTACGCCCCGTTTTTAGACCGGCAAATAGACATCATCAAGCCGAAAGTCATTGCCGCGCTGGGACGCTTTTCAATGACGTATATTCTGAAAAAATACGGGCTGTGGAACGACGCGATGACGATAGGCAAAATTCACGGACGACCGTTTGAAGCGGAAACGCCCTTCGGAAAAATCGCCGTTATTCCCCTTTACCACCCCGCCGTCGCTGTTTATAATCCGCTTACCAAAGAATCACTGAAAAAAGATTTCCAAATTTTGAAGCAATATAAATAAATGTTCGGCATAGATTTAATCGCGCTGATAAAAACCGCCGGTTACGTCGGCCTTTTCGCCATTATTTTCGCCGAAACGGGGCTGTTTTTCGGTTTTTTCTTCCCGGGAGACAGCCTGCTTTTCACCGCCGGCTTCCTCGCCTCACAAGAGCTGATGAGCCTGCCGATTTTAATCGCCATTTTCTTTTCCGCCGCGATACTGGGAAACAGCGCCGGCTACGTTTTCGGCCGGAAAATGGCGGAAAAGCTGTTTGAGCGCGAGGATTCAATAATTTTCAACCGTGATCACGTTGAACAGACGAAGGATTTTTACGAAAAACACGGCGCCAAGGCGATGATTCTCGCCCGCTTCGTGCCGATCGTGAGAACTTTCGCCCCTATTATGGCCGGCGTGGGCAAAATGGCTTACTCAAAATTTTTATTCTACAACGTCATTGGTGCGGTCTTATGGGCAATCGGCCTGACTGTTCTGGGATATTTTCTCGGCAGCGTCATTCCCGACGTTGACCGCTACATCGTTCCCATTATCGCCGCCATCATCGTTCTTTCACTTCTGCCCAACGCTATCCATTTGATCAAAAATCCGGCGCATCTGCGCCGCATTATCGCCATCGTCAAATTAAAACTGTCCGGTAAGAAATAACTTTTCAAAAATTTATACGTCCCGATCTTTCCTCCAGCTCTTTAATCAACGCCTGAAGCAGGAAGCGGTAAAGATCCAGAAGTCGCGCTTGCAGCTGCCGGATTTGCGTTTGCAGCTCGGCGATCCGCGTCGCTTTGTCCCGATAAACTTCCGAAGCGGGAATAGGCAAAACTTTCTCCGGCTTTGGCGCGTCGTAAATTCTCAGCGGGGATATCGCGTAAGACACCCGGGCGGCCGTTTCCGACTGGCAGGCGGACGCTGAAGCGTCAAGAGAAACGGTTGACGTTTCCGTTCCGTCGCCGTTTCTGTGTTTGACCGTGTAAGAATAGGAAACGCCGCAGGTCAAGCCGGTGTCGGTCCAGAAGTTCGCCTGGATCCAGCCGGAGGTGGTGGAGGCGGTGGAATTGACGAAGTAGTATCCGGACGAGCCGGCGGTATCGTTGGTGAATTGGTCAACGGAAAGAGTGATGGAAATTCTTGCCGCGACGGCGGCCAGATTAGCCGGAGTCGGAGCTAGGGTGTATTTGGAAGCGGACGTCCCGTAAGCGGAAGCGTTGGCGGCGTAATCGGCGAACCGGACGTCATAGGCATATTGGGTATTCGCCGACAAAGAAGAATCGGAGACGGAAGCCGTGGTGGTGGCGACGGCGGAAAGGACAGTTGCCGAATCTCTTCTCGCCTGCCAGGTATTGAGGCCGGAGCCGTTTTCCGTAACAGCTGTCGGCTTGACGATTTCAACGGAAGAAGAGGTGATTGTTCCGAAAGTCGGGGCGCCGACGGAAGATGGGGCGACGTTGTCAATCGCGAAAGCGGAGGAGGTCGCCCAGTCGGAAGCGTTTTCACTGCCGTCATTGGGACGAATGCGCAGATAGACGGTTAGATCTTCAGTGTTCGGCAGGTCGGTTGCGCTGGCCCAGGCGAAAGAATGAGACGTTCCGGGCGAGGCGGATGAAGAAAGGCTGGTCATTCCATCCCCTCCCGTTCCCTGCGTCGCGTCCGAATAAGTTGAGCCGTCGGCGGAATATTCCATCCCTGAATCGGCCGTTTGAGAGATATTGGACGCGTCGGAATTGGGGTCAATCAGTTTGTAATTGACGGTAGCGTTGCCGGAGCTCCAGGAAGAAAAATCGTTGTCAAAGGAAGCGGAAGGAAGACAGTTGGAGTTGAAAGTCCACGAACCGCCGTTATTGCCGGAGTTCGTGCCGCTGCGAACTGTTACGGTACCACTGGTTGCTCCCATGTCTTTCAGGTCGGCATCCTGGATGTTGAAGGTTCCGGAACCGGACCAGGAACGCTGGGTGCCGTCGGCGGTGGAACGCAATAGAACATAGTCAAAGTCGCCGCAACTTGTTCCTCCGCCGTTCAAAATTAACGTTCCATTGTTCGTGATCGTGGAACCGAATTTAATCGTGCTGGAAGCGGTCGCGTAATCGGAAAACGTTCCGCCGGAGGAAATCGTCGTTCCGCCGTCAATTTGTAGAGTATAAGCGTTGTGGCGCAGCTCGCCGGCGGTAACCGTCAATGTCCCGCCCACCCGTACATTGCTATCAATAGTGGTGGAGCCAGCTGACTTGTTCACGGAAAAATTAGGTAGCCAGCCGCCGCTTGACGAAACGCTTTGACTGCCGGAGCCGTTCATGTTCACCGTTGCCGTGCCGCCTCCGAAATTAGCGTTGGTAATGCTGACGTTGCGGCCCACATTGACGGTGCCGGTGTTGATGTTATTGGTGTCATCGTTGGCGGCGCTGATAATTAAATCATTGGTAGTGGTGGCGGTGCCGGAAATATTGAGGTCGGAGCCACTGCTAGGTTTTGCCACTTCAAGATTATAGTAATTGACAGCGCCGGGAGTGAAAGTAGTGGTACCGCCAACAAACTTCAGGGTGGAAGTGCCGGCGTCAACGGTGCCGGCGGTGTGAGTGTAGTTTCCTCCGATTACAACAGTACCAATCAAACTAAGAGTGCCGGCTGACTTGTTCACGGAAAAATTAGGTAGCCAGCCGCCGCTTGACGAAACGCTTTGACTGCCGGAGCCGTTCATGTTCACCGTTGCCGTGCCGCCTCCGAAATTAGCGTTGGTAATGCTGACGTTGCGGCCCACATTGACGGTGCCGGTGTTGATGTTATTGGTGTCATCGTTGGCGGCGCTGATAATTAAATCATTGGTAGTGGTGGCGGTGCCGGAAATATTGAGGTCGGAGCCACTGCTAGGTTTTGCCACTTCAAGATTATAGTAATTGACAGCGCCGGGAGTGAAAGTAGCAGTGTTGCCGGTAAATTTTATCGTGGATGTGCCGGCGTCAAAATTGGCGGCGTTATATGTCCAGTTGCCGGTTACCGTCAAGGTGTTTCCATTGGCGATACTCAACGCTCCGGTGTAAGTGGAGCTGGCATTGAAGCTTAGGATTGTCAACCCGCTGTCCATTGCCGAATTCTTCACCGAAGTGCCGTCAAAGACTACATCGTCGTTGAGAGACGGGGCCCGATCACCAGACCAGTTGGCGTCCGTTGACCAGTTGTTATCGGCTCCCCCGCCGTCCCAAGTACGCGTAGCGGCGGAAACTTCGCCGGAATAAAAAATAAAAACAAGCGTCGCAACAACCACCACCCCCAATCTTCGGACGTCGGACGTCCGAAGATTGAACATTCGAAGATTTATTTTGCTTTTATTCCAAATAAACATCTTTAATTTCTTCTAAACCTAATTCCTCTAAATACTTTATCATATTTTCTTTGTATTGTTTAGGACTTTCAAAGAAATTCATCAAAAACTCTCTTTGGGTAACGGACGGAAAGTTTTTCTTGCCGATGTAGTCAAGGTAACTACTCCAACGATAAGATTCCAAAAAATTTATCGCTTTTTTATAATTTTTAATTTTCCGCTCTCGCCACTCCGGCGCCGCCAAATCAAGAGGGTTTAAATGAATATAATAAGGCAGATGAATAAAATGCGCCTCATTTTTAATTATAATTCTTTTATATTTCCCTTCAAATAAGGTCCCTTTTCTTTCATATTTTTCATTAAAATACTTTACATATCCGCCGTTGATTTTTTTCATAAAAAGAGCGATCCCGTTTTCTACGGCCGGCGTAAGTAATAAATGGTAATGGTTCGACATTAAACAAAAAGCGTGTATTTTCACCAATAATTTCCTCGGTTTGCGATCAGTCCTTCCAATTTCAATATTCGGACGTCGGACGTCCGAATATTGCTTATTAAAGACATAGGAAGCGAGATCGGCATTTTCTTTATCGTTAAATTCAAATAAATCGTGAATAAAACGAAAATAATCTTCTTTGTCTAAAAATATTTTTCTTTTATCAACTCCCCTGTCAAGAACATGATAAATTTCCATAAAAGTAATGATACCACAATTCAAGAATCTTCGGACGTCCGACGTCCGAAGATTAGAATGCGGCGGCGGAATGCGACCGCCGCCAAAAACAAAAAACCCCGCGCCTCACACGCGGAGCTTTTTATTATTAACCGCTTAACTTTACCAAAAAATAAAATTCAAGTAAAATAACGACTGTGGATAACTTATCTCCGTAAATTATGCCTTACATCAGCCAAAACAACCGAAATCGCCTGGATCCGCGCATCGCCAAACTCGCCGAAGAAATAAACGCCGTGGCGAAAGAAACGGGGGACGAAAAAACGTTCGCCGGCTTGTTAAATTACGCCTGTACGAAGCTCGCGCTTCAAACTATTCCGGAAAAACGCTACTGGGCGATCGCCCTTATCAGCGGCGTTTTTAAAAACATCGGGGAGGAATTTTACCGCCGCTTCGCCGCTCCCTACGAAGACGAACAAATCAAGAAAAACGGGGACGTTTACCCTTCCGCCGATGATACGGAAAAAACGCGCGGAAAATGAACGGATGGATAAAATACGCCGCAATCGCCTTGATAACCGCCGCCGCGATAGCGGGATCAAAAATTTATCTTGCTCCAAAAAACAGCGCGCCGGCGAACGGCGCGTCAAGCCATAACCAATTAATAGAAACAACAAATATGCAGTGGAACCAGCCGCCGAAAATGGAAATTGACGCCGACAAGCGCTATTTCGCGACCTTAAAAACCTCCGAGGGCGACGCGAAAATAGAATTATTCTCCGCCGAAACACCCATAGCGGCAAATAATTTTGTTTTTCTGGCGCGACAAGGATTTTACGACGGCACGATTTTCCACCGAGCCATCAGCGGCTTCATGATTCAGGGCGGCGATCCGAAAGGAGACGGCACCGGCGGTCCGGGTTACCGCTTTGCCGATGAAAAAATAACCCGCGATTATTCCCGCGGTATCGTGGCGATGGCGAACGCCGGTCCGAACACGAACGGCAGCCAGTTTTTCATAATGCACCGGGATTATCCCCTGCCGAAAAGCTACGTAATTTTCGGACGGGTCGTCAGCGGAATGGAAGCCGTTGATAACATAGCGCAGGCGCCGGTTAAAACGAACTCTCTCGGCGAAAAATCGACGCCGGTCAATCCCGTAAAATTAACATCCGTTTCAATAGAAGAAAAATAATATGCAACTGCCGCAAATAAATTTCAAAAAAACGGCCCTCGTTCTGGCCATAGTCGTCGTATTTAATCTTTTCGTCAATTACGGCATAGACACGCTTTATAAAAAACAGCCCGTCTGGGGCGACTTTTGCGGAGAAAAAGCGGCTCGTCAGCATACCGATCAAGAATCATGCGAAGAGGCTGGCGAGCGATGGAACGACAACCGGGAATTCGGCGAACCGGTGCCCCTGAAAGCCGTTCCCGCCTATCCGGAAGCGGCGCCGGCTCCCACTCTTTATCCCCGGCAGAATGGATGGTGCGACACCGCCTACCGGTGCGGAAAGGAATTTGAAGCCGCCGATAATCTTTACCGAAGAAACGTTTTTCTTGTTTGGGTGATCATCGGAGTAGCCGCTCTCGCCGGCGGAATCATTTTAACGACGGCCGAAGCGGTTTCTTTGGGGTTCACTTTTGGAGGACTTTTGGCGATTCTTGTCGGAACGGCGAAATACTGGTCGCAGATGGACGATTATCTGCGCTTTGTAATTCTGGGATTTTCGCTCGCCGCCCTTATCTGGGTCGGCATCAAAAAAATCAAAGATTGAAGCAACCTCTTCCGCTTTTTAATTGGCTTCAATCAAGTCAATGTCCTGCTGGATTTTGACCGCCCGCTCGGCGACGCGATAGCCATACCGGCCGACGCTCATATACGAACGCCAGTTTTTGCCGGCGTAATATTTGGCGGCGGCGCAGTTTTCCTGGGAAAAATCGGTTTTGTACGTCTGACGGCAGCCGTCCAGGCCGTTTTTGAGATAAAGCGACGTCGCGGTGAAAGCGTCCAAATTATTGAAAGGAGAAGGCGGGCTGCCGCCGGTAATTCCGCCCACCGCGTCTTTGTATAAATCCCAGGTAGCCGGCATAAACTGCGCCGGCCCCATCGCGCCTCCGTAGGCGCCGTCGGAAGCGATCGGGCAGGAAACGGGCGTCTTTTCCGGATCCAGGCCAAGCTCTTGCATCAGCGCCAAAAAGGCGGTTTTTTGGCCGTTGCTCATCACCGTTCCGCTCGCGTTATCGCGCTTGTCATTGTAATAGCATTTTCCAAGATTGCGCCCAATAACGCCGTCAACGGCGGATTCCTGCGTGAGAACGGAAAGAACGAGAGCGGCGCGCACGCCGATGGCCTTTTCGGCCACTTGCGCCAGTTTTACCGCTTCCCCGAACGGCAATTCACCGCCACCCAAAAGGCGGAAAATCCGGCTTCTGATTTCCGCGGCGACTTTTTTCGTCTGCTCCAGCATTTCCTCGTATTTGGCCTGCTGTCCCTTGGTGATTTTCAGCAGATTGTCCTTTTCCGACTTCGTGGCGTTTACCGCTTCCTTCTGGCGGTCGTTGTATTCTTTCAGAGCAAAAGCGTCGGAACGTTCCAGTGAGAGCTCGCTCTTTTGTTCCAGTAAGGACAGCCGCAATTCTTCAACCTGCTCCAGAGCCACTCTTAAATTATCCTGAACGGCCAAAAGATCATTGATGTCGCCGAAAAAATCGGACAGCTTGTCGCTCATCAAAAGAATCTCCATCAACCCCTTGCCGTCATTTTCATAAATATCTTTCAGAATCCGGGCAATGGCGGATTTGCGGAAATCAATTTCGCTTTCCGTCTGGACTATTCTTCCCTTGGTGATCGTTATCTCCTCGTCCAATTTCGCGATGGATAATTTAACGGCTTTAATTTGAAGATTCAATTTGGCCATTTTAGCGTCAAGAAGCTTGATTTCCGATTTTAAACTGCTCCCCTGCTTCCGGTAGCTGCCGATGACGGTTTCGTATTCGTCCATCTGCGACTCCAGTTCGGAAAGCTGTTTTTCCAAATTTTTCCTTTCTTCGTCGTCCTGCTGGGCCGCTAAAGTAAATAAATTATTGCCTACCGGAGCGCTGACCGAACCGAATAAAAGAACCGACAGCGAAAAAGCGACGACAAGCCAGCGGCCCGCGCGGCTGAGAGCGGTAAAAACCTTCGGGAAGCTGAAAGAAGAAAATGATAAATTAACCCGGAAAAGACGCCCGCGAAAAACGGAGGGATCCGCGTTGCCGCGAACATCCATTACGACTCTCGGTTTCTGTCTCGTCATTGTAAAAGCGGGCTCATAAATCTCCGGAGCGCGCGACCGTCTTACTCCGCGACCTCTTTTTCTTTTTCTTTTTGGGCGCGCTTCTCTTCTCCTTCGGTGACGACGATTTCGGGAGCCGCTTCGACAACCGGCGCCTCTTCTTCAACGACCGGAGCGGAAACGGTCGCGATAACGGCGTCCGCTTCGTCCAAAATCTTCACTTTGCCGACCGTCCGCAAATCCAGATCTCTGATATGAATAGCCGCACCGATTTCAGTCAGCGCCCCCAAGTTTACCTCCACGACATGCGGAATATCCGCCGGAAGCGCCTCCACTTTTATTTCGTGAAGGGCTTTGATAAGCACGCCGCCTTTTTCTTTCACCGCCGGCGACTCGCCGATAAAGCCGAGCGGCACTTCGGCTTTGATTTTCTCGTCCATTCTCACCTGATGAAAATCAACGTGCCGCGGTTCGTTTTTCAGCGGATCAACATCCACGTCATAAATCATCACTGGCCGCTTTTCGCCGTCAATCAGCAAATCAATGACGGAGTTTTCTCCCGCTTCTTTGAAAATTTTGGCGAATTCTTTGGCCGGAACGCTTAAATGAAGATTGCCGATGCCGTGGCCATAAAGCTCCGCCGGCAAAAGGCCGCTTTTCCTCAAAGCCGCCAGTTGCTTCCCGAATTTTTCTCTTTTTTGAACTTTTAATTCCATATAAATGCGATTTGTCGTTAATATTAAACCCGAAAAGACCCAAAATAACCGTTATTCGGCGATATCGCCATTATACCAGCCCGTTGAATAATTTCAACCTTTCTTCCACCACCGCCCTCACGCCCTCAACGGCCGCCGGTAAAATTTTATAAGGGGAGATCTCTTCGGGATTTTCCTTAAGCGACTTTTCCAAAGCTTGCCGCCACGCCAGCCGGATCTCCGTATTGATATGGATGATGGAAATTCCGGCCGCTATCGCCGCCCGAAAATCGTCGTCTCTGATGCCCGAACCGCCGTGCAGCACCAGCGGAACGCCGCCGGCTTTTTTTATTTTTTCAATATTGCCGATATTCAAACGCGGATTGGGCGCGTTTTTGAACATTCCGTGGATATTGCCGACCGCCGGCGACAGCAGATCAACGCCCGTTTCTTTGACAAACCGCTCGGCTTCTTCCGGCGTCGTTAAATCCTCGTCGCGAATAGCCGCCCCCGCCGGAATTTCTTTTAAAATCTGCGACGAGCCGCCGATGTAGCCGATTTCCCCCTCCACGACGATTTTTTCATTGACGCCCTTGACGTACTCCACGACTTCCCTGGTCGCTTTGACGTTTTCTTCAAAAGGCAATTTACTGCCGTCAAACAAAACGGCGTCAAATCCCGCCGCGACCGCTTCTTTGATTTTCGCGAACGAATGCGTGTGGTCGGAATTTAAAAATATCGGCCAGCCGTATTCCTCTCGCAGGCCGCTCACTAAAGCCGCCGCCTGCTTCCGGCCGATGAAATCCGCCTCGCCTTCGGAAACGCCGATGATAACCGGCAAAGACAGCGACTTGGCGGAGGCAAAAATCGCCTTCAAGGCGGCGAGATCGGAAATGTTGAAATGGCCGACGGCGGCTTTCTTTTTTTCGGTTTCTTTTATGACGTCAAGCAAAAACATAAGATAAAAATCGGGAGGATTACAGTTCAAAATATCCTTTAATGATGTTGTCGCGAATAAGTTCGTCCATTTTCTTTTCGCCCATAAACTCCGTAAAAATCCTGTTCCACATCGCCTCCTGGTGATGATAAAGATATTTTGACAACTCCTTTTCTTTAACCAGCGACATCGCCGTGTCAACGAGGTTGAAGCTCACCAAAACGGGAATGCCGCTTTCGGTCTGGAAAAAATCGCCGACGAATCCCAATTCTTTCCAAAAATCCAAGCCGTTGCGAAAATGAGGCATTACTTCGGCAATGTCGTTTATCCCCCGCTCCGCTTTCTGCCAGTGCAGCGCCTCCGGATTGACGTGCGGTTCAAAAAGTCGCCAGTCGTTCGGATCTCCCTTGGCCAGATAGCGCTGGACGATCAGCCAGCGTGGCCGGCGCAGTTCTTTGGGAAAAATCGGCAGGCGTTCTTCAATGACGTCGCCCCGCAAGAGCGAAATGACGTTTTGCGCGAAGGTCTTGCGGTTTAACGAGAAATAGCGGAACAAGTTCGAATAAAACTTCACCTCGTTGAAGTAGTGCGCCAGGAGCGAAACCGAGCGGATGATTTCTCCTGAAATTCCCAGCGCCACCGGAATGACGAAAACGGCACCCAGCTCTTTCAAGTGGCTGATATTGTGATATTTTTTCTTGACGAATTTTTCCGCCATCACCGCGCATTCTTTATGGAGCGCCCGCGCGTTTATGTCGCGCTCTTCAAAATCGTCGGGGGTGAGATTTTCGTACTGCTTGAAAAAAACGTTATTGAGCCAGCCGGGGTCTTCCACCATCCGCAAAGCGGCGAAGACTTCCAGCATGTCCTCGTTTGCCACCAGATCGGAAGCCGTTGAATAACCGCGGCATTCCATCATTTTTCGCGGCGGCTCGTTCAGAATAAAACGTTCGGCGATTTCTCTTTTCAGGAAAAAACCTTTTCCCACCGGCGTAATTTTAGAGGCAAGGTCAATCACGCGCTGGCAATCCGCCGGTTCGTTCAAATCGGGACGGTCCAGCGCGTTGAAAATCGCCAGATCGTCGGCTTCTATCTTGCTGATCAGGGCGTCGTACACTTCCACCGCCGGCACTTTCCGGCCCAATCCCAAATTATCAAGCGCTTTCTGCGCCAACGTTTCATTTTCATCATAAACAACATCCAAAACGCCGCTTTTTCCCGTCGCGGCTTCCATTAAATCGTTTATTTCGGCCAAAGCGCGCTGGTCAACGCGAAGAATCTTCGCCAGCTTCGCCGCTTTTTCGTCGTTTATCATAGTTTGAATATTATAACGGCCTTTCGGTAATTTTTAAATCGCGCCAATGCGGCGATTTCTCAAAAGCGCCGCGAGTCAAAATCCCCTTTTTCGCGCCGATATTCTCCACAACGGCGGTAGCGTTGGCCGAAGCCAGGCGGATCGCGTATTTAATTTCACTTGCCGTCGGCCGACGGCAGTCGCGGGCGCGCATCAAACCGGCGACAAAACCCGAACCGAAAGCGTCGCCCGCCCCCGTCCGGTCGGCAAGGATTTTTTCTTTGTAAATCCCCGCCTGATAAATCGCGCGTCCGTCGGAAACTTTGACGCCCCGCGGGCCGTCGGTAACAACCGCGATTCCGTCCACTATCGCGTCCATCGCTTTAAAAATTTTTTCTTCGGCGCGGTAATCGCAACCGGCGAGATATGCCGCCTCTTCGCGGTTTAAAATAACGACGCTCATTTTCTCCAAAAGCGGCTTCAACTTCTTGACGCCCATTTGGATGTACGGCTTGGACGGATTGATCGCCAAAAGAACGCCGGCGCGCCGGAGCTTCGCCGCCAAACCCGCGATAACTTCAAATTTGATTCCCCCTGGGACGAAGTAAGCCCAGCGGCTTTTGATTTTTTGAAGCGCGGCGCAATCCGATTTTTGAAGATCTTCCGAAGCGCCCCGATAAACCAAAATCGTCCGCTCGCCGGAAGGCGCGAGAAGAATCGTTGAAAAAGCGGTGCTCTTTGCCGCCGATCGCTTCAGAATCGTTTTTACCCCCTCTTTCACAAGCTCCGCTTCTACGTCGCCGGCAATCGCGTCGTCGCCGATTTTGGCGAGGCAGGCGGCTTTAAAACCCTGCCGGCCGAAAGTAACCGCCGCGTTGGTCGCGCCGCCGCCGGTCGTCAAAACCGGCGCGTCGATTTCCACTTTTCCGCCTAAAGCGAAACACTGCGCCTCTCCGGTCGGAAAACCGATTTTTTTCAGATGCGCCACGTCGGTCAAAACCTTAAAAAGCGGACTGGTCAAAAAAACGTCCCGCGTCGCCGTGCCGATTGTAATAATGTCGTATTTCATTCGTCTTATTTTAACAGAAAACCGCGCGTTTTAAAACCCGTGATTTGAACGAGGGGGGAGGAAAACAATGACGAAAATGGACGAGATGTTGATGAGAAAAAGAGAGCTGGAAAAAAAGAAAGCGGAAAAAATCAGGCGGGAAGTCGCCGCGGCGGTTGAAGAAGAAATCAGCCGCCTGCTTCAGGAAATGAAAAAGGGGTGAGTTTTTCCCGCCGCTGACGGCGGGATTTTTTTAAAACATTAATAATTATCTTGAATAAATATAAATGTAAATGGCTTATCGGTTTATTCGCGCAAAAACCAAATTGCTCAAAAATAGTTGAGGCGCAATAATGGCGATAGTTAGATGAATATATTTAATTTTCATTGATTTTGTAGATTTTCTTTTCGCCACTTGGTAACTCATATTGAAGTTCGGTGTCGGAGAGCCAGTTAATATCAAATCTCCACTCGGGATCAGCA
Organism: uncultured Candidatus Saccharibacteria bacterium; assembly: GCA_964360035.1. Classification (GTDB taxonomy): domain Bacteria; phylum Patescibacteriota; class Minisyncoccia; order UBA6257; family JACRHY01; genus JACRHY01. Next base: position 2,669 of record CAYHUJ010000001.1, on the reverse strand, counting down.
GAGGTAATCTTAATTTTTTCTTTGGTACGGAGATTATAGACAAATAAATTTTTTAGTTTTCCCTCGCGTTTAGCTTCTTTGATGATTTGTTCGTATACTTCTTGAAATCCTGTAAATGTGGGAATATCTACATATGCAAGGTGCAAATTCTGGAAATTTATCGCCCTTTCCACCCCTGCTAAAATGTCTGACGGAGCCGCATAAATATCAACTTTCCATGTTTCCGCTTTGATTACGTAGTATGCCGTACTTAACGCGCCTTGGAAAATGTCTCCGTAAAGATATTTGCCATCATCGCTCCATCTTCCAAGACCAAAGCTACCCGGAATTACGTCGGGGTGTTGCCGAAGGACGTCTTTAAGGTTCAGTACTAATAAATCTTTTAGAGTATTTAATTCTTTAATTACCAAAGCGTAGTCATCTTTACCAAGATAGCTTTTTTCGAGGACGAGGTATTGTTCATTTGGGTCAGTAACAAAATCAAAAGAGTAATTAAAAGAATAAAGTTTCCCCGGAACACCTCCTGCATCGGGCACCCCTGTTTCGCTTTCTCCAGATAAAACTAAAATCTTGTTGGCAACACCATTGTAATCATAGCGCCATATTTCGCTGCTAAGTCCCGGCAAAGCTTTAGATAATTTATAATCATAATTAAAACTTCTTAATACATAAAGATGGCATTTCCTTAGATCAATCATATGTGCATTACGAAGCGGGACATTATCTATCTGGAAAGTCGAAACAACTTTACTGCTCATTTTATCTTTTATGAGTATTCTAATTTCACCGACATAATCTGATTTATCGTTTTCGTAACTCGCTACTTCATCGTCTTTCAAACAACCCACTAATCCCTTTTCAGAAATTCGTTCTTGATTAAAAATTTTTATTGGTTTAAATGTTTTTCTATCCAATACGAAATAAACAGCGATAATTATAGTTATCGCAAGTAATAAAAGGATACCAATAATAAAGATAGTTTGCTTTTTCATTTCTACTTAATCGAGATTACAACAATATAATATTTCCCGTCATCCAAAACTATTTTGAGTTGCCAAGAGTCTGGCGATAGAGTATTCGTTAATAAGTTATAAACATACTGGTTATCGGTTGAGTCATATCGGAAAATGTTCCCAGTATCGGCATTGCTTGTGGAAAGAGACGTTTTATCGTTACCAACTATTCCGTTAGATATTTTAGCAATAAATAATTGCGCCGTTGCGGTTGAAATATACTGGCCGTTTGTCTCGGTAAGATGAAATTTGATAGGCAGGGTACGGCCAAGTTTATAAACCCCCGAACCATCGGATTTTAATGGCGGCAGGAATCCTCCAAAACTATAAATAACATCGTAGGTTATAATTTCGGTCGCAAGGTTCCCGACAAAGTCTTCCGCAGTGATTTTGATCTCGTGGGACCCTAATTGCTCAAACAATATAGTTTGACTGGCTGTTATCGGATTTCCATCAAGAGTTGCCGAGATTTTATAAATCCCGACACCGCTATCTTGAGCCGAAAAGTTGAAGATTTCCGGCAATGAGTTGAGGATGTATTCCGAGTTGATTAATGTATAAGAGATAATCGGCGCCTCGATATCTTCTGGTTGAATTGTTATATTTTCCGGCGCGTCAGGGGTGAAATTGAGATTGTAATCTATATTCAAATTTGTTTGAGTGTTTCCGACCGAACTTTGACTCTGCGAGCCCCCTGATTGTCATAGATAAGTGTGCTAATTTCATAAATTCCAGTGTCGGTGCCGATAACCCGAATATCATAATTGCCTTCAACGGGCGTTGGAATATAAATTACTTTTGTTTTGTGAATTTGATTTGGATCAAGTGAAGTGTCGCTGGTTATGATTGGGCCTTCTTGAGTATAACTGCCATCGGGGATTTCGTTATAGACGGTGTTTGCGATCGGGTCTTTACCGAGCTTTCTACCCAATGGATCAACAATAAGGAGTTCTGCCGGAGAAGCAAGGTAAAGATATATGGAGGCAGTGAGTTTCTTCGGTGTTTCTAAATAGCTAAAAAGATTTGCGGTGTCGAAATAGTTATTGTAGCCGCGAACTTCGTTGGCGAAATTTTCCGAATCATTCAGTTTTTTTGTATTGTACCAGCGAGGATCTTTTATGGTATAGGTGTTTTGCAATTTATCGTCAACTACAAAATAGTGGCCGAATTTACTACTGTAGGCAATCGCAGGCTTAGCTGAAGTGATGTAATTATCAACAACAGTAAGAGTGGACGTTGCGTTATGATGGTCAAGACTTAATCTTACTTTTTTGACACCGTTTTCTATAAATCCAAGGTATTCAATTGCTTTGCCCCAATATAACCCGCCGTCTTTTGTGTAGCCCTTATTAGTTGTTAGCCAAGTATTAATATTAGCCGGATCGGCATTTGTGCCATCGGTACCAATATTTATATCGTAGTATCTGCCAACCATCACCATTGAAGTAATGGCGCAGCCGCAACGGCCAATATTGGAATACATTATTGAATCATTGGGATCGTTGAGGTTTTTCTTAGTAAGACAATTGGAATAGTAGCCAATGCCGTAATCTAATCTTGCCCACCTATCTGTTACAGTTCGTGATGGAAAATCAGACATCACCTGCGTATACAATGGCACCAACTTCACCTCAAAATCCACATTACCAGCAGTGC